>CAZWDB010000012.1:21752-59747 GCA_964632885.1 uncultured Acidimicrobiales bacterium | reverse complement strand
ACCGTCGAAGATCACCAGACCTTTGACCACCATGCTCTAAGCGTAACGAGCGTGTGTGACATCCAAGCGGGCACCCCCCCTCGGACACTGCGCATCAGCAGGCACCAAATCCGGCACGTTCGGCCTGGCGAGCTCGCCGCCGGTCGTTGCTGGGCGCAACACGCCGACGTCGGAAGCCTTCACCTCAAGCGGAGCGCGCCGCGGCGCCTCCCGACGGCCACCCTTGACACCATCGCCAATCGATTACGCAGGGGCGGTCGGATACGCGGCGAATGACGCGCCTATCGGCACGCGCACCAGCGCAATCCGGACAGCCCAACCCGCTCCGAACCGGCGTTACTTGTTGGTCTCGGGTGGTCGTGGTCTGGCTCATAGCAGGACTCGACACGAGCCCTGGCTCGAAGACAACCGGCGTCCCCGGCGCTGCGCGTCCTGTCATCTCGATCCCAACCGCCGTCGTCGGCGGCGTTGCGGACCATCTCTGCCGCTTCGTCGCGTCCGCCCCGGACAGCCCCGCCTTCACGGGCGAACGGGGATGTCCCCTGCGGCGAAGCCACTCGGCCTGCGTCTGGCGACGAGCTCGGGACGAGGTGGGCCTGGACGGGTTCCGGTTCCACGACCTCCGCCACACGGGCAACACGCTCGCGGCGGAAACGGGCGCGAGCACCAAGTAGTTGTGACCCGTGAACGCGAACGCGAACGCGACGAGCAGATCGCCAACCCTGGAGCCGGTCAACCTCGCGACTCCCTGGCGAGAGGAAAACGCCCTCACCAGGGCATTTCGTATTGGCAGCCCCAACGGGATTCGAACCCGTGCCGCCACCTTGAGAGGGTGGTGTCCTAGGCCGCTAGACGATGGGGCCTCGTCGGAGGACGAGGATAGCCCACGCTCACCTCTCCCTGGCCACGGTCCCACTACCGTGTCACACCCTCGATCCAGACTCGCCGCCATGAAAGAAACAACTCCCGGCAGCATCGACAGAAAGGTCCTCGACCGGGTGCGCGCCCTCCTCGCCAAGGCGGAATCCACAGAGTTCCCCGACGAGGCGGCTGCGTTCGCGGCGAAGGCGCAGGAGCTCATCACTCGCCACGCCCTCGACCGGGCGCTGCTCGCGCCGGGCGCCGGCGCGGGAGCGACGGACGCAATCGGTCGAGACGTCACCATCGACCGCCCTTATGTGGGAGCCAAGACGGCTCTCCTCCACCAGATCGCGCGGGCGAACCGGTGCCGCACTGTGCTGCAGAGCGATCTCGGGGTCGTGTCGGTCTTCGGCTATCCCGACGACCTCGACGCGGTCGACCTGCTGTTCACGTCGCTCCTCGTGCAGGCCACCGGCGCCGTCACCGCGATGGGCGCCCAACGCGACGCTCGGGGACGATCCAGGACGCGGTCGTTCCGCCAGTCGTTCTTCTACGGCTTCGCCCACAAGATCGGGGACCGGCTCGGCGCGGCCGCTCGGGATGTCACGACGGTCATGACCCGTGACGACGGGCGGCTGTTGCCAGTGCTCTCCGCACGAGACCAGCGCGTCGACGCCGCGGTTGAGGCCGCGTTCCCCCACCTCACGAAGGTTCGACGGTCGGTGTCGAATTCCAATGGGTACGCCGCCGGTCGCGCTGCCGGCGCGCGGGCGTCCCTCGACATCCGATCCCGCATCGCACGTCGGGCGTCCTAGCTCGGCTCAGAACAACCGGGGCTCGCGAGGCTCGACGCCACGAAGCGCGTCGTAGTCGATCTCCACGCATCGGAGGCCGCGGGACTGGGCAAGCACCTTGGCCTGCGGCTTGATCACCTGCGCGGCGAAGATGCCGCGAATCGGTTGGAGGCGGGGGTCGAGCGCGAGGCGCTCGAGGTAGCGGACGAGCTGTTCGACGCCGTCGATCTCGCCCCGTCGCTTGACCTCGACCGCCACCGCCGTCCCGTCGGCGTCGCGGCACAGCAGGTCGACGGGGCCGATGTCGGTCGGGTACTCGCGGCGCACGAGTCTGAGCCCGTCCTCAAGAGCAGTCGGTTGGTCGGCCAACAGCTCCTGCAGATGGGCTTCGACACCGTCCTTCACCAGTGCCGGAGCCAGGCCCAGTTCGTGGCTTACGTCGAGGTGTACCTCCTCGATGGCGATGGTGAGAGTCTCACCCTTGGCGCCGTGCACCGTCCACGTCCCAGGCTCCTCGACCAGGCGGCACGGTGGACTCATCCAGTTGAGCGGCTTGTAGGCGCGGTCGTCGGCGTGCACCGACACCGACCCGTCGGCCTTCACCATCAGTAACCGGGGCGCCAGTGGCAGATGGGCTTCGAGCCGGCCCTGATAGTCCACGGAGCAAGTGGCGATCACGAGACGCACATCGCCCATCGTGCCGCAACCAGGCGGGCTGGCGGGCAATGACGGGACGCGGTCCGGGGTAAGAACCAGGAGTTGCCTCGAAAGCGCCCAGGGAGGTGTGGCATGGCAACCACTACCACGACGAAGGCCGAACAAAAGGCCCAAAAGCACACTGAGGAGCGCGGTGGCTTCTCCTCGCGACTCAAGGACCCGAGCTTCTTCGCATTCACGCTGCTCTGGCTCGGCTTCATCGCCATACCGCTGATCGCGGGCATCGACAAGTTCTTCCACGGACTGGCCCAATGGGACCTGTACTTGTGGGCGGGGTTCTCCGACACCCTCCCGCTCAGCGCGGTGCAGGTCATGTATGCGGTTGGAATCATCGAGATCGCCGCCGCGGTGGTGGTACTCGTAGCTCCGCGCATCGGCGGATGGGTCGTTGCCGGCTGGTTGGCAGGAGTCGTCGCCAATCTGGTCGTGGTCGCGACCACGACGGGCCGGTACTGGGATATCGCCCTCCGGGATGCTGGTCTCGCGTTCGGAGCAATCGCGCTCGCCCTGCTCGCACTCCAGCACGGGCCACGCTGGCCCAACCGCGAGACGGTCGACCTCAGCAGCTGAGGTCAAACGCGCTAGCGGCGTAGCGGCGTGGATCCTGCCGACGCTGGCGTGAGGTAGGGCCGGTACCCTTCCGGCGCGTGGAGACGGCACAGCAGGATCCCGCAACGCTTCAAAGGCGCGTATTGCGCGTGCTGGTGGGCGCCCAAGTCTTGGCGGGCGCCGCAATAGGAGCCGGTGCCGCCGTCTCGCCTCTGCTCGCCAAGGCAATCCTCGGGGACGGGACCTTCGCCGGATTGGCCTTCGCCGCGCTCACCTTCGGTGCCGCGCTCGGTGCCATCCCGTTGTCGCGACTGATGGCTCGCCGCGGTCGCCGGCCCGGCCTCGTGTGCGGCTACGCCATCGCGTCCGCGGGCGCGGGGATGGCAGTCGTCGCGGCTGAGGCCCGGTCCTTCCCGCTTCTGCTCGTCGGAATGGTTCTGTTCGGCGCAGGTAACGCGTCGAATCTCCTCGCGCGGTATGCCGGTGCGGACCTCGCCCATCCCGACCACCGAGCCCGCGGGATCGCGACCGTTGTCTGGGCCACGACGATCGGCGCCGTCGCGGGCCCCAACCTGCTCGGCGCTGCCGGACGCCTGGCCGCGATGGTCCACCTTCCGCGGATGGCGGGCCCGTATCTGATCGCGATGGTGTCCTTCACAGGTGCCGCGCTCATCGTGTGGATACTCCTGCGTCCCGACCCACTCGTCGCGGCGGGTGCACTGGACGTCAGCTCTCGGGACGAACCCCGTCCCTCCGTCGCACGACAGCTGCGCGCCATCCTGCGACAGCGCACCGCCGCGGTCGCGCTGGTGACCATGGCCGCTGCCCACGGGCTCATGGTCTCGGTGATGACCATGACGCCGCTCCATCTACGTGACCATGGCGACTCGCTCGAGGTCGTCGGCGTAGTGATATCCGTCCACATCGCCGGCATGTACGCGCTCGCACCGGTGGTCGGAGCCGTCGCCGATCGCGTCGGGAGCCTCCGCGTCGCCCACGCGGCTGCTGTGACGCTCCTGGCTTCCACCCTGCTGGCGGCGGCCGCGGGCAACCGGCCCACGTGGATCGGCCTCGCTCTGATCCTCCTTGGCCTCGGGTGGAGCATGGCCACGATCAGCGGCGCAACGTTGCTGACCAACGCGGTGCCGGTCACGGAGCGGGCGGCGACACAAGGCATCGCTGACATGACGATGGGCATGGTCGCAGGTGTCGGCGGCACTCTGTCGGGCGTGGTCGTCGGGACCGTAGGATATCCGGCGTTGTCGCTGGTGGGTGCGCTGATCGCGACGCTACTGCTCGTGACGCTGATCACCGCCGGGGCGTCATCACGGCAACACCCGCTCCCCGTCGGCTAAGTGCGATACGTCGGCTAGATGGTGCGATCAGCCGAGCGTGCGGCGCTTCAACACCCGAGCTGAGAAGCGATTGTCCTCGGTAGGAGTCACGACGACGCTCGGCGCGTTGCCCTTGTGCCAAGGCGCCGCCGCCTGGTCGAGCAGCCACTGGCCGACCTCAGCCGAGCGGAGCTCAGTAGAGGTACGCCAGAACGACTTGCTCAACGAGATCGCGACGTTCTCACCGCCCTCGAGGGAGACCACCACCTCGTCCCACTCCCGGTCGAAGTATTTGTCGCGGTCGCGCGCGAGGATTTTGAGCCCATATCCACCCGGCTCTTCCGGCTTACTGCCGTTATGCCATCCACTCGCGAGCACACCCTCACGGTACCGCACCCCCCGCCCCACCAGCTTCAGCGCCCGCGCCCGACGACGCGCGGGACGAGTTGGCTCGGGGGGGAGGACTCGAACCCCCAATGGCTGGACCAGAACCAGCTGTGTTGCCGATTACACCACCCCCGATTGGGCGAAGACGCAGGTTAGCGGTCCCCGCTCCGGTTCCGCACCCGCTCGACCTCGCGCTCAACGCCCATCAGTCGGCCGAAGCCGATCACCCTGCCGACACCTACGGCCACCGTCTCGCGGGCGAAGTGGTTCCACTCGGTCGTGCCGCCGATCGGCGAGGTCTGGGTAGGCGACACCCTCGCATCCAGCCCCAGCTCGTCGGCCATCGCGGCCAGGCGCGCGCTGTGGAACGGGTCCGAAACGAGGACCACCGAGTGCATGTCGCGTTTGCGCAACTCGTTGGAGGCTGAGGCGAGGGAGTGCCACGAGTCCGTGCCGGCGGTCTCGCGAAGGATGTTGGAGCTCGGCACACCTCGGCGAACCACCAGATAGTCGTGCGCGGCGCCGGCTTCGTTGGTGCGATCACCGGGGCGCTTCCCTCCCGTGACCACGATGGTTCGGGCAAGGTCCCGGTAGTAGAGATCGGCAGCGTGGTCGAGGCGTGCTTTCAGGACCGGCGAGGGGCGGCCGTCGTACTGGGCGGCGCCGAAGACGACGATCGCGTCCGCCTGACGCGCGCCGTCCCGGCGCGAAGCCACCACCACCTGAACGAACGTCGCACCGGTGTACACGATCAGCACAACGATCGTCAGCGCGGCGAGCCGTCTCATCAGTCGCCACCCACCCATGGTGGCGCTATTCCAGTCGGGCCTGGGCGCGACGGAGACGGGTTGCCACGCGCTCGCGTCCCAACAGATGCAGCGACTCCCACAGCGGAGGACCGACCGCACGTCCGGTGACGGCTACCCGGACTGGTGCCTGCCACTTCCCGACCCGGAGAGCGCAACGCTCGGCCTCCTGCAATGCGGCAGCCTCGATCGCGTCGCGCGTCCACTCGCAGCCACCGAAGGCGTCAAGGGCGCCAGCGAGTATGTCGCCCGCCGTACCGCCCTTGGTCGCTTTTGCCCACGATGCGTCGTCGATGACGACGTCGTCGAGGAACAGGAAGTCGACCATTGCTGCGACGTCGGACAGCACGTGCACCCGTTCCTGAACGAGCGGAGCTATGGCGTTGAAGACCTCGAGGTCGAACGCCTCGGGTGGATAGGGGGCGTCCTCGCTCTCGAGCCACGGCAGCGACCTGCTCACGAACGTCGCGGTCGGGAGCGCCTTCACGTACTCGTTGTTGAAGTGCCGCAGCTTCTGCTGATCGAAGAAGGCCGGCGAGTTGTTGACGTCTTCGAGGCGGAACTTGGCGAGGAGCTCGTCGGTCGACATGAGCTCCTGGTCGTCCTTGGGTCCCCAGCCGAGCAGCGCGAGGTAGTTGCGCATCGCCTCGGGGAGGAAGCCCTCGTCGCGGTACTCCTCAATCGCGACCTTGTCCTCCGGCCGGCGCTTGGAGATCTTCTGACGTTTCTCGTTCACGAGCAAGGGCAGGTGGGCCCAGACCTCAGGTGGCGCGACGTCGAGGGCGGCGCAGAGCATCAACGCCTTCGGGACGTTGGAGAGGTGCTCCTCACTGCGGATCACGTGGGTGACACCCAGCTCGATGTCCTCGACGAGGTTGGCGAGCACGAAGATGGCCGCGCCATTGGAACGCACGATCACGAAGTCTTCGATGGTCCGGTTGTCGAAGGACACATCGCCCCGGACGACGTCGGAGAATGACGTGGTGCCGTCGTCGGCCGTGCGGAAGCGAATGGCGTGGCCCGCACCCGGACCGAGGTCGCGATCTCGGCAGTGGCCGTCGTAGCCGGGTGTCTTCTCCCCTCGATCCGCCTTCCGCGCCTGCAGAACCGGGCCGGTGCAGTCGCAGTAGTAGGCGTGGCCAGACTCGAGCAACCGCTTCGCGGTCTGATCGTGGAGGTGCAGGAACTCCGTAGACCTGTAGGCGCGGTGGTCCCAGTCGAGTCCCAGCCAGCGCATCGAGTGCTGCAACGCCTCGACCCACTCCTCCCGGTTCCTCTCCGTGTCGGTGTCCTCGATGCGGAGCAGGAACTCCCCGCCCTCCTGGCGCGCGTAGAGCCAGTTGTAGAGGGCGGTGCGCGCCCCGCCTACGTGGAAGTAGCCGGTGGGCGATGGCGCGAGTCGGACCCGGACGGGAGAAGACGGCACGTCCTCCAGGCTACTTCCGTCCGCAGCCGGCGAACTTGAGGCAATAGCGAACGGATTCCGTGCGTTATTGCCTCAAGTTCGGCGGGCCGTGGGTGCGGCAGCGGGCTTCGGACCGCACTGGGGTCACGCGGACCGTCATACGGCGGCCGCACTCGGGGCAGTACCGAGGAGGATCGAACTCGCGGGCGCAGCCCGCGCACTCGGCCGTCGGTCTCCCACACGCCGTGCAGTGAAGCATCGCCCGTCTACATCACCTTCGACAGCACGCCGATCGGCATCCGGAGGTCGGCAAGCATCTGCAGGTCGTCCTCCGGAGCGCGCCCGAGGGTGGTGAGATAGTTGCCGACGATCAGCGCGTTGATACCCGATGTCATCCCCATCGCCTGCAGCTCGCGCAAGGTGACCTCCCGCCCGCCCGCGTAGCGGAGGATCACTTCAGGGAGAGCTAGCCGGAACAGGGCAATCCAGCGGATCGCCTCGAGCGCCCCAACCGGCTTGCGGATCTGCAGCGGCGTGCCGGGTCGGGGATTGAGAAAGTTCACGGGGACCTCGGCCGGTTCGACCTCGCGCAGCTGCAACAAGAGCTCGACCCGCTGGGCATCGGACTCACCCATGCCCAACAGCGCGCCGCAGCAGAGCTCCATCCCGTACTTGCGCACGAGCTGACACGTGTCGAAGCGCTCCTCCCACGAGTGCGTGCTCACGATCGACGGGAAGAACGAGCGGGCCGTCTCGAGGTTGTGGTTGTAGCGATGGACGCCCGCCTCGGCGAGCCGCTTCGCCTGATCGTCGGTCAGGATCCCAGCGGACACCGCCACGTTGAGATCGGTGCGTTCCTGCACCAGAGCGGTCATGTCGAGAATCTGGGACAGGATCCGTTCGTCGGGCCCGCGGACCGCGAGGACGATGCAGAACTCCGACGCTCCGAGGGCAGCGGTCTCGGCCGCCGCCGCCAGGACCTCGTCGGGATCGAGCATCGGGGTCGCCTTCACCGGCGTCTCGAATTTCGACGACTGACTGCAGAAGTGGCAGTCCTCCGGGCACCCGCCGGTCTTCACCGACAGAATCCCCTCCACCTCTACCGCAGGACCACACCTTTCGAGACGGACCTCGTGGGCGAGCGCGGCGAGCGAAGGCACCGCCTCTTCCGGGAGCTGCACCAGTGCGGTCAGCTCCTCACCGCTCAGCATCCGGCCCTCATCGAGCAGGGCGCGGCTGGCACGGTCGAGAACGGGACGCGTCGACATAGGGCAACCTTAGACAGAGGGGCCAGAATGGGGCCTATGAGCGAGAGGGAGTGGGTCGAGCGGGACGCCGCTGTGGTCTGGCACGGCTTCACGCAGATGTCGTGCTACGCCGACAACGAGCCGCTGATCATCGAGGCGGGCGAAGGACGAGAGCTGATCGACGTGGACGGACGTCGCTATCTCGACGCCATCTCGTCCCTCTGGGTCACCACCCTCGGCCACCGCGTCCCAGAGCTCGACGCCGCCCTCGCCGAACAGGCCGGACGCATCGCGCACTCGACCATGCTGGGAAACGGGAACCGGATGACCATCGAGCTCGCGGAGGCCCTGGGCGCAGTCGTGCCGGTCGACCGGCCACACTTCCTCTTCGCCTCAGACGGCGCCGCGGCGGTCGAGCAGGCCATCAAGATCGCCTTCCAATTCTGGACGAACCAAGGCATCCGCGGCCGGACGAGCTACATCGCCCTCGACGGGGCCTACCACGGCGACACGGTGGGTTCCCTCTCGGTCGGAGCAGGAGGATTCGGCACCGATGTCTTCGATCCGCTGCGGTTCCCGGTCGTGCACGCACGAAGCGTCGACGCCGCGATCGAGCTGCTGCAGGACGACGCCGATCGCCTCGCGGCAGTGGTCGTCGAGCCGATCGTGCAGGGCGCCGCGGGCATGGTGCTGCACGAGCCCGAAGCCCTCCGGCGGCTGGGCGACACCTGCCGGGCCACCGACACGCTGCTGATCTGCGACGAGGTGGCGACCGGCTTCGGCCGCACCGGCACTTTGTTCGCGTCGGAACAGTGCGGCCTGCGGCCGGATCTCCTCGCCCTGGGAAAGGGCCTGACGGGTGGCTACCTGCCGATGTCGGCAACGGTCGCGTCCGGGAAGGTGTACGACGCGTTCCTCGGGCCCGACCTGTCCGAGCGCACCTTCTACCACGGTCACTCCTTCAGCGGGAACGCGCTCGCGGCCGCCGTCGCCCTGCGGCACCTGCAACTCCTCACGGAGTGGGATGTGCTTGCCAACGTCCAGGCGCGCTCGAAGGAACTGACCCACCAGCTCGACGAGCGGCTGGGCTCGGAGCCCGCGGTCAAGGACATCCGGGTACGGGGCTTGATGGGCGGTGTGGAGCTCGCGCCTCCTGCCGACGGACTGCGGTGGGGACGACGCGTGTGCGCCGAGGCCGTGCGGTGGGGCGTGTTGCTGCGGCCGCTCGGTGACGTGGTGGTGTTGATGCCGATGCTGACCTCCACCTCCGAGGACATCGAGCGGATCGTCGACACCTTGGCGAGCTCGATCACCGAGGTGTGCCGCACGTGACGTGGCATAAGTGGGCGTCGGCCGAGGCGGGTGCGATCCGCGCCGCGGGGCAGTGGCGGGCACCGCGTGACCTCGACGCCGCCGGCCCCGCCGGCAAGCTCCCAGACGGCCGTCACGTCACGTCGTTCGCCTCGAATGACTACTTGGGGCTAACCCAGCACCCTGCCGTGATCGCCGCAGCCCACGACGCCCTCGATCGATGGGGCACCGGAGCAGGCGCGGCACGCCTCATCGTCGGCTCCCGTCCCGTGCACTCGGAGCTCGAAGCGGAACTGGCGGAGTGGAAGGGAGCCGAGGCGGCCGTCCTCTTCCCCACCGGATTCGCGACCAACCTCGGGGTACTCAGCACCTTCGGTGGCCCAGGGGTCACGGTTCTCTCCGACGAGCTGAACCACGCGTCGATCATCGACGGGTGCCGGCTGGCACGAGCCGGCGTCGAGGTCTACCGGCACCGCGACATCGAGCATGTCGACCAAGTCATGCGCGCCGCGAACGGTCCGTGCGTCGTCGTCACCGACCTCGTGTTCTCGATGGATGGTGACCTCGCGCCGGTTCACGACCTGGCCGAGGTATGCAGGCGACACGGCGCCCTACTCGTTCTCGACGAGGCCCACGCCGTGATGGACGACCCGCTTGATGGCGACACCCTCGAGGGCGTAGCCGTCCTCCATGTCGGCACCCTGTCCAAGACGCTCGGCGCGCTCGGTGGCTTCGTCGCCGGCGACCGGGTACTCACCGAGCTGATCGTCAACCGTGCCCGTTCCTACATCTTCACCACCGCGTCGACACCATCAGACACCGCGGCCGCGCTGGCCGCGCTCCGCGTGCTCCGAAGTGACGAGGGTCAGCGGTTGCGGCGCCGGCTACGCGTTGTCGTCGACCGTGTGATGGCTGGCCACCCGTCGCCGATCGTGCCTCTCATCGTGGGCGACGAGAAGGAAGCGGTCGACCTGTCCCAGGCCCTGCTGGACCGAGGGCTCCTGGTCCCCGCCATCCGCCCGCCGACGGTTCCTCCCGGCACGTCGCGCCTTCGGATCGCGTTGTCTGCCGCCCACACCGACGACCAAGTCGACCGCCTCGTCGCCGGCCTCGACGACTGCTGGCCAGCCTGGAACGCGGCGACATGACAGACCGACCCCATCGCGTCGTGGTTATCGCGGGCACCGGCACCGAAGTGGGCAAGACCTGGGTGGCGGCCCGGCTCATCGAGGCGCTGCGAGCGCGGGGCGTGAGCGTGTCGGCGAGGAAGCCGGCCCAGTCCTTCGAGCCCGGGGAGGAACCGACCGACGCCGAGGTGCTCGCGGACGCCGCCGGCGAGCCGCCTGACAGCGTCTGTTCTCCGGCCCGCTCCTACGAGGTCGCCATGGCCCCATTCATGGCGGCCGACGTGTTGGGGCGTCCCCCGTTCACGATGACGGATCTGGCGGGCGAGATCACTTGGCCCGCCAACATCGAGGTCGGCATCGTCGAGAGCGTGGGCGGGGTTCGCTCGCCGATCTCCTCCGAGGGATCAGACACCGTCGATCTGGCCCGCCGTGTGGGCGCGGTCCTCGTAGTGGTCGTCGCCGACGCCGGCCTGGGCACCATCAACGCCGTGCGGCTGAGCGCCGGCGCGCTCCACGGCTTCGACGTCGTGGTCTTCCTCAACCGGTACGACGCGGACAGTGAACTCCACACTCGGAACCGCGAGTGGCTCGAAGCCCACCTCGCCGAAACGGTCCTAGCCGAGGTTTCGCGGCTCGCGGACGTGGTTGCCGGCCGCTGATCGGCCCAGCCTGTCCGGTACGGTGCGGGAGTGCGCATCCCTCCCTCGCTCAATGCGCGGCGCGCCCTCGGTCAGTCATTCCTGATCGACACCGACGTCATGCGCCGCATGGTGCGGGAGGCGGGCCTGACGCGCGGCCACGCCGCGCTCGAGGTCGGTGCGGGCCCGGGCACCCTCACGCGGGTGATCGCCCCCAAGGCCAAGGTCGTGCACGTCATCGAGGTCGACCGCCAGTTCCGGGCCGTCCTCGGCGAGGTGGCCGACGATCACGAGAACGTCCGCATCCACTGGGGTGACGCCCGGAAGGTCGCATTGCCGCCGTTCGACGTCGTGGTCGCCAGCCTCCCCTACTCCACCTCGCTGCCTATCCTCTTCCGCCTGCTCGAGCACGGCTTCACACAGGGAGCGGTTCTTCTGCAGCGACGACAGGCGGTGCGCCTCGCGGCCCGGCCGGGCGAACGGGGGTACTCACGCGTAAGCGTGATGGCCCAGCGGCTGGCCGAGATCGTCATTGTCGCCGACGTTCCCCGCGATCGGTTCCTCCCCGAGCCGGCTGTCGACAGCGCCCTCGTGCGCGTCACACCCGATTCCCGTGCCGCGACGCGTGATGTTGACCACGACGAGCAACTGAGGCGGTTACTCGACACGTTGTTCCTGCGCCGCCGCGACCGGCTCGACGTCGTGCTGCGCGCCGCCGGCCTGGGAGACGCCGCGTCCAGCATCGACAAGCGGTTGCGAAGTACCCCTGTCGAGCGGGTGACGCCCGCCGACTTCGACCTGGTCGGTGCGGCGGTACGCCGCGCGGGCATCCGCGTTGCGCCCGTGCCGGCCGCGGTCAAGCGACGGGCGAACTAAGGACCTCCGAGTCTTCTCGACCCTCGTTCTGGCCGCGAGATCCCGCCGGATCCGGCGGGATCTCGCGGCCAGAACGCACTCGCAGTCGAGCTCTCTACACACGCACGGCTCTCAGATGGCTTTGGGCTGCACCGTGATCTTGCCGTCGGGTTGTCCTTTCAGCACTCGAATGGCCAGCTGCCCATTGGCCAGCGACCCCTCTACCCCGCCCCCGTAGCCGTCGGGCAGGTCGATCTCCCGCTCATAGCCGCCGTACTCCCACTCGTGCACGATGTAGTCGCGGGGGCCTGCGCTGCGCAGGCCGGCCCAGAACCGCAAGGTTCCCGGCTGCAACTCGATCGTGACGTCCGCCGCCGTCACCGCTGGCAACGGGCTGACGATCACGAGCGCTCCCGATGTCTCGTAGACGTTGACGGGAACACTCTGGGGACGCATCGCTGCCTCCGTGGCAGCGGTGGCGTCGACGACTTCGCGATGGGTGTGCTGTTGATTCGCCACCCCTGGATCGTACCCGTGCGCGACCCTTTCCCATACCCGGGTGAGCCCCGACCGATCTCGTCAGGTGGACCTGAGCACGTCGAGGACCGCCGCGTGTACGAGACCGTTAGAGAAGAGCGCCGGCCGCGGCGCTGTGGCTGCAGGTTCACCATCGACGTAGCTGAAGGCACCACCCGCGACGGCGACGATGGCCGCGAACGCGGCGTAGTCCCACAGCTCGCCGTCGAGTTGGAGGCACGTCGGTCTCACCTGAAGCCACCATCAGCGCCCCGTGGGCTGTAGGCCGGACGAACCGGCAGGCCGCTGCAAGCCGGTCGGGAAGGGCGCGCCACCCCTTCGCGACCCGATCGATCCGTGGATAGCACACCCACGTCGACTCACCGATCGAGCCGCACGACGACACCCGTAAAGCGGTGGCGCCCCGATCGCGCGCTGTGACGCGGAACGCGCCCAGGCCCTGGGCTCCCCACCACCGAGCCTCGATTACCGGAGAGCTGGTGACGCCGAGCACAAGCGCTCCCTCGTCTTCGAGCGCGATCTGAGTCGCCCACGAGCGCCCGCCCCGTATGAAGCTGGCGGTGCCGTCGATCGGGTCGATGATCCACCGACGGCCACCACCGCTGGCGGAGCCGGTCTCCTCGCCGAGGAAGCCGTCGTGGGGGTAACGGGCTTCGATCATGGCGCGCAGCCGTTCCTCTACCAACTGATCGTGCTCGGTCACGGGTGATCCGTCTGCCTTGTCCCGAAAGTCGACGGCCTCACCGGTATAGGCCGCCATCGTGAGGCTGTCGGCCGCGTCGGCCAGTTCCAGGGCAAAGTCGATGTCGCGCTGGCGTTCGGCCATCTCCTGCTCCCTCCCACCGCTGATCCTTCCGCAACGGTAGGTAACGTCCCGGAGTGTTCTCGAATGTCCACGACCGGGAGATCCTCCGCCTGGCGGTCCCGGCCCTGGGCGCGCTCGCCGCGGAGCCTCTCTACATACTCGCCGACACCGCGGTCGTGGGACGGCTCGGCACCCCCGAACTGGGCGGGCTGGCGGTAGCCAGCACACTCCTGCTCACCGGCTACGGGCTGTTCGTGTTTCTTGCCTACGGCACGACGGCATCCGTTGCTCGGCTCGTCGGTGCGGGTGACGAACGGCGGGCCGCTCACGAGGCGGTGCAAGGCATGTGGCTAGCCCTCGGCATCGGCGGCGCCATCTTGGTCGCAGGCTTCGCAGCCGCCGAAGTGCTGGTCGACCTGATGGGCGCAACGGGCGAGGTGAGAGTCCACGCGCTCACCTACCTGCGCGTCAGTCTGGTCGGCGTGCCGGCGATGCTGGTCACGCTGGCCGGCACCGGTTACCTGCGGGGCCTCCAGAACACGCGGACTCCGCTGATCGTCGTGGTCGTGGCCTCGATCGCGAATCTGGTCATCGAACTCATACTCATCTTCGGCCTCGACTTCGGTATTGCCGGCTCGGCGCTGGCGACGGTGATCGCTCAGATGGGCTCGGCAGCCGCCTACGTCTACTGGATCGCGGGCGACGTGCGGACGCGTGCCGTTTCGGCCCGACCGGACGTAACCGCCATCCGCCGGGCGGCAGTGGTAGGGCGCGACCTCTTCGTGCGCACCGTTTCACTGCGACTGGCGCTCACCGCGGCGACCGCGGTGGCGGCGCGCATCGGCACTGTCGACCTCGGCGCCCATCACGTCGCGTTCGAGCTGTGGAGCTTCCTCGCGCTGGTGCTGGACTCGATCGCGATCGCCGGTCAGGCGATCATCGGCAGGCTGCTGGGGTCGAACGCGGCGGACGCAGCCCGCGGCGCGGGCCGCCGCATGGTCGAGTGGGGCGTGGGGGCGGGACTGGTGTTCGGCGCGCTCGTCGCGATGACGCGGCACCTGCTTCCCGGCCTCTTCACCAACGATCCCGGCGTGGCCTCCCTCGCCAGCTTCCTCCTGTTGTTCGTCGCGGCGCTCCAACCGGTGAACGGCGCGGTGTTCGTCCTCGACGGCGTCCTCATCGGCGCGGGCGACATGCGATATCTGGCGTGGGCGATGTTGGTCTCAGCAATCGCCTTCCTCCCCGCCGCCGGTGCGGTCTATGGCCTCGACCTGGGCGTCGGATGGTTATGGGGAGCGCTCGGGCTGTTGATGACCGTCCGCCTCGTGACCCTCGGCGCCCGCTTCGCCGGACACGAATGGATCGTCCTCGGCGCGGAGCGCCAGCGCTGAACCTCCGAACTTGAGGCAATAACGAACGGAATCCGTTCGTTATTGCCTCAAGTTCAGCGGGTGAGCAGGTCTCTGGCGATCACGATGCGCTGGATCTGGTTCGTGCCTTCGTAGATCTGGGTGATCTTGGCATCGCGCATGTAGCGCTCCATGGGAAAGTCCTTCGTGTAGCCGTAACCGCCGAGGAGCTGCACTCCGTCGGTCGTCACCGCCATGGCCACATCGGAGGCGAAGCACTTGGCCATCGCGCCGAACGCAGTGAGCTCTCCGTGGGGATCGTCGTCAACAAGCGCGCATGCGCGGTGAACAAGTGCTCGAGCGGCTTCGACCCGCATCGCCATGTCGGCCACCATGAACTGCAGCCCCTGGAAGTCGGCGATGCGTTGACCGAACTGTTTCCGTTCCTTCATGTAGCTGCTGGCGTAGTCGATCGCCGCCTGGGCGATGCCCACTGCCTGAGCACCGATCGTGGGACGGCTCCGGTCGAGCGTGCCCATGGCGATGTAGAAGCCCTGGCCCTCGTCACCGATGCGGTTCTCGGCCGGGACGCGTACGTCGTCGAAGATCACCTCACCGGTGGGGCTGCCCCGGACGCCAAGCTTGCGTTCGAGCTTGCCGAACTGCACGCCCCATTCCTTCTCGACGAGGAAGCACGACACACCGCGGTGGCCCGCATCAGGATCGGTCTTGGCGAAGACGGTGTACGTGTCGGAGATGCCGGCGTTGGTGATCCAGTACTTGGTGCCGTTGAGGACATAGTCGTCGCCATCGCGGACGGCTCGGGTCTTCATGGCGGCAACATCGGACCCGGCATCGGCCTCCGAGAGGCAGTACGACGCCTGGATCTCTCCCCCGGCGACCCGCGGCAGGTACCTGCCCTTGAGCTCTTCCGATGCCCAGTTGAGCACCGGGATCATCGACAGCTTCGAGATCATGATCGCGAGACTCGTCGACGCGCATGCCCGCGCGAGTTCCTCCACCATCACCGCCTGGGTGACGTGGTCGGCCCCCGCCCCGCCATACTCGGCGGGGACGCCGAGGGCGGGCAGCTCCATCTGCTGGCACGCCTCGAAGCTCTCCCAAGGGAACTCGGCCGCTTCGTCGACATCTGCGGCCCGAGGTACCAGTTTGTCCTCGCAGAACTGTCGCAGCGTCGCCTGGAACTCGCGTTGTTCCTCGGTGAGACCGATCGGTTGCACGCACCAAGTGTGTCACCGCCAAGATGGGGGTGTGCCCGCCGATCCGCCCATCCCCATCGGGCTCCCGTGGTACTTCACGGTGGCGCTCGTGACGTTGTGGCTGTCGACCGTGGCAGGTGTGGTGATCCTGGCCCGGCGGCGGATCCGCCTCTGGAGGGCCGAGCGGTCCCGCCGATCCCGCCGCGCCCGTGTCCGCACCCGCCTCCCCACGAACTTGAGGCAATAACGATCGGATTCCGATCGTTATTGCCTCAAGTTCGGAGGTGGTCGAGGAGGAGGGCGTTGAGAGCGTCGGGCGCGTGCTCAGGAATCCAGTGGCTCACGCCCTCGAGGACCTCGAAACGGTAGGGCCCCTCAACGAACTGAGCCGTCGCCTCGGCCGCGTCCCGTCCTAGCGCCATGTCGTCGGTGCTCCACACATACATGGTGGGCGTGACGATCGGGCCGATCTGGGCCGCCTCCGCGAAGCTCGTCGCCCGGTAGTAGTTGAGGCCGCCGGTGAGGGCCCCGGGCTCGGTCAACACCCGTAGGTACTCCTCGGCATCCTCGGAGGCCAACCCGCTCCCTTGGTACAGGTTCCGCAGCCCCTGGGCGTCGTCGGCGAGCATGGCCGTTTCGGCCACATTGCCCTCCTGGCGGAAGAAGGAGACGTAGGTCGACCGCTGTTGCTGGTCCTCGCTGCCGGCCAACGCGCCGGCGAAGGCGAGAGGATGCGGCGTCGAGACAACGGTCAGTGTCCGCAGCCGCCCGGGATACCGGCCGGCCAGATACCACGCGATCGCGCCTCCCCAGTCGTGGCCGACGAGATCGAACTCGTGCCCACCCATCTCGTCCGCGATGCCGAGGACGTCGGCGATGAGGTGTTCGATGGCGTAGTTCTCGACTCCTTCGGGTCGCGCGCCGGCGGAGTATCCCCGTTGGTCGGGCGCGACCACGCGGTAGCCGGCGTCGGCGAGCGCTGACAGCTGGTTCCGCCACGACCACGACGTCTGGGGAAAGCCGTGGAGAAGGACCACGAGGCGGCCGTCGGTGGGTCCGGCCGCGCGACACGTGAACGTCCAGCTGCCAACTCCAACGTCGATGGTGTCGATCTTCACACCAGACCCCTCGTCACCTTCGGAGGAGCGACTTCCAGTCGCTGAGGCGCTCGGCCACGGCAGCCGGCGCGAGGCGAAGCGTGTCCTCCGGTACGCGGTCGGCGATGCTCCGTTGACGGAAGTAGTCGTGGGAGGCCTCGGCGAAGACACCGCGGCGGAACTCGACCAGGTCGGCGGGCGCGTCCCCCAGCAAGCCGAAGAGCCGGTACGCGAACTCGAAGTCGTAGATGACGGGCGCCCGGCCGAAAAGCGCGGCGCGCTTCAGCCCCACCGCCAGAGCCCCGGCGACGGCATCGTCGGCATGCTCGCCTTCCTCCAGTTTCAGACGGTCGGAGAACCGGCGGGCGAGCTTGATCCCGTATCCCTGATCGGGGCCCGGCGAGCCGAAGCCGTCCCCCTCGGGCTGTCGGAGATCTGGGAACTCCCCCGGCCGCACCGCAAGCCACGCCACTGCCGGCGGGAGCCGTTCGGCTGCCCGTACTCGATCGGCGCCGGAGACCGGCACATAGTCGGGAGCGGCCACCTAGGCCTCCGCCGCCAGCTCGCGGCGAAGCAGCCCGAAGACAACCGAATCCGAGAGAGCCTGCCACGACGCCTCGATCACGTTCTCGGAGACGCCGATCGTCGACCAGGTGTCGTCGCCGTCGGTGCTGTCGATCAACACACGGGTGACGGCGCCGGTCCCCTTGGCGGTATCGAGCACCCGTACCTTGTAGTCGGTGAGGTGGACCGACGACAAGCCGGGGTGGGCAGCGGTGACGGCCTGGCGGAGCGCGGCGTCGAGGGCGTTGACGGGACCGTTCCCCTCCGCCGTGGTGACGAGGCGCTGATCGCCGACATGCACCTTGATGGTCGCCTCGGTCACGAAGGACCCATCTTCCCTGCACTCGGTGATGACGCGAAACGACTCGATGTCGAAGAACGTCTGCTTCCATCCGGTCGCGGCCCGCATCAACAGCTCGAGCGAACCGTCGGCCACCTCGAAGTGATACCCGCGATGCTCGAGCTCCTTCAGTTCGTCGAGGACGGCCGACAGCTCGTGACTGGCGAGGTCGAGCCCCAACTCCTCCGCCTTCATCTGAAGGGTCGAACGGCCAGCAAGTTCGCTCACCACGAAGCGCGTGCCGTTGCCGACGAGGTCGGGAGCCACGTGCTCGTAGGCGTCACTCGCTCGGGAGATCGCGCTGGTGTGGATGCCGGACTTGTGGGCGAAGGCTGATGTGCCGACGTAGGGCTGCTGGGGGTCGGACGTGATGTTGACCAACTCGGCCACATGGTGGGCCACGGGTGTGAGCCGCTCGAGGCGATCGGTGGGGATGGTGGCGATGCCCATCTTCAGGCTCAGGTTGGGGATGATCGTCGCCAGGTTCGCGTTGCCGGTGCGCTCCCCGTAGCCGTTGATGCAGCCCTGTACGTGCACCGCGCCGGCCCGGACACCTGCCAGCGCGTTGGCCGCGGCGCAGCCGCCGTCGTTGTGGAAGTGCACACCGATGTCGGCCGTCGTATTGGCGCCGACCTCCGCCACGATCTGCTCGGCCTCGTGCGGCAGTGTGCCTCCGTTGGTGTCGCACAGCACCAGCACCTCGGCGCCGGCTGCTTCGGCGGCCTGGACTACGCGGAGGCTGAAGTCAGGGTTCCGTTTGTACCCGTCGAAGAAGTGCTCAGCGTCGAAGAACACACGGCGACCTTCGGCGGTAAGGAACTCGATCGAGTCCGCCACCATCGCGACTGCCTCTTCGAGGGACGTCCGAAGTGCTTCGGTCACGTGATAGTCCCACGCCTTCCCGACCAGGCATACGACCGGTGTCTCGGCGTCGAGCACGGCGCGGAGGGTGGGGTCGTCGTCGGCTCGGCCGCCTGCCCTTCGGGTGGCCCCGAAGGCGACGAGGGTCGAGGCTCCGAGGGTGAGCTCCGTCTTGGCGCGGCGGAAGAACTCCTCGTCCTTCGGATTGGAGAGGGGGTAGCCGCCCTCGATGTAGTGGACACCGAGGTGGTCGAGTTGGTCCGCGATCCGGAGCTTGTCGTCGACCGTGAGCGAGATGCCCTCCCGCTGGCTGCCATCGCGCAGCGTGGTGTCGAATATCTCTACGGCAGTGGGCGTGTCACGAGACATGTTCGAGCCAGTCCTTGTATCTGTCGACCTCGCCCTTGACAGCGGCGAAGTAGGTCTCTTGAACCTTGCGGGTGATGGGGCCGGGGTCGCCGATCTCTCGGTCGTCGACCGAGCGGATCGGCACCACCTCGGCCGCAGTGCCCGACAAGAACGCCTCGTCGGCGGTGTAGAGATCGGAGCGCAGGATGTTCCCGACGGCGCACTCGATCCCCAAGTCGCGGGCGATCGTCATCACCGAGCTCTGGGTGATTCCCTCGAGGGCGCCCGCACTGGTCGGCGGCGTGATGATCTTCCCGCCGCGCACGATGAAGATGTTCTCGCCCGTGCATTCGCTGACGTGACCCTGGGGCGAAAGCAGGATGGCCTCGTCGTAGCCCGCCTTCAACGCCTCGACCTTGGCCATCGACGAGTTGATGTACATACCGGTGCCTTTGGCCGCGGGCGGCATGGCGTTGGGGTCGTGGCGCTGCCACGAGCTGATCTTGCAGCGGACGCCGTTCTTGATGCCCTCGTCACCGAGGTAGGTGCCCCAGGGCCAAACCGCGATCGACACCTGGACGGGACAAGGAAGGGGATTCAGCCCCATCTCCCCGTAGCCGAGGTACACCAGCGGCCGGACGTAACACGAGTCGAGCCCGTTCACGCGCACCGTCTCCTTCGACGCCTCCACCAGCTGGTCGACGGTGTAGGGAATGTCGATGAAGAAGATCTTGGCGCTGTTGAACAGCCGGACGATGTGGTCGGTCAGCCGGAAGACGGCGGGACCGTCCTTGGTCGCGTAAGCGCGGATTCCCTCGAACACCCCGCTTCCGTAGTGAAGGGTGTGCGTGAGGATGTGAATCTTGGCGTCGTCCCAATCGACGAGCTCGCCGTCCATCCAGATCTTTTCGACCTTGTCGAGGGGCATCCCTAGACCCTTTCTGCCACCGCGTCGCCGAGCTCGGAAGTCGTTCCCGCCAGCGACGCCACGTCGGAAACGGCCTTGTGAATGCGAGCCGCTGCTTCGGCTTCACCCAGGAAGTCAAGCATCATTGCCACGGAACTGATGGTCGCCAGTGGGTTCGCTCTGCCAGTGCCTGCGATGTCGTTCGCCGCCCCGTGGACCGGTTCGAACATCGACGGGCCGGTCCGATCCGGGTTCAGGTTGGCGGAAGCGGCCAACCCCAGCCCGCCCGAGACTGCCCCCGCAAGGTCGGTGAGGATGTCTCCGAAGAGGTTGTCGGTGACGATCACGTCGTAACGGGCCGGGTTATCGACCATGTAGACCGTCGCGGCGTCGATGTGGTTGTAGTCAGTAGTGACATCCGGGTACTCGTCCGCCACTTCGTCGACGGTCCTCTGCCAGAGGTCACCCGCGTAGGTGAGAACGTTTGTCTTGTGCACGAGGGTGAGGTGACGCCTCGGCCTGGTCTGGGCGAGCTCGAAGGCGTAGCGCACACACCGCTCGACACCGGAGCGCGTGTTGACCGAGCCTTGCGTGGCGACCTCCTGAGGGGTCCCCTTCCGGAGGAAGCCACCCTCGCCGAGATAGGAGCCCTCGGTGTTCTCGCGGATGACGACGAAGTCATGCGCAGGCGCGGTGAACGGCCGCCGGTTCACGTAAAGGTCGAGGGCGAACCGAAGCCTGAGGATGATCCCTCGTTCGATGGTGCCGGACGGCACGCTGCGTTCCCCGATCGGTGGCCCGAGAGGACCCTTGAGGATGGCATCGAATGTCCGCAGCTCCTCGAGGACTTCGTCGGGGAGAACAGTGCCGTCCCGCAGGTAGCGCGCCGCACCGAGGTCGAAATCGACGGGATCGATGTCGACACCGGTGGCTCGAACTGCCTTCAGCGCCTCGGCCACGATCTCGGGGCCGATGCCGTCACCTCTTATGACGGCGATGCGATGGGATGTCACGAATTCTCTCCGAAAATGAAAAACCGCCCACAGAAGTGGACGGTTGCGCGCACGCCGGGGACGGACCGTGCGCTCAGGTAATTACGATGACGCCGAGAGCGGCGAAGTGAAGCATCTCCGCAAGTGAACCCGAACGGGAGGCATCACGTCAACCCAGGGGTAGTCTCGTGGGCATGGCCGAGACGCATCTCTCTCGCCCGGCATACGAGCGGCTGCAAGCCGAGCTCAGTGAGCTCACGACTGAGGGGCGTGTCCGAATCGCCCAGCAGATCGAGACGGCCCGTGCCATGGGCGACCTCAGCGAGAACAGCGAGTATCACGCCGCCAAGAACGAACAGGGCCTCATGGAGGCCCGCATCCGCCAGATCAGCCAGATCCTCGACAACGCCCAGATCGTCGAGGATGCCGGCAACGGCAACGAGGTGATCCCGGGCACCATGGTCACGCTGCGCTTCGAAGGCGACGACGACGCGGAGCGCTACTACGTAGGCTCGATCGAGGAGCGCCGCGAGGACGTCACGACGGTCTCCCCCGAAGCGCCCCTCGGCAAAGCCCTGCTCGGCCGGCGCGAAGGCGACACCATCGAATACGAGCTACCCAACGGCTCGAAGATGGCGGTCGATGTCGTCCAGATCGGCACCTAACGCTCCCCCGCTTCCCGCGGGCCGCGCCATCGAGCTGCCGGGGCGCGGCACCACGTTCATCCGAGAGCTGTCCGGCCCGGCCGAGGCAGCCAACCGTCCGACCCTCCTCCTGTTGCACGGTTGGACGGCAACGGCAGACCTCAACTGGTTCCGGTGTTATGAGGCCCTCGGTCGCAGCCACCGGGTTGTAGCCCTCGACCAGCGTGGCCACGGGCGGGGAGTCCGTTCACGCCGTGTCTTCCGGCTCGAGGACTGTGCCGACGACGCTGCCGCGCTCGCGGCCGAACTCGGCCTCAGCGACCTGATCCCAGTCGGATACTCGATGGGTGGGGCGGTGGCCCAGCTGCTGTGGCGGCGGCACCGGGAGCTGGTGAGAGGCATGGTGCTATGCGCCACGAGCCGGAACTTCGGGCGCGGGCTGTCCGACCAGGCACTGTTCGCCTCCATGCTGGGCCTATCGGGCCTGGTGCGGCTCACCCCCGGAGCAACGCACCGGCGGTTCGTCGATGACCTGCTGCGGGAGAGCGTCGCGGAATCGCCTTACGGCGACTGGATCATCGCAGAAGTGAGCCGCAACGACCACGCGACCGTATTACAGGCGGGCTGGGCCCTCGGCCGCTTCAACTCCGCGCCCTGGATCGGTGACGTCGACGTGCCGGCCGCGGTCGTCGTCACGACGCGGGACGGCCTGGTCAGTCCGTACCGCCAGCTGAAGTTGGCACGGGCCATCCCGCGATCCTCGATCTATCCGGTCGCTGCGGACCATGGCGCGTGCATTGTCGACGCCGACACTTTCGTTCCCGCGCTGCTGGACGCCTGCGACGAGACAACCGCGGCCCGGGCGGGCGCACCGGATGGGACTATCCCCGCGGGTAGGCAAGCTCCTCGATCCGGCGGGCCGCCGCCGTGACCGGCTTGGCGTAGCGCCGTCCAGGGGCTCGGCTCGTGCGGTCGACCGGACCTGACACCGACACTGCGGCCACGACCGCTCCGTCCCTCCGCACTCCCGCGCTCACCGACGCCACCCCGCGCTCACGCTCCTCCACGCTCTCGGCCCAACCCCGCTTGGAGACCTCCGGGGTATCCGCGAGGACCTTGGCGGCCGAGCCGACATTCATGGGCAACACCGCGCCGACCGGCACGATGGTGCGCAGGCCGTGGGGCGACTCGAGAGATACCAGGCAGACCCGTCGAGACCCACGGCGCACGTAAAGCTGCACGCTCTCACCGGTCACGTCCCGCAGGTGCTCCAGCACCCCCATCGAGGCGCCAGCGAGCGACGGTCCGGTGAGGCGGGGCCCCGGTCGGAAGCGTCCCTCGCCGTCTCGCTCGAGGAAACCGTGGCGGCCGAGTGCGGTGGCGAGGCGATGCGCAGTGGCTCGCGGCAGACCTGTGGTGATCACGAGCTCGCCAAGGGTATGGGGAGCGTGCTCGACGGCATCGAGGATGGTCACCGCCTTGTCGAGTACCCCGATCCCACTTAGACTGCGTTCCACAAGCCGAGACTATCGTCCCACTATATGGAACCGTCAACTCTGGAGTCGTGATGGCAAAGACGTTGAGCGAGAAGGTGTGGGAGCGCCACGTCGTGCACGCCGCCGAAGGCGAGCCCGACCTGCTCTACATCGACCTCCACCTCGTCCACGAGGTGACCTCCCCGCAGGCCTTCGACGGCTTGCGGTTGGCGGGGCGGACGGTACGACGTCCCGAGCTCACCGTCGCCACGATGGACCACAACGTCCCCACCACCGGCCTCGGCCAGGGCGTGGCCGATCCGATCTCGGCCAAGCAGATGCAGGTGCTCCAACGCAACTGCGAGGAGTTCGGCATCCGTCTGTTCCCGATGGGCGACCGGAACCAGGGAATCGTCCACATCATCGGGCCAGAGCTCGGGCTCACTCAGCCCGGTATGACGATCGTCTGCGGCGATAGTCACACGTCGACCCATGGCGCGTTCGGTGCGCTCGCCTTCGGGATCGGGACGAGCGAGGTCGAGCATGTGCTCGCGACCCAGTCCCTCCCCCAGTCCCGTCCCGGGACTATGGCCGTCACGGTCGAAGGTGACCTCCCGACCGGCGTCACTGCCAAGGATGTGATCCTCGCCATCATCGGGCGGATCGGCACCGGCGGTGGCGTCGGCAGCATCATCGAGTACCGCGGGTCGGCCATCCGCGCCCTCTCCATGGAGGGACGTATGACGGTGTGCAACATGAGCATCGAGGCCGGCGCGCGCGCCGGCCTCGTGGCGCCCGACGACACGACCTTCGCTTACCTCGAAGGGCGGCCCCATGCGCCGCGGGGAGCTGACTGGGAACGGGCGCTCGAGGACTGGCGGTCACTAACGACCGACAGCGACGCCGCCTTCGACAAGGAGGTCGAGATCGACGCGACCACGCTCCTGCCGCACGTGACATGGGGTACCAACCCGGCCCAGGTCGTGCGCATCGACGGCACCGTGCCTGACCCCGACAGCTTCACCGACCCAGGTGACCGGGAAGCGGCTGCCCGCGCTCTCACCTACATGGGCTTGGCAGCGGGCACACCGATCCGCGACATCACCGTCGATACCGTGTTCATCGGGTCGTGCACCAACAGCCGCATCGAGGACCTCCGGGCCGCGGCTGCCGTCGTCGAGGGCGAGAAGGTGCGCAGCGGCCTGCGGGCGATGGTCGTGCCGGGCTCAATGCAGGTCAAGTCACAGGCAGAACGGGAGGGCCTCGACCACATCTTCACCGCGGCGGGCTTCGAGTGGCGTGACGCCGGATGCTCGATGTGTCTGGCGATGAACCCCGACAAGCTGGCGCCGGGCGAGCGAGCGGCATCGACGTCCAACCGGAACTTCGAAGGTCGCCAGGGACCCGGCGGACGCACCCACCTCGTGTCCCCCGCGGTCGCCGCCGCCACCGCGGTGGCTGGCCACTTCGCCGCGCCGGGCGACGTCGCGACCGGAACGAAGGGAGGCCACTGATGGACCCGGTTCGACAGGTGAAGGGGACCGCGGCGCCGCTGCGCCGGTCCGACGTCGACACCGATCAGATCATTCCCGCCGAGTGGCTCAAGCGGGTCGAGCGGATCGGTTTCGCCGAGGGTCTGTTCTCGGCGTGGAAGAAGGATCCGGACTTCGTCCTCAACCGGCCTGAGTTCCGCGACGCCACCATCCTCGTCGCCGGTCCGAACTTCGGCACGGGCTCGTCCCGGGAGCACGCCGTGTGGGCGTTGGAGGACGCCGGCTTCCGAGCTGTCATCTCTCCCCGCTTCGGCGACATCTTCCGCAACAACTGCACCAAGGTCGGGCTCGTCCCCGTGCAGGTCGACGGCGCCGTGGTCGAGAAACTCTGGGACGCGATCGAAGCTGACCCCGAGCTCGAGGTTGTCGTCGATGTCGAGATGCGACGGGTCTACGCGCAGGCTGCCGGCGTCGATGTGCCCTTCCCGCTCGACGACTTCACCCAGAGCCGCCTCCTGCAGGGTCTTGACGACATCGCGCTCACGCTCCGATCCGCCGACGCCATCGCGTCATATGAGGGCCAACGTCCGTCCCATCTGCCGACGTCTGTCCCACCTGCGGAGGAGCTGAACTTCAGGCGGTAGCACGCGTCGAGCCGGAGCTACTCCCTCCGGTTCGGACGGCGCATGGGGACGTGGCGGATGCCGTCCTCTACGAACTCGCCGCCACAGACCTCGAACCCGAACTGGGCGTACCACTCCTCGAGATGGGCCTGGGCGGCGATGACGGTCGGCCGATCGGCGCCGAGCTCGAGGGCGCGGGCTATCAGCGCGCCCGCGAGCCCTCGCCGGCGTGCCGATGGAGACGTGCACACCCGGCCGATGCGCGCCTCGGCACCCTCGTCGAGCACGCGCAGGCACGACACGACGGTTCCGTCCTCCTCCGCCCACAGATGCAGGCTGCGCGGCTCGACATCCCGGTCGTCGATGTCGGCATAGACGCAGTTCTGTTCGACGACGAAGACGTCCTGCCGCAGGCGCAGGATCCCGAACAACGTGGGCGCGTTCAGCTCGACGAATCTCGCGGCTCTGATCACGCGGCAAGCCTGCCTCACTCCGCCTGGGTGACGAAGTTCAGGACCTTGGTGGGCACATAGACGGTTCGCGTTACCGACCGGCCGGCCAGGTGCTCCTGCACGCGGGGGCGGGTGACAGCGATATCAACCGCGCCTCGCTCGTCGACGCCGGCGGGCACGTGCACGCGGTCGCGCATGCGTCCGTCTATCTGAACGACCATCTCCACCTCATCCTCCAGCAGCGCGGCCGCGTCATAGGCGGGCCACGGCCGGGAGTGCACGGAGAACTCGCCCCCGAGGCGTGCCCACAGTTCCTCGGCCAGGTGCGGAGCAAACGGGGCGAGCAGCAGCACCAACACCCGCCGCGCCCGGTCAAGCTCGACCTCGTCGAGGGCGCTGCCATGGCCCTCGAGCCATCCTGTGAGCTCCATCAGGCGGGCCAGGCCCACGTTGAAGCGCATCGCTTCGATGGCGTGCTCGACCTCGGCGATGCGGCGGTCGATGGCGCGCCGGGACTCGGCGGTGGAGGGGGCGATCCGGTCGTCGCCGTCGTCGGGAAGATCGACGACGACGTTCCACACGCGTGTGAAGAAACGCTCGATGCCGGTGATGGCGTCGTCACGGAACTCGCCGCCGGCTTCCCAGGGCGCGGCAAACATGAGCGCGCATCGCAGCACGTCGGCGCCGGTGTCGCCCAGGTAGTCGTCGGGCCCGACGACGTTGCCCCGGCTCTTGCTCATCTTGGCGCCCTGGTAGACGATCATCCCTCCGAGACGGATCTTCGGGAAGGGTTCTTCGAACGGCAAGTGTCCGAGGTCGTGCAGCGCCATCGTCACGAAACGGGCGTAGAGGTGATGGCGGGAGGCGTGCTCGATGCCGCCCGCGTAGAAGTCGACGGGCAGGAGCCGGGCGGTCCGCGCCTCGTCCCACGGCCGGTCCTCGACATCTGTCGACGGGTACCGGAGGAAGTACCAGGACGACTCCACGAACGTGTCCGCTACGTCGGTCTCTCGCCGTCCTGGCCGGCCGCACCTCGGACACGGCACGGCCACGAACGTGTCGACGCGGCCGAGGGGCGACTGACCCGTCCGGCTCGGACCGAACTCGTCCAGATCAGGCAGTTCCACCGGCAACTCGCGCTCCGGCACCCCCACCGGACCGCAGTCGTCGCAGTGGACGATCGGGATCGGTGATCCCCAGTAACGCTGGCGGGAGATGAGCCAGTCGTGCAGGCGATACCGCGCCGCGGGACGCCCGACGGCCGCCACCTCTCGGTCGGACAGAAGCGGTGCGTGGGACACCGCCAATCCGTGGGTCTCGGCGTACCGGCGGTCGCGCTCGTCGTGCGCGGGCACTCCCATCACCGCGCCGGTGCCGTAGCTCTCGATCACGTAGTCCGCCTCCACCACGGGGATCGACTCTCCCGTCACGGGGTGAGGGCGGGAGGACCCCGCGGCAGAGTGTCCGGACGGCACTGCCAGGAACGTGACGCCCATGATCGTGTCGGGCCGGGTCGTGAAGACGCGGAGATCCCCGAATTCGATCTCCCGGCCTCGGGACCGTCCGATCCACTGCCGCTGGAGGCGCTTGCCTCTCTCCGACCAGTCGAGGTGGTCCAGGCCGTCGAGGAGTCGATCGGCATACGCGGTGATGCGCAAGAACCACTGACGCATCACTCGCTGTGTCGTGACCGTGGTGCAGCGCTCACACCGGTCCCCCTCGAGCTGCTCGTTCGCCAGCACGGTCAGACACGAGGGACACCACACGACGGGCGCGTCCGCCTGGTAGGCGAGACCAGCTCGAAACAGCTGGAGAAAGATCCATTGGGTCCAGCGGTAGTACTCGGGCTGGCTGGTGTCGACGACGCGGCTCCAGTCCCAGCCGATCCCGACCGAGGACAGCTGGCGGGCGAAGTTGGCGGTGGTACGAGCGATCAAGGTCCGAGGGTGAGCGCCCGTCTTCAGCGCGTAGTTCTCGGCATTGATCCCGAACGCGTCATAACCGATCGGTTGAAATACGACCTTGCCGCGCATGCGCTGGTAGCGGCCGAACGCATCGAGACCGCAGTACTTGAACACGTGGCCGACATGGAGGCCGTCCGCCGACGGATACGGGAACTCGGCCAGGTTGTAGAACTTGTCCTCGGGAGCGACGCCGTGGACGTCGACTTCGTAGAGCCGCGCCTCTTCCCACCGCCCGCGCCAGCGGGCTTCTATCGCATGGACGTCATACGGAACGGCCACCGGAGTGGTCCCGTGGCCTTCATGAGCAGACCTTCATGAGGAAACCTCCCCACCGCCGAGGCGGTTGACTGCGCTCACGACGGCCCGCAGCGAGGCCGTCAGGATGCTCTCGTCCATGCCGACACCCCAGTGGATCCCGTCGTCGTTTCGGACCTCGACGTAGGCAACCGCCGTCGCGTCGGTGCCGGGGGTTACGGCATGCTCGGCATAGTCGGTCACCTCGACGACGATCCCCAGGTCGACCTGCAGCGCGTGGACGAAGGCGGCGATCGGCCCGTTGCCTTGACCGGTCACCGTGCGGTGGTCGCCATCGACCAGCACCTGGGCAGTGATCTTCGAACCCTTGTCGCTCGCGGTCGTCTCCTCGTGGGCCACGAGCTGGAGTGGGCCTTGGTCATCGAGGTAGGCGGCGACGAAGCTGTCCCACATCGCCGCGGGCGTGATCTCGGTTCCCGACCCCTCCGTGATTGTCTGGATCGCCTTGGAGAACTCGATCTGCAGGCGGCGCGGAAGATCGAGGCCGTGCTCCGTCTTCATCACGTAGGCGACGCCACCTTTGCCTGACTGGCTGTTGACACGGATGACCGCTTCGTAGCTGCGACCCACATGCTTCGGATCGATGGGCAGGTAGGGAACCTCCCACACGTGGTAGTCACCACCGTTGCCGTCCGCGACCCGGCGCAGAGCAGCGATCCCCTTGTTGATCGCGTCCTGATGAGAGCCGGAGAACGCGGTGTACACCAGGTCGCCCACATACGGATGGCGCTCGTGGACCGGCAGGCGGTTGCAGTACTCGGCGGTCCGCCGGATCGCGTCGATGTCGTTGAGGTCGAGTTCAGGGTCGACGCCCTGGCTGAACAGATTCATCGCGAGGGTGACGATGTCGACGTTTCCGGTGCGCTCGCCGTTTCCGAAGAGCGTTCCCTCCACGCGGTCCGCACCAGCCATAACTCCGAACTCGGCCGCAGCGACGGCCGTGCCGCGGTCGTTGTGGGGGTGCAACGACAGGATGATCCGGTCGCGATCTGGTATCTCGCGGAGGAACCACTCAATCGTGTCCGCGTAGATGTTGGGTGTGTACATCTCGACCGTGGCCGGCAGGTTGAGGATCAGCTTGCGGTCGCTCGTCGCCTCGATCGCTTCGGTCACCGCCGCGCAGACCTCAACGGCGTAGTCGATCTCGGTGCCGGTGTAGCTCTCCGGCGAGTACTCATACCGGACATCGGTTCCCGGCACCTTGTCCTCGAGCTTCCGGCAGAGGCGAGCCGCGTCGACCGCAATCTGAGTGATGCCGTCGCGATCGAGACCGAATACCACCCGGCGCTGGAGTTCCGAGGTCGAGTTGTAGAAGTGCACGATGGCGCGAGGCGCCCCGGCGATCGACTCATAGGTCCGCTCGATCAGCTCGGGGCGGCACTGGGTTAGCACCTGGATCGTCACGTCGTCGGGGATCCGATCCTCTTCGATCAGCTGGCGCGTGAAGTCGAAGTCGGGCTGCGACGCTGACGGGAACCCGACCTCGATCTCCTTGAAACCCATACTCACGAGCGTCTCGAACATGCGCAGCTTGCGGGCCGGGTCCATCGGGTCGATAAGGGCCTGGTTGCCGTCGCGCAGGTCGACGGAGCACCACAGCGGCGCCTTCTCGGTCTGGCGGTTCGGCCACTGCCGGTTGGGCAGCTCGAGCGGCAGGGGCCGGAACGGCTTGTACTTGCCGAAGGGCATCGGGCGGGGAACTACGGGATCCGGTGGCATGGGTTCGTTCCTAACTCGGGCAACAAAAAACCTCCTGGCCGGATGGCACAGGAGGTTCGGCGAGCGCGGTTGGCGCTCGCCTTACATAAGAAGGAGGACGGTGTCGGTCGCGTGTGCGCGAGGTGCTGTCGTCATTGTCTGGCAATGATACGGGTTCTGATCGATTCGTCAAGCCGGGGAGCGTCGGCGCGAGTGTGCTCGGAGCGGGGTGAATTCCGCCCGGGCGGGTCAGATCACACTGCTTCGAGCACAGTCGGCAAGGTCGACGGCGAGTTGACCGGCGGGGGCTACGGTGTTGGCATGGTGCGTAGGTCACTCTGGATCGGGCTCCGGCTCGGGATCCTCGCCGGCATCGTGTTCGCGGTCGTGAAGACCGTGCAGGCGCGCCGGGCGATGCGTGAACCGCTGGCGCCTGCCACGGCCTGGCGGGCCAGCGAGGAACCCCAGACCGCCGAGGCGCGTGACCCAGAGGGCACCCGCCCCGCCCGTGCCGTTCCCACCCGGCCGGGCCCGCCTCGCCCTTCGCAACCGCCTATGCCGCCTCGGCCGAGCGTGGCGGCATCGTCGACGCCGCCGAGCGCGGCCAGTCCCCCAACCACGGCGAGTCCGCCGGCCCCGCCCGAAGCTCGATCCGAGCCCGCCACTCGACCCGAGTCCGACGAGAAGCCCGCCGCGACGAAGAAGGCCGCAAAGAAGGCCGCGAAGAAGGCGGCAAAGAAGGCCGCGAAGAAGGCGGCGAAGAAGGCCGCGGCCGACCCGTCCCGAGCGTGGGTGGAGCCCGACGACGGCGCATGCCCCCGGGAACATCCGGTGAAGGCGAAGCTGTCGAGCAAGATCTTCCACCTCCCCGGCATGTTCGCCTACGACCGCACCAACGCCGACCGTTGCTATGCAGACGCGGACGCTGCCGTCAGCGACGGCTTCCGCGCCGCCAAACGCTGACCGGCCCGCCGAACTTGAGGCAATAACGCACGGGTTCCGTGCGTTATTGCCTCAAGTTCATGGCGTGGACGGCGAGGACGCCGGGTTGGGCCCCTACCTCGGTCAGGATCTCCGCGGGGACCGGCTCGTCGACGGCGAGCACCATCATGGCGGTGGCTCCGCTGGAGGACCGGCCCACGTCCATGTCGGAGATGTTGATGCCGCGCTCACCCAACACGGTTCCGACCCGTCCGATCACCCCGGGACGGTCGTCGTTGCGAACGACCACCATGTGCCCGGCGGGCGGCATGTCGACGGCATGGTCGTCGACCATGACGAGACGGGGGTCGCCGCGGAGCCCGAACGTGCCGGCGATGGCATGGTCGCCCCCACGGACCGTCATCAGGTTCACGTACTCCTGCGACCTCGTCGTGCGGGTCTCACGCACGTCGACGCCCCGCGCCTCGGCGATCCCCGGGGCATTGACGTAGGACACCGGCTCCTCGGTCGATGCCGCGAGGAGGCCCTTGAGGACAGCGAGCTTGAGGATGCCCGTGTCGTGATCGGCGATGGAGCCTTCGTAGGAGATCTCGAGCGTGGCGGGCAGGTGATCCATGAGCGCTCCATACAGACCGCCCAGCCGCTCGGCCAGCGGGAGGAACGGTCGGAGGTCCTCGGCTACCTCCGACGCCGCCACGTTCAGAGCGAACGGGACGAAGTCACCCGCCAGCGCGAACACGACCTGCTCGGCGATGGTGATGCCCGCCCTGTCCTGGGCTTCCGGAGTGCTCGCCCCGAGGTGCGGGGTGACGATGACGCCATCGAGGCCGAGCAGCGGCGATTCGAGCTGGCCGCCCTCGCCCGGTTCCGTCTCGAAGGTGTCGAAAGCGGCGCCACCCAACCGTCCCGCCGCGATCGCCTCGGCGAGCGCCGACTCGTCGACGATGGCCCCCCGTGCCGTGTTGATGATCCGCATGCCCGGCTTGGCCTTGGCGAGCAGCTCCTTGTCGAAGAGACCGACGGTCGGGCTCGGGCCTCCCGAGATCTTGGGCAAAGCGATGCTGAGAAAGTCCGACTGGGCGAGGAGCTCGTCGAGCTCCACCTTCTCGACACCGACGCGCGAGAGGCGGTCCGCCGACACGAACTGGTCCCACGCGATCAGCCGCATCCCGAAGGCGTGGGCGCGCTGGGCGATGAGCGGGCCGAGATTGCCGAATCCGGCGATGCCGAGGGTCTTCCCGCTCAGCTCGGTTCCCTCATAGGGCTTCCGCCGCCAGCTGCCCTGCGACAGCTCTGCATGGGCTTGGGGAATGTTGCGGGCGAGGGCGAGGAGTAGCGCCATGGTCTGCTCGGCGTTCGACAGCAGGTTGGCGTGCGGCGCGTTCACGACCATCACGCCCCGCCGGGTGGCGACTTCGAGATCGACGTTGTCGACCCCCGTGCCCGCCCGGCCGACGACGACGAGGTCTTCGCCGGCTTCGAGCACGTCGGCCGTCACCTTGGTGGCCGACCGAACGATCAGGGCGTGGGCGCCGACGACGGCGGCACGAACTTCGTCGGGAGAGAGCCCGGTACGCACCTCGACGTCGTGACCGGCCGCCCGCATGTGGGCGAGACCGGCCTCAGCGAGCTGCTCGGTGACGAGAACGCGGGCCATCCGCCCATCCTACGAGAACGAACTTGAGCCAATAACGAACGATTTCCGTGCCTTATTGCCTCAAGTTCGTCAGTGGGGGACGGCTTCGGGACCCTGGTTGCGGGCGTTACGGACGAATGTGGCCAGGGCGTCGGTTTCGGCGCCTTCGCAGATGAGGCGACGGTGCCAGGAGGTTGCCGCGACCGGAGACGGGAGAGACGGCCGGGGCACGACCAGCACGTCGCGCTCGAATTCGTCGCGGACCTCCAACACATCGGCCAGCTCGTCCTCGGACAGGTCAGGCTGGTGCCACAAGATCACGTAACCGTGTTCCAGCGCGTGCACGAGCTCGCCGTCGCTGGGAACCACATCTCCGTGGTAGACGCCCGGCGCCGCAACCTGGGTGGTGTGGTTGCCACCCGCCGGCGGGTTGACCTGGTATCGGGGGTTGGGGACGTGGTTGTTGCCGGTGCCGGCGTCGCCGTCGCTGCGGGTGTCGTAGCGGCAGCTCCCCGCCTCCGCGGTGGAGATCCACGCGGACTCGCGAGCGCGGTTGACTACCACAACCGTCGCGATTCCGATAACGATGGCCGCCAGACCACCACCGATCGCCAACCGTCCGAGCAGCACGCGACGGTTGTGACGGCGGCGGGCTTCCTCGAAGCGCTCGGCTCGGCTCGGACGGTCACGGCGCCGGTCGCTCTTCTTTGCCGCGCTCTTCTTCGCCGTAGTCTTCTTCGCCGCGCCCTTCTTGGACGCAGGCGGCTTCTTGGAGGAGCGATTCTTCGCCAAAGACCTACTCCGCGAGCAGCTTGGCGAGGCGCGTGAGGCCTTCAGTGAGGTCGTCGTCGCCCAGGGCATAGGACATGCGGGCGTACCCAGGAGCGCCGAATGCCTCGCCCGCCACGACCGCCACGGCGGCCTCGTCTAGGAATAGTTCGCCCAGCTCGACAGTGTTACGGGGTGTCCGGCCTCGGATCTCCCGGCCGAGAAGGGCCTTGAAGGACGGGAAGGCGTAGAAAGCGCCTTGCGGCTCGGCGCACGCGACACCGGGAATGGCGTTGAGGAGCTCGGTCATCCTGCGACGTCGCCGATCGAAAGCGTCGCGCATCATCGCAACGGCGGACAGGTCGCCGGTGACCGCCGCGATCGCCGCCCGCTGGGCGACGTTGGCCACGTTCGAGGTGCAGTGTCCTTGCAGAGCGGCGACGGCCTTTACGACGTCGAGGGGGCCGATGAGCCACCCGACCCGCCATCCGGTCATCGCGTAGGTCTTGGCGACGCCGTTCAACACGACGCATTGGTCGGCCAGCTCGGGCACCACCACCGGCATCGAGAAGTGCTTGCTGGTGTCGTAGACGAGGTGCTCATAGATCTCGTCGGTGACGACCCAGATGTCGTGGTCGACGGCCCACCGGCCGATCGCCTCGATCTCGTCCCGGCTGTAGACCGCACCGGTCGGATTACAGGGCGAGACAAAGTTGAGCACCTTGGTGCGGTCGGTGCGGGCCGCCTCGAGCTGGTCGACGGTGACGTGGAAGCCAGTGTCCTCCTCGGTGACGATCTCGACGGGTACGCCGCCCGCGAGCTTGATCGTCTCTGGGTAGGTCACCCAGTACGGAGCCGGCAGCAGGACCTCGTCACCGGGATCGAGGAGGGCGGCGAACGCTTCGTACACGGCCTGCTTGGCGCCGTTGGTGATGAGCACCTGGCCCGGCTCCACCGCATACCCACTGTCACGTGCCGTCTTCGCCGCCACCGCCTCACGCAGCTCGGGCAACCCTACCGCGGGCGTGTACTTGTGGTTGCGCGGGTCGCGGCAAGCGGCCTCGGCGGCCTCGACGATGGCGTCGGGTGTGGGGAAATCGGGCTCGCCCGCCGTGAAGTTGACGACCTTCTCGCCGGCGGCGGCCATCGCTTTGGCCCTGCTGTCGGTCGCCATCGTGGCCGACTCGGCTATAGCGGCAATCCGGGCGGAGATGCGGGCCATGCCTGCCATGCTGACACAGTGACCGACGCTCCCCCTCCCACCATCCGCATCCCCGCCGACCTCCTTCCCGGCGACGGCCGCTTCGGCTCGGGACCGTCCAAGGTGAGGCCCGCAGCCGTCGCGGCGCTGGCCGCCGGATCGAACGGCTATCTCGGGACAAGCCACCGCCAACCCGCGGTGAAGTCGGTCGTGCACCGCCTCCGCGCCGGTCTGACCGACCTGTTCTCCCTGCCCGACGGGTACGAGGTGGTTTTGGGCAACGGGGGGACGACCACGTTCTGGGACGCGGCCGCCTTCGGGCTCATCGAACGTCACAGCCAGCACCTGAGCTTCGGGGAGTTCTCGTCGAAGTTCGCCGCCGCAGTGGCGGCCGCACCGCACCTCGACGATCCCGACGTGATCGAGGCGCCGCCTGGAACCCATCCTCTCGCGGCCGGTTCCCCCGACGTGGACCTGTATGCGCTCACCCATAACGAGACCTCGACGGGGGTCGCCATGCCGGTCGTGCGACCCGAAGGCGCCGACGGCCTCGTCGCGGTCGACGCCACGTCGGCGGCAGGCGGGCTCCGCGTCGACCCCGCCGCCTTCGATGCGTACTACTTCGCTCCCCAGAAGTGCTTCGCGAGCGACGGAGGTCTCTGGGTGGCGTTGTGTTCGCCAGCGGCGATTCAGCGGATCGAGCAGGTCGCGTCGTCCGACCGTTGGATCCCCGCCTCGCTCGACCTGCAGATCGCGCTCCAGAACTCGCGTCTCGACCAGACGAACAACACCCCCGCGCTGGCCACGCTGTTCCTGTTCGTCCACCAGCTGGAGTGGATGCTCGGCAACGGTGGGCTCGACTGGGCGGCGGCGCGTTGTGACCAGTCGGCCGAGACGCTCTACGGGTGGGCGGAAGCCTCTGAGGTCGCGACGCCGTTCGTAGAGAAGCCCGACGAGCGCAGCCACGTGGTCGGCACTATCGACTTCGCCGGCGTCGACGCCGCGGCGATCGCAACGACCTTGCGGGCCAACGGCATCGTCGACACCGAGAGCTACCGCAAGCTCGGCCGCAACCAGCTGCGGGTTGCCCTGTATCCGGCGATCGAGCCGGACGACGTGGCGGCGCTCTGCGCGTGCATCGACTACGTCGTCACCAGACTGCGGTCCTGAGAAGGGGTTAGCTAGTGCCCTACCCGGCCCCCGGTCAGCAACTTTGAACGCGGAACCACGTCAGGCGCGGGCGGGCGTTCAAAGTTGGTGAGGCGGTAGATCCAGGCTAGTGACGGAGGTCGAGGTCGGCGGCGGTGACCTGGAGGTAGGAGACGAAGCGCATGAGCTCGTCGACGTCGAACGGCTTGGTCAGGTAGTAGTCGGCGCCTGCCTGCCATCCCGACCACACGTCGCTGTCACTGGCCTTGGCCGTCAGCATCACGACGGGAATGTCGCGTGTATCCGGGTGGGCACGAAGCTCGGCCAGCGCGGCCAGGCCGTCCATCCTCGGCATCATCACGTCGAGAACGATGAGGTCGGGAAGCATCTTCTTCGCCACGTTTACCGCCTGCTCGCCGTCACCGGCCGACTCGACGCCGTAACCGGCGGCCTCGAGGTTGAGCGCGAGGAGCTCCACGATGTCCGGGTCGTCGTCGACGATGAGGATCCGGCGCACCTCGCTCATGATCGAACCCTCCCACTACCGTCTGCCGGTTCGATCAGCACCGTTCCCTCCATCTGTCCATCTTCGTGCACATGCTTCCGGCCGGCAATGGCCCGATCGGGCTGGCCCGCGGCAATTGATCCCGGAAGAACCACGGTGAACGTGCACCCTCCGCCCAGTGTCTCGTCGAGGTCGACCCCGCCGCCCAGGACGTGGGCGAGGCGCCGGCACAGGTAGAGACCGAGACCGGTGCCGCCCCGCTCGCGCGTCGACGATTGGTCAAGTTGCACAAACCGCTCAAACGCGCGCTCCCGTTCGCTCGCCGGGATTCCGGGCCCGTGGTCGACGATCGCGACGGTCGCGGCGCCACGCCGCAGCGCCGCGACGACCTCGATCGGGCCATCGGGCGCGTATTTCACGGCGTTCTCGACGAGGTTGAACACCAGCTGGCCGAGCTTGGGACCGTCGGTGAGGAGGGTCGCCATCTTCGGTTCCACCTCGATGGTCACGCGCTCACCTCCGTTGCCCGCCAAGGTGGTGACGAGGTCAGTGACGAGCTCACCGAGGCGAACCTCCTCGACCGAACAGGTCGACCGTTCGTCCTCCGCCGCGGCGACGAGCAGCAGGTCCTCGATGAGGCGCTGCAGGCGCGTGCCCTGACGTTCGGCAATCTCGAGCATGCGGCTCCGCGAGTCGCCGGTCAGCCGTTCTCCGAGGCGGCCGATCGTCCTGATCGACCCGAGGAGCGCGGTCAGGGGGGTGCGAAGCTCGTGGGACACGACTGCGACGAAGTCGTCCTTTTGGCGGTTCAGGTCGACCTGGTGTCGCAACGCCTCTTCCACCTCGGCGTACAGACCGGCATTGGCCAGGGTGAGCGCGGCGTGACCGGCGAAGGCGCCCAGCGCGCTCACCCGCGAGGTATGACCTTCGTCGCCGCCTATCTCGCGGAGCACCACGAGCACAACGGGGGCGACGCTCTCGGCACCAGATTCGGCCACAACTCCCGCAGCGACGGAGGGCGCGATGGCTCGAAGGGTTGCCGGCAGCCGCGAGGCCGGCACCTCGGCTCGTGTCTGCGACCCGAGGGCTCGCACCGCCGCTATCACATCGGGGGTCGCCGGCCAGTAGCCGAGGTCGTCGACGATCGCACCGTGCCACAGGCCGTGCCGGTCCCGACCGCAGCAGATGCCGACCGCACCGGTCACCAAGGTGCGCGCTTCTGCCGCCAGGGTTCCGAGTGCGTCGTCGAGGCCCTGCAGGCGGGCGGTGTTGCGAGACGCCAGATAGAGGCGCTCGAAGCGGAGATGCTCAGCCCGGTGGGCGGCAAGGCGGCGCGTCTCGACGACGACCAACCCGACCAAGGGGACCAGCAGCGCCGGCCCCCACGGATGAACCGACTGCAGGGCTACCCCCGCAAGCCCGATCGCCGCTGCCACGCCCGTCGTGATCGCTGCGGTCGCGAGTGATGCCTTGAACACCGAGTCGAAGGGCTGGCGTTCGACGAACATCAGCACCGCGGAGGTGCCGGCGTGGCTGGCGAAGCCATAGATGGCCACTGCGAGAAGCCCCCACGCCCACGACAACGGGCGACCAGCGGCAGGATCCGGGCCGAGCGCGAACGCGTGCGAGGCGAGGGTGACCGCGCTCATGGTGGCGGCGACGTTGTAGGTGAGTTTCAGAGGTCGCTGTCTGGAGACGAGGAGGGCAACGAACTCACCACCGGCGGCGGCGAGGATTACCCCGTGAGTGTCAAGGTTGAAGAGCGCGGCGACGAGCACCGCATCCACGAGGGTGACGGTGCACGCGTGCCGGCCCAGCTCGAGGTGCATCGGGACGAGTCCGACCAGCGCGAACGCGCCGAGAAAGCCCAGAACCGGGAGCAGCGGTCCAACCGCGACCGGGCTCACACCGAAGCCGACGACGATCGCGATGGCTGCGTGGGCGCCCGCGAGCAACAACACGCGGCGGGTCATGCCGCCAGATCGCCCCATGCCGCGTCGGTCCAACGGGTCCCCGACCAACGAGTCCCCGACCAACGAGTCCCCGACCAACGAGTCCCCGACCAACGAGTCCCCGACC
>CAZWDB010000012.1:0-21652 GCA_964632885.1 uncultured Acidimicrobiales bacterium | reverse complement strand
CCGACCAACGAGTCCCCGACCAACGAGTCCCCGACCAACGAGTCCCCGACCAACGCGTTCCTTCCCACTCCAGCGATCCGTCGCCCTTGCCCGACCACCGAACGCCCGGCCACTGCTGCACCGCAGCGTCGTCGACTTCGTCGGCGCCGGCCACGTCGATGGCGCCGCCAACTTCGCCGTCGACCTCGTCCGCGGCCACGACGAGTGCGGTCTTGAGGTCATCGGGGGTGGCTTCAGGGTGGCGGGCAAGCAACGACGCTGTGGCGCCGGCTGCCAACGCCGCGGCCATCGAGGTTCCGTTGCCACGGAAGAAGTTGTCGCCGACACGGGCGCCCGGGTGGGTGAGGTCGATAGTTGACCCGGGCGCCCGCAGCGACGTGACCGCCACGCCGGGAGCGAGCAACTCCGGCTTGGCGACCGGACCGACCCGGCCATAGCCGGACCAGTCAGGAACAGTGTCATCCGTCGTCGTGGCGGTGCCCGCGTGGTCGGTCGCGCCGACGGTGATCACCCACGGATCGCGGCCTGGCGACGTCACGCCAGCCTCGCCCTCGTTGCCTGACGCGACCACCACAGCGATGCCGGCGGCCCACGCCTCCTCGACGGCCCAGCCGAGGGGATCGGCTGCAAACCCAGGTCCCATGTCGACGCCCAGTGACAGCGACAGGACCCGAATACCGAGCTCCTCCCTCTGATCGACAATCCAGCCGATCCCCTCGACGACCTGAGCCAGGGTGGTCTCACCGTCCGCCCCGGCGACCTTCACCGAGACGACGGTGGCGCCGGGCGCCACGCCTGATTCCTCCCCCACGATGAGCCCTGCCATGAACGTCCCGTGCCCGTAGCGGTCCACTCCATCGGCCTCTGCGGTCAGGTCCGCGCCGCGGACAACGCGACCTTCGAGCCCAGCGACGTCGGCGACACCGGTGTCGACGAGCCCGACAGCCACGCCCTCGCCCGCGGTAGGCGATGCGGTCGCTCCCAGGTTGAGGGCGGCGAGCTGGGGCGAAGCGGGCCCCTCCTCGAACGAAGCCGAGGAAAGCTGGACCGACCGGTTCGGCACAACGTGCAGGCCGGCCCGTGTCAGCTGGGCGGCGGTCTGAACACTCACGGTGGCGTGCACTGCATCTACGAGGGGTAGCGCGCCGTCGACTGCGAACCCCTCGGCCTCCACCGCGGCCGCCGCTTCCTCCACGGAACCGGCCCGCACGATGATCGACAGCTCTCCGCCACCCGTGGCAGCCGCCCCTGGCGCGAACGCCGCCGAGGCCGCCACCAGGGCGATGGCGACGAGCAGTCCCGCCAACCTCTGAACACGGAGAGTGGTCACTTCAACCACTATCGGTGGGAAACCGAAAATCGCTGGAGGACCAACCGCGTAAATGGTCAGTTCGAACTAGCGCCTCGCCGCGAACTTGAGGCAATAACGCACGGATTCCGTGCGTTATTGCCTCAAGTTCGGCTGGTCAGCCGCCGGAGACGTCCTCGACCCGATCGTGGCCGGCACCGATGAAGGGCATCATCGCCCGCAGCTCGGCGCCCACGGTCTCGATCGGGTGTACCCGGCCGGCGTCACGGAGTCGGTTGAAATTGGGACGACCGGCCCGATTCTCCGCGATCCACTCCTCGGCGAAGGAGCCGCTGCGGATCTCCTCCAGGATTCGGCTCATCTCGGCCCGGACGGCGTCGCTGATCACGCGCGGACCGCGGGTGAGATCGCCGTACTCGGCGGTGTCGGAGATCGAGAACCGCATGCCCGCGATGCCCTGTTCGTACATCAGGTCGATGATTAGCTTCAGCTCGTGCAGACACTCGAAGTAGGCCGATTCCGGCTGGTACCCGGCATCGACGAGGGTCTCGTAGCCGGCTTGGACGAGAGCCGTGAGCCCGCCGCACAGCACGACCTGCTCGCCGAACAGGTCGGTCTCGGTCTCCTCGTCGAAGGTGGTCTCGAGCGCTCCGGCCCGGGCCGCCCCGAGGGCGCTGGCATAGGAGAGCGCCAGGTCCTTGGCCTTGCCCGATGCGTCCTGGGCCACCGCGATCAAGGCGGGCACGCCGCCGCCCTCGGTGTAGGTGCGGCGAACGAGGTGCCCGGGTCCCTTCGGAGCCACCATCGCCACGTCGACACCCGGGGGCGGCGCGATCTGGCCGAACCGCACGTTGAAACCGTGCGCGAAGAAGAGGGCGTCACCCTCGCGGAGGTGCTCCGCGATTGAGGCCTCGAAGACCGTCTTCTGCTCCGTGTCGGGTAACAGCATCATCACGAGATCGGCTTCGGCGGCGGCCTCGGCGAGGTCGACCACCCGCAGCCCGGCCGCCTCGGCCTTGGCGCGCGACGACGAACCGGCGCGGAGACCGACGCGGACATCGACGCCCGACTCCTGAAGGTTCAGCGCATGGGCATGACCCTGAGAGCCGTAGCCCATGACGGCGACCTTCCGCCCCGCTACGAGGCCGGGGTCGGCATCCTTGTCGTAGTACACGTTGGCCACTTCAGCCCACCTTTCCGGAGACGCTGCGCAGGCGGGGAGCCTGCCGGTCGAGCTTGGAGAGCGCAACCCGGCCGGTGCGCTGGACCTCCACGATCCCGTAGACGCGCATGAGGTCTTCGAAGTCGTCGAGCTTCTGGGGCTGGCCCGCCAGCATGACGGTCAACTCGTTGTGGCCGACGTCGACGATGCGGCCCTCGAACACCTGGACGAGTTCGATCACCTGGCCGCGGATCTCGGGACCGGAACGCACCGTGATGAGCATCAGCTCGCGCTCGACCGACTCATCTGGGTGAAGCTCGCTGATCTTCACCACGTTGATCAGCTTGAACAGCTGCTTCGTGATCTGCTCCAGCGGCGCTGACTCGACATCGACGACGATCGTGATACGGCTGTAGTTCTCGTCGTCGGTGGGTGCGACGGCGAGCGAGTAGATGTTGTAACCGCGGCGGGAGAACAGATTGGCGACGCGGGCGAGCACACCTGCCTTGTTCTCTACGAGCACCGACAGTGTGTGATGCGGGGGTCGGGCACCGGCCATCAGTGGCCTCCTTCGCCGTGGGCGGGATCGACGATGATGTCGTCGTTGGACTGGCCGGCCGCGACCATCGGGTACACCTTCTCCTGCGAGTCGGTGCGGAAGTCGATGACGACGGGTCGGTCGTCGATCGAGTTGGCCTTGTCGATGGCAGGTTGGATCTCCTCGGGAGTCTCCACCCGCAGTCCGACGCAGCCCATGGCCTCGGCCCACTTCACGTAGTCGGGCAGGTCGGGCGACAGGTAGACCTCGGAGTAGCGCTCCTCGTAGAACATCTCCTGCCACTGGCGGACCATGCCCAGGTACGCGTTGTTGAGGATCGCGACCTTGATGGGGATCCGCTCGCTGGTCGCGGTCACCAGCTCCTGGGCCGTCATCTGGAAGCAGCCGTCACCGTCGACGGCCCAGACCATCCGGTCGGGCCGGCCCACCTTGGCGCCGATTGCAGCGGGAACAGCAAAGCCCATCGTGCCGAGCCCTCCGGAGTTCACCCACGTGTAGGGGTGGCGGAAGGTCCAGTACTGGCTCGTCCACATCTGGTGCTGGCCCACTCCCGAGACCACGGTGCAGTCCTCGGGGGCCGAGTCCCGGAGGTGTTCGAGCACCATCTGAGGCTTGAGGGGTGCCCCGTCGGCGGGCTGCTCGTAAGTCAGCGGGTAGCGGCGCTGCCAGTCGCGGATCTGGTCGTCCCACGGCTGGCGGTCTGGCACCGGAGCGTCGAGGGCGCGGAACGCCTGAATGAGCTCCTCGATCACGAGCCGGCAGTCGCCCACGATCGGAACGTCGGCTCGCCGCACCTTGCCCAGCTCGGCGGGGTCGATGTCGACGTGGATGATCTTGGCGCCCGGTGCGAACGCGGCGACCTTGCCGGTGACCCGGTCGTCGAAGCGGGAGCCGAGCGCGATCAGCAGGTCGGACTTCTGCATCGACGTGACCGCGGTGTAGTTGCCGTGCATGCCGGGCATCCCGAGGGCGAGGGGATGGTCGTCCGGGAAGGCGCCCCGCGCCATGAGCGTGGTGACCACGTGGATGCCCGTCTGTTCGGCCAACGCCCGGAGGGCCTCCGCGGCGCGCGCCTTGAGGATCCCGCCACCGGCGTAGATGACCGGTTTGCGGCTCTCGGAGATGAGCCGGGCCGCCTCCTTGATCATCTTCGGATGACCGTGGAGGGTCGGCTTGAAGCCGGGCAGGCCAGCTTCGATGTCATCGTCGGTCGGCCAGTACCAGTCCATCGCAGAGCGGGGGTTCTTGGGATCGACGATGTCCTTCGGGATGTCGACGAGCACCGGTCCCGGACGGCCGGTCGTGGCGATGTGGAACGCCTCCCGGATGATCCTCGGTATGTCACGGGCGTCGGTCACCAGATAGTTGTGCTTGGTGACGCTCATCGTGATGCCGGTCGTGTCGCACTCCTGGAAGGCGTCACTACCCACCGCGGTTAGCGGGACCTGGCCGGTAATACAGACCATCGGCACCGAGTCCATGTAGGCGTCACAGAGCGGGGTGACGATGTTCGTCGCCGCCGGCCCGCTCGTCACCATGGCCACGCCGGGCTGGCCGGTGACGTGGGCATAGCCCTCGGCCATGTGGCCGGCGCCCTGTTCGTGGCGCACGAGGATGTGGCGTATCGGCGAATCGATGATCGGGTCATACACGGGGAGGATTGCTCCCCCGGGCAGTCCGAACATGACCTCCACGCCCTGCATCTCAAGGCTCTTGATGAGGGCTTGGCCACCGTTCATCTGCATGATCTCATTCCCCTTCTCCCTGTCGCTCTGTGCTGAGACATGTGGGCAGAAAACAAAAAAACGACCCCCCTTCTGGGAGGTCGTGGCGCACGCGCGAGGTGTCGGCGTGCGCTAGGTGATAACTACCTCGAGGGTGCGCGGCGCAGACATCAAGGCGTCAGTGTGCCACACCCCTCGAACTTGAGGCAATAACGAACGGATTCCGTTCGTTATTGCCTCAAGTTCGCGGCGAAGAAGGCTTCGGCGTGCTCCAGTTCCTCGAGGGGGACGGCGCCGTGGGAGCCGGGGTGGGCGTGGAGACGCTTGTCGGTCGTCGCAAGCGCGTCGAAGAGGTCGAAGGCCACCCCGCGTTCGAACAACTCGTCGTCCCACTGCACCAAGAAGAGGACGGGACAGGTGACCTTGGCCGCATCGGCTTCGATCCGGTCACGAGTCGGGCCCGCAATGCCCATCAGCCCGAGGATCGCGGCTCGTACCCGCGGCTCGGTCGCGATGAACGGAAGCCCGAGAATCGTGCCGAGCGAAACGCCGAAGTAGCCGAGGGCGCCATCGCCCACCTCATCGAGCGCCTGCACCTCCCCCACGACCGCGTGCCAGTCGGCGATCGTCTCGTCTGTCGTGGTGTGACTCCACCACGGCTCCCGGCCGGCGCCGCCGCCGTCGGGTCGGGGACGGTCGCCGTGTTCCGGGTGGTCGATCGACACCGCAGCCATGCCGTGATGGCGCACGAGCCGCCGGGCCAGGCTCAGGAGATATGGCACCCGCTTGTCGGCAAGAGCACCGTGCCCCATGAGCACCAGGGGCCGAGGCCCGGTCATGTCGGCCTCCGACGGAGTCCAGAGGATGCCCGGCACGGTCCGGCCGTCGCACACGACGTCAAAGCGCCGTTCGAGCACCCCTTTCTCGTCGATCTTGTCGTGGATTTTCACGATCTCCTGCCTTCGTTGTGCCTTGTTCTGCCTTCCCATCGCCGAACTTGAGGCAATAACGAACGGATTCCGTTCGTTATTGCCTCAAGTTCGGCTTGGTTTCAGGGTTCGGTGACGGCGCCGCGCTCCGCGCCGGTGACGAGCCGGGCGTACTTGGCGAGGACGCCGGAGGTGTAGCGGGGCGCGGGAAGCTTCCAGTCGTTGCGGCGACGGGCGAGTTCGGCCTCGTCGACGAGGAGATCGATCGAACGGGTGTCGACGTCGATCACCACGCGGTCGCCGTCGCGGACGAACGCGATCGGTCCCCCGTCGACCGCCTCCGGCGCCACGTGGCCGATGCAGAACCCGTGGGTGCCGCCGGAGAAGCGTCCGTCGGTGAGGAGCGCGCAGTCGGCACCCCGACCCGCGCCCTTCATCGCGCCGGTGACCGCAAGCATCTCCCGCATGCCCGGTCCGCCCTTCGGTCCCTCGTAGCGGATGACCACGACGCTGCCGGGCTCGATGCCTCCCGCGAGCACGGCCTCGAGGGCGCCTTGTTCACCGTCGAAGACCCGGGCGGGTCCCTCGAACCGCGAGTAGTCGATGCCGGCGACCTTGACCACCGAGCCGCTCGGAGCGAGCGAGCCCGTGAGGATCGCGAGCCCGCCCTCGGCGTGAATCGGATCGCCCATCGGGTGCAGCACGGCGCCGTCGGGCGCCGGCGGGTTTAGCGCGGTCAGGTTCTCGGCGAGGGTGCGGCCGGTGACGGTGAGGCAGTCGCCGTACAACAGTCCCGCGTCGAGCAGTTCCTTCATCACGGCGGGCACGCCGCCCACCGCGTCGAGGTCGACCATGTGGTACTTGCCGTGGGGCTTCATGTCGGCGATGTGGGCGACCCGTCGTCCCACCTTGTTGAAGTCGTCGAGCTCGAGTTCGACGCGAGCTTCGTTCGCGATCGCCAAGAGGTGCAGCACCGCATTGGTCGAGCCGCCCACCGCCATCGTCACCGCAATCGCGTTCTCGAAGGCTTCCTTCGTCATGATCTGCCTCGGACGAATGTCGGCCTCGAGCAGAGCCACGACAGCCTCACCGGTCTGTACGGCGAACTGGTCGCGGCGCGCGTCCGGAGCAGGAGCCGACGAGGTACCCGGCAGCGCCATGCCGAGCGCCTCGGCCACCGACGCCATGGTGTTGGCGGTGAACATCCCGGCACAGGAGCCTTCGCTCGGGCACGCGTTGCACTCGATCAGCTTGAGCTCCTCGTCGGTCATGGTGCCGGCCGCGTGGGCTCCGACCGCCTCGAACACGCTCACGATGTCGAGGGCGCCCTCCATCCCGGGCGCGTGCCCGGGCAGGATCGTGCCGCCATAGAGAAAGATCGAAGGCAGGTTGAGTCGGGCGGCGGCCATGAGCATCCCTGGCAGCGACTTGTCGCAACCGGCGAGGGTAACGAGGGCATCGAAGCGTTCGGCATGCATCATCGTCTCGACGGAGTCGGCGATCACTTCCCGACTCACCAACGAGGCCCGCATCCCCTCATGCCCCATCGAGATGCCGTCGCTCACCGCGATCGTCATGAACTCGATCGGGAAGGCGCCCGCGGCACGCACACCCTCCTTCGCCTTCTTGGCGAGACGATCGAGCGGCATGTTGCAGGGGGTCACCTCGTTCCATGAGGACGCCACGCCGACCTGGCCCTTGTCCCAGTCGTCGTCGCCCATCCCTATCGCGCGCAGCATCGCCCGGGCGGGGGCCCGTTCGTATCCGTCGGTGACCTCGAATGACCGGGGCTTCTTCACACACGCGAGGTTAGGCCAGCGGGTACCGTCAGCCCCGATGACCGCCATCGTGGTGGGGGATGCCGTCTCCAAGCTGTGGGGTGCGACCCAGGCTCTGGCGGGCGCGACCTTCGAGATCGGGGAGGGAATCACCGGCCTGCTGGGCGCCAACGGCGCGGGCAAGACGACCATGCTTGGTCTCATCCTCGGCATGCACCGGCCCGACACGGGCAGCATCAAGGTGCTCGGGCACGATCCGTGGCACCTCGGCCCCCGCGTCCGAGCGCGGATCGGCTATGCACCCGAACACGACGCCCTGCCGCCCGACGTCACCGCCCAGACCTCGTGCGCCACATGGCGGAGATCCACGGCTTGCCCGCGCGAGAAGCGACAACCCGGGCTAGCGACGCGCTCTACGAGGTCGGCCTGGACGAGGAGCGCTTCCGCAGCATCGGAACGATGTCGACCGGCCAGCGGCAGCGGGTGAAACTGGCCCAGGCGATCGCCCACGATCCCGACCTCGTGCTGCTCGACGAGCCTACGAATGGCCTCGACCCGATGCAGCGCGAGCAAATGCTCAACCTGATCCGGCGAGTGAGCCACCGCCTCGAACACAACATCGTGCTTTCGTCGCACCTCCTCGACGAGGTCGACCAGGTGAGCGACGCCGTCGTCATCCTCGACGCGGGACGAGTGGTGACGAGCGGGCGGCTCGAAGACCTCCGGCAGACGGGAGCGGAGGAATTGGTCATCGAGCTCGACGGGGATGCCGCCGGCGCGGAGGCGCTCCTACAGTCGCTCACGACCATGGGCGTAGACGCGAGCGTCAGCGGAACGCGTGTGGTCGCATCCCTCGCGAACGACGCTGTCTACGACACGGTCCGCGACGCCCTCGCCGAGCTCGGCCTCCCGGTGAGGCGGCTGCAGCGCCGGACGGCGTCACTAGAGGAGCTCTACCTCGCCGGGGGCCCACAGTGACGACCCGCATCCTCGAGTCTGGCTACCGGCGCTACGAAGGCGAACGGCGGGGCGAGCTACACGCGGTCCGGAGCCTCTACGTGCACACCCTCCGCCGCATGCTCGGCCTGCGCCGTCCGGCGCGGTGGAAGCTCCTGCCCGTGATGACGATCGTCTTCGCCTACCTGCCCGCGGTCGTCTTCCTCGGGGTGATCGCGCTGCTGGGCGACCGGGTCTCGGACTTCGTGCCGGAGTACTCCGCCTACTACGGCTTCATCGTCTCGGCCATCGTGCTGTTCGTCGCGTTCGCCGCACCGGAAGCGCTCTGCCCCGACCGGCGTTCCCACGTGCTGTCGCTGTATCTGGCCTCGCCTCTAACGCGCAGCACCTACCTGATCGCCAAAGCACTCGCGGTCGCGACGATCATCGGGGCCGTCACGGTAGGACCGCAGCTGCTGCTCCTCTTCGGTCGGGTGCTCCAGGAGGCGGGTCCGGACGGCCCCTTGGGTGTACTCGCCGTGCTAGGGCGGATCACCGGCTCGGGCACGGCCCTCGCGGTGTTCTACTCCGCCCTTTCCCTCGCCGTCTCGAGTCTCACCGACCGGCGGGCGGTCGCGGCAGCGGGCACCCTGATGATGATCCTGGCCTCCGCGATCGCCACGAACATCTTCCACTTCGGACTCGATGGCCCGGCCGAGGTGATGGTGCTGAACCTGACCTTCGCTCCGGGCGAACTGGTCCGGCGGATCTACGGCGAAGCCGGCGAGATCCCCGCGCTCGACACCGCCGCTCTCGTCGCCGGTCTCGTGGCCCTGACGTTGGTGTCGGCGTCGATCACCTTCTGGCGTTACCAGTCCCTGCGGGTCACACGATGACTCGGGATACGACGGCAACCATCGAGGTGCACGCCGTGTCGAAGTGGTTCGGCGGCGTGGTCGCGCTGTCTGAGGTGTCGTTCGCAATCGGTCCGGGCATCACCGCCCTGCTCGGCCCCAACGGAGCGGGAAAGTCCACCCTGCTGCGCATCCTCTGCGGACTGACGATGCCGTCCCAGGGCAGCGTGACCGTGCTCGGGCAGACGCCCCGCCGCGACGTAGACCTGGCGCGCCGGATCGGCCTCGTTCCCCAACAAGAGTCGCTCTTCGACCGTCTATCCGGAGTGGAGTTCGTCCGGCTCGCGGCCGAACTGCACCGACTCCCCGACCCGGGACCCGCCGCCCGAGCCGCGATCGAGACAGTCGACCTCGATCCGTCCGACCGCCGTCCCGTCGGCGCGTACTCCAAAGGCATGCGCCAGCGCGTCAAGGTCGCCCAAGCCCTCGTGCACGAGCCGGAAGTCGTCGTGCTCGACGAGCCCCTCGAGGGCCTCGACCCCCGGCAGCGCCTCCGCATGATCCAGCTGTTCCGCAACCTCGCCGACGAGGGCCGCACCGTGCTCGTCTCCAGCCACGTGCTCGACGAAGTGGAGCGGTTCGGGTCGCGGGTGCTCGTGATCGCCCAGGGCCGCCTCGCGGCCGAAGGCGACTTCCACGAGATACGGGAACTGATGGACGATCGGCCCCACCGTCTGCGTCTCGGCTCGGACAAACCCCGGCAGCTCGCGGCGGGACTCCTCACGGGCGGGACGGTGTTGGGCGCGTGGGTCTCATCGGCCGACACTCTGTTCGTCGACACGGTCGACGTCGCATCCTTCCGTCGGTCGGTCGCGGCGATCGCACGTGACCACGACGCTCGGCTCACCGAAGTGGTCCCCCTCGACGAAGACCTCGACAGCGTCTTCCGCTATCTGGTGGAGCGGCGGCGATGATCCCTGTCTTCCGCCTCGTATTGCGCGCCCAGCTGACCAGAGGGCGCCTCGCCGCGCTCATCGCCTTCGTTCTCCTCGGTCTGGTGCTCGCGCTCGCGGCGCGCACCGCCCCTGCCCTCGAACGGCCCGAGATCGCCTACAACCTCGTGCTGAACTACGCCGTCGGGCTCCTCGCGCCGATCACCGCACTGATCTTCTCCTCGTCAGCGCTCGGCGACCCGGTCGAGGATCGCACGATGATCTATCTCTGGCTCCGACCGCGCCCCCGCTGGGAGATCGCCGTAGGAGCAACCGCGGCCAGTTGGTGTATCAGCCTGCCCTTCATCCTCGTTCCGGCGGCGGGAATGGCGGCCATAGCCGGGGCAGGGATCGACCTCGCGCTTGCCGCCGCGATTGCGGGCGTGGTCGCGGTCATCGCGTACGGGGCACTGTTCGTCGGACTCGGTCTCGTCGTACGGCGCGCCCTCATCTGGGGACTCGCCTACCTCATGATCTGGGAAGGCTTTGTGGCGCGGAGCGGCACGGGCGCGTCGCGACTGTCGATCCTCTACTACGTGCGGAGCCTGCTGGCCGACCTCGCAGGACACGCCCCGCCCGAGCTGCACAGCAGCCTCGCCGCCGCGCTCATCGTGCCGGCCGCGGTCGCGATCACCGCCCTCGCCCTCACCGCGTACGCCCTCACCCGCGTCGACGTCGCCTGACACCTCCACCCCCACCTCCACGGCCACGAACTTGAGGCAATAACGAACGGATTCCGTTCGTTATTGCCTCAAGTTCGGCCTGGGGGAGGGGCGGGAAGGCCGGGGCGAAAGGTCAGGCGACGCACACCTCGGTCACGACGCGGAGGAGAACGCGAAGGGCGTGCTCGAGGTTCTCCAGCGACACCCGCTCGTCGGTGCCGTGCACGCCGCCCGCGGCAGCTTCGTCGAGCACGACCGGGATCAGGCCGTAACAGGCAACGCCCTTCGGCCGGAAGTGCTTGGCATCGGTGCCCCCACCAGTGAGGAACGGCACGACGATCGCCTCGGGTTGTTCGGCGAGGATCGCGTCGCGGAGCGCACCGTAGAGCTCGGTATCAGGCGTCGACTCGGTGCCGATGCTCGACTTCACCAGCTCCATCTCGACCTCGGCGTCGTCAATCGCCTCACCGAGCTCCGCCAGCAGGTCGTCGCCGGTCACACCCGGGACCGACCGGCAGTCGACGAATGCCTCGGCGGTGGCGGGGATCACGTTCTGTCCGACGCCCGCGGACACCATCGTGGGCGTGAAGGTGTTGCGCAGGAGGTTGACGTTGCGTCCTGAACGGCGGGTGCCACCCAGCCGCAGGATCAGCGCTTCCATCTCGTCGTCGGTCAGGTCGCCGGGACCGCGGCCGCGGGCGAGCTCCATGAGCTCAGGCGGGAACGCCTCCAGGAACCGGCCTGCCAGCTCACGCGCACGAGGCGGCGAGCGATACTCCCCCAGGCGGTGGATCGCGTTCCCGATGCGGACCACGGCGTTGTCCTCGGTGGGCGCCGAGGCATGGCCCGGCTTGCCGCGCGCCGTGAGCTTCACAGTCGAGACGCCCTTCTCGGCGATCACAATGGGATAGAACGTCACCTGGGTTCCGCGCCACCCGAAACTGCCTTCTGTGAGCAAGAGCTCTCCACCGAAGGACGGCATCTCGTTGTCTGCGAGCCACTTCGCCCCGAGGACCCCACCAACCTCCTCGTCGGCCGTAGCGATGATCCGCAACGGCCGCTTGAGCTCGACGCCCGCTCGATGGAGCGCGAACGCGCACAGCATCGAGAGCACGCCGAATCCCTTCATGTCGAGGACTCCTCGGCCGTACAGGTACCCATCGCGGATGTCCGCGGCGAACGGATCCACCGTCCAGTCAGCCGCGACCGCCGGCACGACATCCATGTGGTGGGCCAGCACTAGGGCGCCGCCCGTGCCGCCCTCGCGGGCGCCGATGGTGGCCGACACGTTGGCGCGGTCAGGAGACGGCCCCGCACGCGTGGTGGCGATCCCCTCGCGCTCAAAACACTGCTCCACCCAGTCGGCGGTGCCCGCCACATCCCCAGGCGGGTTCGTCGTGTCGATCCTCACGTACTCCCGCAGGAGATCGATTCCTTCGGCCAGCAGCTTGTCGACGTCGGCTTGGACGCGAACCCCAGGATCGGTCACCACCGCAGGTCTACTCCTTTCCCCAGCGGCGGACGAACGCTTTACGCGAGCACCGCGAGCAGCGCCGCCACGAGGATCACCGCCAGCAGACCCGCGGCCACGACTCCGTAGCGCCGATCGCCTCGCGCCACCCACCTCACACCGAGCCACGCGACACGCACAAGCGGCGCAGCGATGACCACAACGACCATGGCCCGGGCAGCGCCGTCGACGAACACGCCGGCCACGGCGAGCGCCACGGCGACGACGAGCACGACGCGTAGGAACCGGATGAGGGTCTGAAAGCGCTCACCGGAGGGGAGGCTCGCGGGACTCGGGATCATGCGCCCCGCACCCCCAGCACGACACTCACGACGAGCAACACGATGCTGAGTGTTCGGCGCACGAGCGGCGGGGACAGCACGGACGCCAGCCAGGCTCCGAGCCGCCCGCCGCCGAGAGCGGCCAGCACCACGACGGCGGCCGCGTGCACGTCGATACGTCCGTCGCCGGCGTAGACGATCAGCGCCGCGCTCGACGTGACTCCGACCGTGAAGACGGTGGTCGCCGCGGCCACCTTCACGGGAATCCCCATCACCTCAGCCATCGTCGGTGTCTTCATGAAGCCTCCGCTCACGCCGGTGGCGCCCGCGATGACACCGCTGAGCCCCATCAGCGCCATGCCTGTCCGCACCCTGCGGGCGGCGTAGGGAACGACGTCTTCACCGAGGGCGTACGCGCCGGCCAGAGTGCCGGGCCACTCCCCTGACAACTCGGCGACGAAGGCGGGCTCGGGCGGATTGCGCACCCCGCGACGGAAGCCGCCCGCCGCTGCCGCCGCGAGGGCGGTCACCGCGAGGACACGCGAGCCGACTGCCGCCGGCAGCGAGGCGGCGACGAGGGCTCCCGCGACGGCGCCCGCGCTCGCAGCAACCTCGATCGTCACCCCCAAGCGGTGGTGCACGACCCCCTCGCTGAGGTTCACAGGGGCCGCGGCCAGCGACCCGGCCGCGACCGATAGCAGCCCGAGGGGCGCGGCGTCGGCAGGGTCGACGCCGAGCAGCACGAGAGCGGGGACGAGGATGACAGCGCCACCGATGCCGCCGAGGGTTCCCGCGCCGGCGGTGACGAAGGCGAGCGCGCCGACGACCGCGAGGTGTACCTCCACCGCGGCCTACAGGTCGCGAGCCACGACTAAGGGCTCGGTCACCAGTCGTAGCTTCGGCGCAGCAGACGGCGGGCGATGGAGCGCAGCGGGCGCCACTCGATTCCGCAGTCGTGCAGCACCGCCTCGCTGGCCGTGCCGGGGAACGCGAACAGGGCCAACAAGAGGTGCACGGGCGCGACGGTTGCGGATGCCGCGGTGGCGAACGCCTCACCTTCGGCGACGGTGAGGACGTCATCGGCAAATGGCAGGGCGCGGCTGCCCACCGGTTCGCGCGCCTTCGCGGCGTCGACGGCCGGACCTATCGTGCGGCAGCGCGAGCCCAGCACCGTCACGATGCCATCGTCGCCCGCGTCGATCAGGTGGCCGAGCAGCACCAGGTCGTCGAGCTGGGAGTCCCCGACATTGGCCGCGGATGCCGCCTCGACGGCCGCGTCGAACGCAGCCGCCGCGCCGGACTCCAGCCGAGCTCCGTAAAACTCGCCCTCGTCCTCCCAGTCACCCCCGTCCCAAGTCACAACCCACAGCCTGCCACCTCACAAATCACTTGCGCCCCCTCGAGTGAACTGGTGAGCTTTCCGGAGCCGAGCAGACGAGCGGAAGGGGGTGGCGTGATGACTGTCGGGTGCGTGGTCGTCGCGTCGTGCCCTGACAGAGGCCGCGCTCGCCGGATCTGACCGGAGCTGACCGGCTCTGATCCGAGAGTCCGAGCCGAGGTGCGACGCACCGCCCTCGCCGCTTCTAACTCTCGGAGGTCGCTTGTCGCGTTCTCGAACCAGACCCGGACGCTCCCGCGAGTCCGGTAGCTTCCGCTGCCGTCAGTGTGGGCTCGATGTCGGGCTTGACGCGCCCGGAACCGCGCACCGTAACCACTGCCCGAACTGCCTGTGGAGCCGTCACGTCGACGACTCGACACCGGGTGACCGCGCCGCCGACTGCGGCGCCTCGATGGAGCCGCTCGCCATCTGCGTGCGCGGGGATGGGGAGTGGGTGCTTGTCCACCGCTGCACCGGCTGCGACGAGGTTCACCTCAACCGCACCGCCGGTGACGACAACCCGTTGCTCCTGCTGCGGCTCGCGGTCAGGCCACTTGCCCAACCGCCGTTCCCGCTGGAGCTCATCACCAGACTCTGAACCCGCTGAACCTCAACTTCGCGAACGGAGGAGGGCGGTGACGACTTTGCCGTCGGCTCGGTTCTGGGTGCGCTTCATGACCTGGCCTACGAAGAAGCCGGCGAGCTTGTCGTTGCCCTCGCGGTACCGGGCCCACTCGTCGGGATGGGCGGCGATCACCTCGTCGACGACGGCGCCCACCGCGTCATCGCCCATCGCCTCGAAGCCCTTCTCCCGCGCTACGGCCTCAGGGTCGGTCGCGCCGGCCAGCAGCTCCGCAAGCACTTGCTTGGCCTGTGTCGCGGTGACCTGACCGGCGTCCTCCATCGAGACGAGCCGGGCGAAGGCCGCGACATCGAGCCGGCGAGCCGCGTCGATGTCGGCCGCTACTTCGTTCCTGGCCCGGTTGAGCGCGGTCGACGCGCTGGCGCCGCGCTCGATCGCGCCCGCCACCAAGCCATCGAGGTCGAGCTCGACGACGAGCGCGACATCGGCGGGCGCCACGCCCGCCGACTGGGCGAGCGCCGATCGACGAGCGGCGGGAAGCGGCGGGATCGCCGCCCGGACGCGTCCCAGCCAATCCTCGGAGGGGGCTACGGGCACGAGGTCGGGCTCGGGGAAGTAGCGATAGTCCTCGGCTTCTTCCTTGGTGCGGCCGGCGATGGTGCGGCCCTCGTCCTCGTTCCAGTGGCGGGTCTCCTGGACGATGGCGCGGCCTTCGGACAACTCTGCGATCTGGCGGCGGGCTTCGTAGTCGATCGCTCGTCCGAGAGACCGCAGCGAGTTCAGATTCTTGATCTCGCAGCGGGTGCCGTACTTGGCGGAGTGGGCCGCGCGTACCGACACGTTGGCGTCGACGCGCAGGGACCCTTCCTCCATCTTCCCGTCCGACGCGCCGGTCGCGATGAGGATGGCGCGCAGCTCACTGACATAAGCACGCGCCTCCTCGGCCCCTCCGAGGTCGGGCGCGCTGACGATCTCGACCAGTGGCACGCCTGCCCGGTTGTAGTCGACCAGCGAGTACTCGGAGCCGCCGATCCGTCCGGAGCCGCCGACGTGGCTCGACTTCCCGGTGTCCTCCTCCATGTGCGCCCGCACGATGCCCACCTGCTTGCCCGACGGGAGCTCGAGGCGACCGTCGACGTTGATGGGCTCGTCGTACTGGCTGATCTGGTAGTCCTTCGGCATGTCGGGATAGAAGTAGTTCTTCCGGTGGAAGATGCTCTTCTCGACCCGGCAACCGAGGGCCTCTCCGATCGACATCGCGTACTCCACCGCCCGCCGGTTGAGGACCGGTAGGGAACCGGGAAGCCCGAGGCACACCGGGCAGACGTTCGTGTTGGGCTCGTCCCCGAAGGCGTTGCGGCACCCGCAGAAGAGCTTCGTGCTCGTTCTGAGCTCGGCATGCACTTCCAAGCCGACGACAACCTCCCAGTTGCCTTCGTGGATCGGATCGACCGTGCTCATGCCGGGCCCAACCCACTAGCCCCGTGCTCGAGCGCGGCGGCGACCCGGAACATGACCTGCTCGCCCAGCGCGGGCGCGAGTACCTGCACACCGACCGGAAGGCCGTCGGCCCCGGCGCCGAACGGCACGCTGGCGGCGGGATGACCGGCCAGGTTCGACGGGATGGTGCACACGTCGCTCATGTACATGGCCAGGGGGTCTTCCGTCTTCGCGCCCAGCTCGAAGGCCGTCGTGGGCGCGGTGGGCGCGATCAGTACGTCGAAGCGGGTGTAGGTGGTGTCGAAGTCGTTGATGATGAGGGTCCGAACCCTCTGGGCCTTGCCGTAGTACGCGTCGTAGTAGCCCGCCGATAGGGCGTAGGTGCCGAGCATGATGCGGCGCTTGACCTCGGGACCGAAGCCGGCGGCCCGCGTCTTGCCGTACATGTCACGGATGTTGTCGGCGTCGACCCGCAGCCCGTATCGGACACCGTCGTAGCGGGCCAGGTTCGACGACGCCTCTGCCGGAGCGATCAGGTAGTAGGCCGACAGCCCGTAGATCGTCGATGGCACCGACACCTCCTCGACCTTGGCGCCCGCGCCCGCAAGCAAGTCGGCCGCCTCCCTCACGCGCGCGGCCACGTCAGGATCGATGCCGTCCATGAGCTCGGTGATCAGTCCGATCCGAAGGCCGTCGACACCCTCGTCGAGCACGGGCGTGACGGGCGCGAACGGCTCGCGGATCGAGGTCGAGTCCATGGTGTCCGGCCCGGCTATGACGTCGAGCAGTGCCGCGGCATCGCCCACCGTCAGAGCGAACGGGCCGATCTGGTCGAGCGAGCTGGCGAAGGCGATCAGCCCGTACCGTGACACCGCCCCGTAGGTGGGCTTCACGCCCACCACGCCGCAGAGTGCGGCGGGCTGGCGGATCGACCCGCCCGTGTCGGAGCCCAAGGCGAGCGACGCCATTCCGGCTGCCACTGCGGCGGCGCTGCCGCCGCTCGACCCGCCCGGCACACGACTGGGATCGTGTGGGTTCCGGGTCGGACCGAAAGCGGAGTTCTCGGTGGAGCTGCCCATGGCGAACTCGTCGAGGTTGGTCTTGCCGATGGCGATAGCGCCGGCGGCCCGCAGTCGCTCCACCACCGTGCCGTCATAGGGCGGCAGCCAGCCCTCGAGGATCTTCGAGCTGCACGTCGTCGGCACCCCCCGCGTGCACATGTTGTCTTTGAGCGCGACGGGAACGCCGGCCAGTGGTCCGGGATCGTCCCCCGCCGCGACGCGGCGGTCGACCTCGGCCGCGGCGCGGCGCGCGTCCTCCGCCATCACGTGGTTGAACGCGTTGAGCTCCTCGTTGGCGGCTGCGACGCGCGCCAGGTGTTCGTCGACGACCGCCGTCGCGGTCGTCGAGCCCTCCCGCACTGCCCGGGCGATCTCGAGCGCGCTGGTCAGGGCTCTTCCTCACCGAGTATCTGAGGAACCCGGAACCGGTTCTCGTCGGTGGCGGGCGCCTGCTCGAGCACCTCGGCGCGGTCAAGGCTGGGACGGACCTCATCGTCGCGCAGGATGTTCACCAGGGGCAGGGGGTGAGCGGTGGGGGGCACGCCATCGACGTCGAGAGCCTCTACGTCGGCGGCGTGGTCGAGCACCGCGGCCAGTTGTTCGGTGAAGCGCGCCAGTTCGTCGCCGGTGAGCTCGATGCTCGCCAGCCGGGCGACATGGGCGACGTCGTCGGGAGTGATGCGCGGTGCCATCGAGCTGATGCTACGAGGATCCCGCCAACGTGAGGCAATACCAGCGCGATTCGCGCCGTTGGTGTCAAGTGCCTCAAGTTTCGTGCTTGGCGACCACGAAAGCTACCCAGGCGTGGATGCCGAGACCTACTCCCCAGCCCATCATCGGCCAGATCGGCCAGAAGTACTCGCCGAAGCTGGTCATGATGTAGATCATCACGAGGAAGGCGTTGATCACGACGTAGGGCCCGAGGTGCGCGTAAAAGCTCTTCCGTGCTACGCCCCGGCGGTCGTGCGGCACAGCCGGTCGCGTCGGCCGCGCGACTCGGTCAGGCCCCGCAGGTGGGGGGCTCGCGGCGGGCGCGAGTGTGGGCGAGCCGAAGCCGGTCGCCAGGTCGAGGTCGCGAACGCTGTGGTAGAGGTCGTCGGAGGTGACCGCGGCGTAGGCGGCTTCGACTCGGTCCCCGAAGTCTTCGAGACTCAGGTTGCCGTCGGCGAACTGGCGCCGGAGGGCGGCAACGACCTGTTCCCGCTCTTCGTGGCCGACTCGCATGTCTTTCAGTGAAGCACTCCGCGAGGCACTCAGTGAAGAACTCGGGCGAGGAACTCGACTGCCGTCCGGCCGATGAGCTCGGCGTCATAGTCGAGGGTGGCCACGTGGTAGGACCGTTCGAGCCACACCCGCTCGACCGGCCCCGCGATCTGTCGGGCCAAGAGGTCGCTAGCGGTCGTCGGCACTACGTGGTCCTGACGGCTCGTGAAGAGCAGGACGGGACAGGCGACCTCGCCGAGGCGGGGCTCCAGCTGCGCCTGGCCGTCGAAGAGCGAGAGCACAGCCGCGACGGGCACGGTGTCGTAGGCGAGCTCGTCGCCCGCTGGATCGGCGATGTCGTTCGCGATGGCCGGCACCGTGGTCGTCCCGCTCTCGGCCATGACGCCGACTGCCTTGCGCACCTCGGCCGCGGGTGCCTCCACTGCGGGGTTGACCACCACGAGCGCTGCAACCGATGGCCGTTCGGCTGCGACCAACGCCGCGAGGGCACCCCCTAGGGACAGACCGGCCACTGCGAGGTGATCGCAGCGACCCGACAAGGAATCATGGGCCGCGAGCGCGGCAGCTGCCCAGTCATCCCAGCCCGTGCCGGCCATGTGGTCAACGGAGGTGCCGTGTCCGGGCAGCAGCGGCGCTTCGACGGTGTGACCGGCGGCGGCGAAAGCCTGCCCGAGCGGCGTTACCGACTGCGGTGTGCTCGTGAAACCGTGCAGCACGAGCACACCAGAGCGCCCGCCCGCGGCCGACCATGGCCCCGCTCCCTCGAGCGCCGGCATCACTCGCTCAACGGTAGGGGTCGTAGTTCTCAAGCGGCTCCGACCACCAGTCTTCGGTGGCGGGCTTCCAGTCCGGATCCTCGTAGATGCAGTCGACCGGGCAAACCGGCGGCAGGCACTTCCCACATCCCGAGCACAGCTCTGGGATGATGATGACGTCGATGCCGTGATTGAAGATCGCACCGAACTGCGGCGGGCAATGGCGGATGCACGTGTCGCAGTTGATGCACTCCGACATCTCGATGCGGACCGGAGCGTTCTTCCACTTGGGATTCCGCTCGCGGTGCTCGAGGCGATCAGTCCTCGTGCCGGCGGCAGCGACATCCATGTGATCGAGGGTACCAAAGTCGCATAGCAATCGTTACGGGCAGATCTTGACCGGCCGGTCAAGATCTGCTGCGATTTAGGCCATGGCAACGTCAGGCGCCGGCAACGGAGAGGTTCGGCGCCTCACGCGCCAGGGCAGAGAGCGCAAGCAGCAGTTGCTCGACCACGCAGCGCGTCTCTTCGCGGAGCGTGGCTACGCGGACACGCGGGTGGCCGACATCGTCAGGGACGCCGGCGTGGCCAAAGGCCTCTTCTACTGGTACTTCGAGAACAAGGAAGCGCTGTTCAGGGAACTGGTGGAAGGGGCCCGGCACCGGATGCGCCAGATGCAGGCCGATGCCATCGATCCGGAGGCCCCCGCCCTCGTGCGCATCCGCCAAGGAGTGGAAGCCTCGCTTCGGTTCATGAGCGAGCGGCGCCGGCTCTACTCGATGTTCGATCTCGACGGTCTCGACCCTGAGCTCGCACGGACCCTGCGAGCCGGCGGCGAGGTCCACACCCACGACACCGCGCGCCACATCAGAGAGGGCATCGCGGACGGCACGATCCGTGACGAGGACCCGCTCCTCCTCGCCTACGGCGTGGTCGGCACGGTGGCCTACTTCAACCACCTCCACCGCATAACACGGATCGAAGGAGACCTCGACGACATCGTGCCTTTCGTAGGCCGCTTTGTGGTGCGAGCTCTCGCCAGTGATGACGAGGCCGCAGAACGCGCTGAACGAGCTGTACGCGCAGGCGGCGCAGCGCGCGTGGCCCGCGGGGCCACGTCGCCGTCAGCTGGGCTCGGGTAGCGGGAGACGGAGCACGAATCGGCATCCCGACGGCGAGTTCTCGAGCACGAGCTCGCCTCCGTGGCCGGCGGCGATCCCCCGCGCAATGTAGAGACCGAGCCCGCTGCCCTTGGTGCCCGGCGCCAAGCGCGTGAACTTGCCGAACACCTCCTCCTCCTTGCCGGTCGGTATGCCGGGACCGTGATCTCGGACTGATAGCTCCGCGGCGTTGTCTCGAACACAGACGCCGACCTCGATCGTGCTTCCCGCGGGACTGAACTTGGCGGCATTCGACAACAGGTTGGTGACCACCTGGCGAACTCGCACTGAGTCGGCCCGAACCTCTACGGGCTCGAGGTCGAGCTCGACGGTGTGGTCGTCTGCCACGACCTGGAGATCGCCCGAGAGCTCCGAAACGAGCGACGCGAGCTCGACCGGCTCGAGTTGCAGGGTTAGCCGCCCTATCTGCACGTCACGCGCGTCGGCGACCGACTTCAACATCGTCCCAAGGACGTTGGCGTTGCGCTCGATCGCATCGGCACTCCGCCGCAGGAGCTCCATGTCGGGCTGGGCGTCGGCCGCCAACTGCTGCACCTTCGCCGCGAAGCCCTGGATGATCGTCACGGGCGTGCGCAGTTCGTGGTTGAGCTTCGAGAGGATCTCGTCGATGTTGTCGCCGCCCCCGACGCCGCCCCAACCGGAACCCGGTTGCGACGACGAGGCAACGGGCTCGGCCTCGGCCTCCGCCTTGTCGTCGGTCTGATGATACGGAGCAGGGCTGCCTGCGGGCTGGTAGAGACCCTCGATCGTTGTCACCACACCGTCGAAACTGCTGCCCTTCTCCAGGTAGGCATCCGCCCCCGCGCCGGCGGCCTCGGCGGCCATGTGGGAGCCGCGGAAGGCCGTCAACACTACGACCTTGGTGAGGGGCGACTGACTGCGGATCAGTGGGATGGCCTGGAACCCGTCCATGACGGGCATCGCCAAGTCAACCACCGCTACATCGGGTAGGAAACGCGTCGCGAGACGGACACCCTCTACCCCATCGGCGGCCTCGCCGATGACGTCGAACCGGCCATCACTCTCGAGAACTCGCCGCAGCAGGAAACGCACGTCCGCGGTGTCGTCGACGAGAAGCACGCGAAGGCGCTCGGATGTCTGTAGCGGCGAGGGCATGTGAGCAGCGGTGAGTGTCATGTCAACCCCAGCAACGAAGGGTACAAAGACCATCGTGACGCATCTCGCCGAAAGGAGACATCGCCTGCAAGGGCCATTTCCACCTGACACCAACGGTGTAGTCCTGCCGTCGAGTTGGCTCATCACCGGCGCGAGTTTGAGCAGTCAGTTTGTGGCGAGCGATTTCACCCAATAAGTTCCTCGGTCGAACGCCCGTG
>CAZWDB010000011.1:0-60333 GCA_964632885.1 uncultured Acidimicrobiales bacterium | reverse complement strand
CACGCACGACGTCGCGCACCACATCACGGACGATCTCGCGGAGCCGGCTCTCCGTTAGCGGCGGCTCGGGCGCTTGAGGGGCCGGCGCGGCGCCGGCGAGGCCCGACGCGGAGCTCTCACCGTCCCGATCGAAGCTCACGCTCGCGCTCGTGCCGCCGAACCATCGGCCGCTTCTTGGCCGCGCTGACCTCGACGACAATGGCAGCGGTGACTGCGCCGCCGCCGGCGGTGGCGGCGCGGTAGCCACGGCGTCGGTGGTCGTGCGCAGAATCTCGGCCCGTTCGAGCAGCTCTGAGGCCCGCAGCTCCAGTGCCTCGGCGAGCGCGGCGAGCGCGCGGGACGACGGCCGCTTGGTGCCGTTCTCGAGCTCGGCGATGTAGGGGTAGCTCAATCCCGTCCGGTCCCGTAGGTCGTTCCGCTTGAGGCCGAGTTCGCCCCGACGCGCCACGATCGCCCGGCCGAGCGCTGGCTCCAGCTCGCTGTCGTCGGTTCCCTCGTCCTCGGCCATGAGCAGGAAATCACCTCTTGCCGCATAGTAGTTCTGCTAGTAGCATAAGCGCTATGCCAGTGGCAGCTGCAAGCAAGTCTGTCACAGCGGACGACGACAAGTACGCCAACAGGCGGAAGATCCGGGAGGACGGAGAACGATGACCACGACCAGCAGCGACGACAGAAGAGTCCGGTCCTACGCGGCCGCCAGCACGCTGACCCGGGAGCGGATGCGACGGGACGACCCGGACGCAGCGAAGGCACTGGAGGAGATCGAGGCATCCGACGTCGTCGTCGTGCGCGGCACCTACGACCACGTCGAGACCGTGCTCGGTGCACTCGACCTCCCCCACACCGTCATCGGGGCCGACGACCTCGCGAGGGTGCGCCTCCGTCCGGAGCAGCTCCTCGTCGTCAACTGCCCGGGCAACATCTCGCGCCAAGCGATCGACCGGATGCGGTCCTTCGTGGAGCGCGGCGGAAGCCTCTTCACCACCGACTGGGCGCTCCGGAACGTGGTGGAGCCCTGCTTCCCGGGCGTGCTCGCCTACAACGACCGCCCGACGGCCGACACGGTCGTGCGCATCGAGATCGTCACCCGGGACAACCCGTTCCTCGCGGGCGTGCTCGACGGTGACGACGACCCGCAGTGGTGGCTCGAGGGATCGTCGTATCCGATCACGATCCTCGACCGTGAGCGGGTCGAGGTGTTGCTCCGCAGCCGCGAGCTCGAGCGCAACTGGGGGGAGAGCCCGGTTGCGGTGCTCTTCCGCCACGGCGACGGCGAGGTGTTCCACATGATCAGCCACTACTACCTACAGCGCACCGAGACGAGGTCCGCCCGTCACCGCGGCACCGCCACGAGCTACTTCGCCGAGAAGGGTGTGCCGGTTGCGCCCGGTGCGATGCCCCTTATGGAGGACCTATCGCTCGGCGAGGTCGAGTCCGCCGCCACCTCCGCCCGCCTCTTCGCCAACGTCGTGGCCGAGAAGCGCCGGAAGCGCAACAAGCGGTGAGAGGTGCCGACGCTCGCGTTTCCTCATTTGGAGGCGATGCTTGGTTCGCGGTGTCTTGGCGCTACGCCACGCCCAGTGCCCGTACGTCATCCATCGCGACGGTGATCTCAACGGCCTCGTCGCGGTCAGGGAGGGCAGCGCCGACCGTCCGCCGCATCTCGTCATCCAGCTCACGTATCACCGCGACGGCCTGCTCTTGATCGCCCGTGGCGAGGAGTGGGAGCCGATTACCGACGACCGCACGCGCTCGCTGCCAGGGCGACGCAGTCGGCTGCGACTTTGCCAGCGCATGGATGGGGCGCTGGAGATTCCAGTAATCGTGTCGTAGCTCCTGATCGAGGCTGGCGAGGAGCATTACCGCTGGTTGCTCTCCTCCCTCCGCGGCGAGCACCCCTGCGGTGCATGCAGCGAGGCGAGCTCGGACGATCATCGCCTGCAAGAAGACGACGAGTTCGTCGACGAGACCGGTCTTGCGGTCGGCGAGGTCTCGAGCGATGTCGCCAGCCCAGGCGATTGGTTGGCCGGTCTTCTGCTCTTCCTCATTCTGGGCGGCTTCAAGGGCGCGCTCGAAGCGGTCGACGAAGCGCAACCGCGACAGATAGACACGTTCGACCTCCTGCCGTGCCGCCGCCAACTCCAGTCTCAGCTGCATCGGAAGTGCTGCACCGAGCGCGGCGGGTTCGACGAGCCGGGACAAACGCATGGCCGCCTCGAGTGTGCCGGCGTCGTCGTCACGCAGCCGGTGCTCCAGCCGTTCGACAGCCGCCTGCAGACCACCGAGCGTCTGTTCCAGCCAGCGCTGTTCGGCCGCGGCCGCTGCGGCCGCCAAGCCGCCTGCCAACAGGATCGGCCAGGAACCCGCGAGGGCAGCGCCGACGGCGACACCACCACCGGCCACCGAGGCTGCTCCTGGGGCCATTCTGGCGGTCTCGACGATCCTTCCCGCCGCATTGATGGCAGTTGGCGCCACCCCGGTCGCGGTCTGCATGAGTCGTAATTCGCCCGACGCGAGGAGCTGGCGCGTCTCCGCACTAAACAGAACGCGCACACCGGGGCTGGCGGCGAGACTGCGCCCAACTTCAGGAAGTCCGGCCACGAGGGCCGCAAGCATCGTGGTTACTGTCCTTGGCGGGGTCCCAGTTGTCGAGGCATCCAACTGGATCGGCTCCAGCCTGAGCATCCAGCTCGCCTGTGCCGGCACCGACAACTCGACACCGCTGCCGGCGAGCTTGGTGACCAACTGGATGATGTCCGCCTCGTTCCCCTGATCGGAGGAGTCGCCCACCGCACCACCGTAGGCCCGGAGGATGGTGGGCGGTCGAGCCGCTCCGATGCAACGAAGCCCATCGTGCGCTGTATCCATGTTGTCTCTCCAGTCACAGCCGCCCACCCGGGGCGGCCAGCGAGCAACTCGGTACCGGCGGGCTGTGACGCGGCAAGAGGGACCACACCGGTCACATGTGCCGACGCACGGGGATCCTGCCTACCGCGACCGTCAGCTCGCTGCTCTCTAGGCACCGCACGTCGGACCCATGAACAGACTCGTCGACGAGCTCCGGGATCCGGACGGGTGAGGTTGGATGCCGCATGTTGGGCCCGAGCTTCAGGCGGAGGGTCCATTCTCGCAACCGAGTCCGTTGCGATCGGCGTCGAAGTTGTGCGGGTCCGGCGGGAGGACGCGGAAGCGGCGCTCGGCGACATCTTCACAGTCCAAGTCGGGTGGCGGCGAAGGGATGCATGCGTCTGGATAGGCGGATTCACAGCGGCGTGCTTCCTGACCCTCTCTTGAAGTCGTTGGCGGAGCTTCGGCCCCGTCGGCGCATGCGTCGCTCCACAGACCTCGGCCTGCAGCTCGGGCCTCTCTCGACGCTTCTACGAAGTCGTCGACGTGTGCCACGTTGGGTGGGTAGGTCGCCGGCTGTGCGAAGCCGTCAGCGACCATGGCGCGATTGATGAACAGTCCGTCGTGCGAACGGTAGATGTACGCGAGTGTGCGGCCATAGCGATCGAGACGTTCGACGTCGAAGACGACTTCGACGTCGGTCCCCGGCGGGAGTAACTCTGCGAGGTGTTCTGAGGCATCGGTTCCTAGACACTCAGCGGACCCAAATCTATGGGCGCTCGACTCGGGTGCGTCGATACCGATGAACCGGATCCTCACGTCGTCTGTCGTGACGAACGTGTCGCCATCGGTGATACTGCCGACGCTAGCGGCCTGCCCGCTCGGGCGGTCGCCGATTACACGTCCTGCCTCTGACTCTGAGCGCGTGTCGAGCATTCGGTTGGCTCCGAGTCCGACTACTACGACGACTACCAGCAGCCCGGCGAACAGGCGACGCCTTCCTCTCCGCGGCTTCAACGGCGAACGAAGCCACATGCCTCGCACCAGAACGCAAGTTTGCCGATGAGGCCGGGAGCGGTCAGGCAGGCTTCGTGATCGCCGATGATGAGTAGCCGGGAACGAGCACGCGTTAGCGCGACATTCACTAGGTGGCGGTCGCTTGCCCACGAGGCGGTGCCTGCGGGCATCTCGTCAGAGATAACTGGCGAGAACACGATCGCGTCTCGCTCGTCTCCCTGGAACCCGTGTGCAGTCTCGACGAGGACCGAGTGGAAGTCTTGCGGGAGCTGGTTTGCAAGAAGTCTTCGCACGCGTTCGACTTGGGCGCGGAAGGGCGTGACGACCCCCACCGACGCGTCCGGGTTAGAGACGCGGAGCTCGGCTGCGGCACGCGCAGCAAACAGTGCCTCAGGCTCGTTTACCGACGAAGTGCCTCTTGGCCCACGACGGTGACTCCCGGGCACATGCCTCCACTCCACGGCAGCGCCGGCCGAGTCGTTCGCATCTGTCAGGACTTGCAGCCGCCCGCCGTACACATGGTTGTTCGAGAACTCGATGATGCGCGGATGCGATCGGTAGTGACGATCCAGGAACACCGACTGTCCACGGCACGCGACCTCCGCCGCCGAGAATAGGCTTTGAGCCGCGTAGGAGAAGCGCTCGTGCGTAGCTGAGTCCAACCCGTGGCGCTCTCCAAGAGCGGAGTCACGCTCGGGTCTCAGTTTCGTGATGTGCGTCAGTTGGTTCGGGTCTCCGATCACCATGGCGCGCCTGCCGCGCCACAGCAGAGGGATCGCAGAAGGCAGGTCGCACTGGGAGGCCTCGTCAATGATGACGAGGTCGAAGAGCCCGCGCTGCAGTGGAAGGAACGTGCGTGCCGTCAGGTTTGTTACACCCCACACAGGGAATGGGTTGAGGACTTCAGGCACATGCGTGAGAAGATTGGACGCGCGTCTGCCGCCAGAGCGGGCGACCTTGCTCAGCGCTTCCGCGTACGCGCTGGCGGTGCCCCGCTTGGGTGAGTGGCGTAGCTGATATAGCCACTCCGCGTCGAAGAGTGTCCGTCCGACCGCGACGCGCTCATCGGAGCCGGGCATCAGTTGCGCGTCGAGCTCCGACGGTCGCGGTAGGGTGTCGGCGTATCGGCGGGCTTCAACTGCGGCCTCGCGTGCGGACAGTGCCTCTAGAAGCGCCCTGAATCCGGCGAACACTTCCTCAGGAGCCGCAGCAGCAAGGGGAAGGTCGTCCGGGATCCACTTGAGCAGTGTCTCGAGATTCCGGGCGGCCGCGCGCTCGGCGTGCAGCCTGCGTCGACGCTGCCAAAACCACCAACGTCGGTGGAGAGCGTCCGCGGCGTCGACTGCGGCCCTCAGTGACGCCTCGATGAGCTCGGTGTCTCCGTCGTCTACAAAGGCCGTGAGCGCTGCAGGAACTTTGGCACCGGCCGCTTCCGCCTGCAGTTCTGCATCCTGCAGGGCCTCACCCGCACTGATCACCTCATTCGCGTGGCCGTAGACCTTTGACGCGGACGCTGCCCACTCATCCCATGCGGTCAGTGCCGCCGAGCGATCAGTGGCCCCGGTCTCGGACTGCGCAAGGGCGTTCTGAATTGTTGCCGAAACCTCCTGCCGCAGTTCGGCTCGACCGGCGCGAATGGGCGCCCCGACGGCCGAAGCGCCTCGAAGCCGCTCGAAGACCACGTCGACCGCCTTGTTGTTCTTCGACGCGAAGAGGACTGAATCCCCGCGTTGTAGTGCAGCCGCGATAGCGTTTACAAGCACTTGCGATTTCCCTGTCCCGGGTGGCCCGGTGACAAGGGTAAGAACATTGGTTAGACCGGATGTGATCGCCCTGTCTTGCGCGAGGGTCGTCGGGAGAACCGAAGCGTGTGGCTGAGGCCCAGGGGGCGGTGCGACTTGCGTGTGACCAAGCATCGCCCCCAGCGGACCCTCGCGAAGCTGGCTTCCTGGGACATTCGCTAACTCATCGAGCTCCTGCAGCAGGTTTCTGGTGAAGCCCACGCCTCGAGCGACGAAGAAGGCCGCCGTGTTCGAGGTCGTCGAGCCCGACTGCGAAATGGACCGCGGCGGCGCCAAGACTGCCGGGTCGAAGTGGACATCTCCCGGTATGACCTTGTTATCAGCGAGGAACTGGAGTCGACTTGCGGCCCACGCGGGTCCAGCTTCACCTCCGTTCAGGCTTTCCAGGGCGTGTATGAGCTCGTCGCGCTCCTCTCGGCTCACGCCGAGCAGCATCAGGGCGTAGCCGTTGACTTCAGGGGAGAGCGATCTCTCGATGGTCCAGTGATGGTCCCGCTCGTGGCCAGACACACTGATCGGAACGAAGAAGAGTGGAGCGATCACTCGCTGCACACGTCCGTCGTCGGTCTCGATCGGCCGGAGCGCACCTACAAGCGGCCAGCCCGCGTAGGCGATCTCTGCGGAGCCAGCCATTTGTCTCTGCGTGCACCACGCGTCGAGTCGCTCCGAACCCCGCTCGATTTGGACCGGCCCGCTGGCCGTGACGGCTGGTTCCATACCCCGCTCCAGTAATACGTGGCCCTCGCCAGCGGCCGGTAGCACGAGACTCGCGATCGCCTCTGCCTCGAGGCAGTCAAACCAGTACTGCAACAACCTGTGGTCGCGGTCGCCGGCAGTGGGGTTACCGTTGTCGACGATCGTGCGCTCGACATGTAGCTCGTGTTGTCCCCGGAACCGCTTGACTGAGCCCGTTACGGCCACCTCAGCACCTGCTTTGGGCGCTCTTGTACCGTCCCACCAAACGCAGCGCACGTCCCCTTGGCGCGGAACGTTCAAGATCGCCCGAACGCCGCCCGTTGATGGAATCGCACGTGGGTGCGACACGGTGCCTTCGAAGCTCCGCCGCGCACCTTCCACTCCCGAAGCCAGCAGGTCTGCCACGTCTTCGCCCGCCTCCGTCCTTTCACGTAAGCCTACGAAATAGGCGAGTAGCAGTGCGCTCGATGCTGGCCCGTTCGACACTGGCGCGTTGGACGATGGCGGGCAAGGCAAATTCCCCCTGGGCGACCGGACCCACATGTCGAACACTCGGCGAGACGCGGGATGCCTCCCGATGCCATGCATGGGACCAACCATCCACTCCCTCTTGGCGGGTGTCCGGCCAGCGGACCGAAGAGCTGAAGCCAGTGCTCTCGCGGCCGGTTTTTGCACCGGACCAGACCATCGGGCACTAGGTAGCCCCTTCGGCTCAGGTCAGCCACCTACCCGTTGGTGCGTGACCACACAGGTCCGCGTGGAGGACCAAAGTCCTGCAGCCGCGGTTCCACAAGCACCCCCTTCGCAGCTCGTATCCCAGCCATGTTGCCCTGCAGTGTCCTCGTGCGTCTCAGGCGGCGAGGAGGATGACCTCGCGGGCGGCGAGCCGCAGCAGTCGGGCGAGCGCCTCCGGCCTCGACACGACGGCGGCGTGCACACCCGCAGCATGGAGGCGGCGGACAGCGCCCTCATAGATGTGGTCTCCCCCGCCGATGATGACCCGGTCGAATCTCCCGCCCATCGCGAAGTCGACCTCGTCGAGCAGGGCGAGATCGGCGCCGTCAGGACCGCTCCGCGCCAGCAGCCGAACGCATGGCCAGGCCAGCCCGACCTCAAGAGCGAGGCCATGGTTCGTCGCGAGCACGACCAAGTCGCCAGCTCGGTAACCAGACACATCCCGATAGAGACCGAGAGTGGCCCGGATGAGAGTCGGCGCCGCGCGCCGAGGATCGCCGATGAGGTTGTCAACATCGACCAGATGCAAGGCCCGCCCGCCCCATACCCGAGCGGTCTCCGGTCGGGTGGCCTCACCCGCGATCTCTGCGTGCACACCGCAGTGGTACGCGCGATGTGTGACGTGATGACGAGCCGCGGGTGGCTTCCTGGTGCCGCGTGAGGCTGCAGCCCGCTGACCTCCACTACCCATCTCGCCGCCGTGCCGTCGTCTCTCGGTGGGCCTGGACGGCTTGGCGAGTGTCGGCGACGCCGGCAGCGAAACCTTTGAGGAATGAGTCACCGAACTCGTAGCCGAATGAGTGCTCGATGACCTGGCGTGCCTCCTTGGCGGAGTTGATGAGCGCATGGAGCAAGTTCTGCGGCCGATAGTCCTCGGCTGTGTCGTCACGGAACCAGCTGATGACGACCTGAGGGTTCGTGGCTCGCTCGAGCGTCGTCCACGGCTCGGAGCTTGCGGCCCGCACGCCAGCTTCATAGCCCTGTGCCTCAGCTGTCACCGCCTCGTCGGCAAGCCGGTCCAACGACGCGCCAAGTCCGCTCTCGAGCAGTCGTTCGAGTACTGCCTCGTTCGGCGCGCGGGAGAACGGCGTCTCCCCGGCCCGCCGCCGCTCCAATACGAGGCTGAGGGCGTCTTGGATGACCTTCGACGGTGAGGTACGGGGCAGCCCGTTTGTGACTGCCGCCCAAAGTTCATCCGGTACTGAGACACTGAGTTTCATACCACAAAGTAGTACTACCCTATAGTAGGAATGTCAAGTGGCTTCTGGCGCTAGCGTGCGCCTGACCGCCTCTCCTTCACGAAGGCTCCTAGGAACAGATGCGAGTGCACACCATGCGGGCCTGGACGTCGTGACCTGCAGAGACGAAGTGATCGCTGCGTTCAACAACCTCCAGCGCGAGACGGAGAGCATCGACTTCACCCCGACCGAGATCCTCGGCCGCATGCGTGCCGCCGGGTCGATCTACAAGGACTCAACCATCAGGACCCACGTGACCGCCCACATGGTTGACGACGGCTCGCTTATACGTATCGCCCCCGGGCGATATCGCCTCCCGCCACCGCCACCAGCCAATGGAGGCCATCGCACGTTCGACGGCTGACGCCGGCGAACGAATCACGGAAGACGAGGTGAAGCGGGCGGTCAAGGGGCGCCTTGAAGCCGAGGGTTGGACGGTCAGAGTGGCGTGGGCTCGCGAACGAGGAGTCGACCTCGAAGCCACGCGAGGCGGCGAACGGCTCCTGGTCGAAGCCAAGGGTGAAGCGCCGGCAGGCCCCAGCAAGTCAACTACTTCCTCTGGGCGATCGGCGAACTCGTGCAGCGCATGTCCGACCCCGACGCGCGCTACGGGCTCGCCCTACCGGATCACCGCCAGTACCGCGGCCTCGTGGAACGCCTACCGGCTCTGGCGAAGGAGCGGTTGCGCCTCACGGTTTACTTCGTCGGGCGAGAAGCTGCCGAGTTCGAGATCACGTCCGTCTCGTGAGCCGCCGTCTCTGTAACAGCATGCGCCAACCCTTGCCGCCCTGGGCTCCAACGCGCCGTCATCTGCGCCGCTGCCCGCGCCTGATATCCACACGCTCGGCCTTGAAGTCAAGGCCGAGCTGATCGCACTGACCTCTTGCGTTCAGCCCGCGGCAGTCCCAAGAACGCGCTCGCCGGCGATGCGAGCCTCATCAAGCTGCCCCGATGAGCGGAGCCACAAGACGATGTCGTGTATCCGTAGCCGAGTCAACACCACGCCGCCGCGTGCACGAGCAAGTTCGTTGAATGAGTCTTCGACCTGGGCCCAAGCGTCCCCCGCGTCGGTCAGATCGCAATGGATGCGTGCCCAGGAGTTGCCCGGAAGCGCGGAAATCGTACGGTTGTCCAGGAGTGGGAAGGTCGTCGGTCGCTTGTGGTGCAACAGCTTGTGCGTTACGGCGACTCCGATACCCGGGGTTCCAATGAGGATCGACCAAGCTCGCCACATCCACCACGCTGTTGTCTCTTCCGGTGGGATGTCCGCGATGTGTTCGATGGGCAAGGTCCAGAATGCGCTTCCCTCCTCGCCGCAGCGATCGAGTTCCTGCAGCACATCTGACACCTCGCTTGCGACGGCGTGAACGGCCCCAATCGTGTGTGCGCGCATCTGCCCGTTGAGGCCGTCCGCCACAAAGACATCGACGTCGCTAAGCCGCGGACCAGGCCCTGCTGTCACGCAGTCGTAAGTCCGGTAGGCCCACCGCCCTGCGGTGCCCACCTGTGGTGTGTCAAACATTGGATCGTCGAGCACACGTGGCGGCTTCCACCCAAGTTGTGGTCGCTCGGCGAACGCGTAGCCGGCACAGATAGCTGTGGTCTCGGCCGCGGTGTAGTTCGATCCCGCCACCTCTAGAGTCAAGGCGCTCATGCTTGGTCCTATCGTCGTGGCTTGGTTCACAGGTAGTGACCCGCCGCAACGTGACCACCATGATGGCCCCCGATCGGGTCGAGATCACCTCTTGCTTCGTAGAGCTCGGCGAGCGTAAGTGGGTGCGCCGGCGTTGCGTCAGTGTTGGCGAGCCATGCCGCCGCTTGATCCACTGGGAACCGACCGAACGCCAACCTCGCCAGACAGCGTCCCGGCCGCACTAGCGCGGGGTGAAGCCGGTTCATCTCCTCGTTCGTCGTGAGGAGGATGAGGACGTTGAAGCCCTGGCCTAGCACGCCGTCGGCGAGGTTCAAGAGCCTGCCGAGCCCCGCCCCTGCGTCCCGGCGGGCGGACGCGCGTAGATACTCGTCGCTGTCCTCGGCAACGATCAGCCGCCACCTCGCCTCCTGGTCGCCTGCTTGCTCGAGAGTGGGTCCGTGCTGAGGGTGCGGCGAGCGCGTCAGCACGTCGCTGATGTAGGCGGGCGAAGCGAAGAAGCGTTCCGGATCGGCGATGTACTGCGGCGAGCACCACGGTTCCCACTCCCGGAACAGGGCGCGGAGCGCGGTCGTCTTGCCCGTCCCCGGCTCGCCGTGCCACAGGATCAGCTTCGCCCCACTCGTCGGTCTCGCCACCGCGACGAGCCGCTCCATGTGGGCTCGCACCGCCGCGGGATAGTTGTGCGCGATGTCACGCCACGCCGGGGCGTCGATGCGACGGTCCCGGCCCGACGTCGTGCCCGCCAGACTTGTGTGCCACGTTCGGACGGTGACCTTCCCGTCAAGGTCGATCGCTGGCACCTTGTCCCGGATCGCGTGAAGCAGGGCAGCGGCCATCTCGTCGGTGCGCGCACTCACGTTCACCGCGGCCGACCGCGGCTGCGCTGATATCAGCACGGTGCCTCCAAGGCAACGGGCGAGCACGATGACGCTCGTGTCGTCGGTGACGGAGCGCTCTACCCGCGAGCCGTCCGGGAGCAGACGTGCTGGCGCAATCGGTTGATCGATCGCGAGGCTGCGGACGAAGGGCTCTCCTCCGTCGACCTGTGCCGCCAGGAATGCATGGACGACGACGTCGCCTGACCGCGTGTAGCGGTCGAGGGACGTAAAGGGCGCGATCGGCGTCCCGGGTCCGTTCTCCGTCGCTGCTCGATCCAGTGTCACTTCCGTCCGTCCATCCACACGGCGATGTCGAGGAGCCGTAGGTGGCTCACACAGCGTTCGAGCTCAACTTCCAGCGCCTTGCTCATCCGGTCGAGCGGAGCCTGGTTCTTCTCCAAGTCGATCCGCAGCTGGCGCAGGAGCGGCTGCCACGCGGCCTGCGCAGCTCTCTCGCCCGTGATCGGGCGATAGCGATCGATCACGTGACGGTCGACGAGAGGAATCAGCTCGGGTCGCTTCCGGTGCAACACCTTGCTGAGCAAGGTCACGGTCGGAGCCGGCTCCCAGGACGACAGCTGATCGAGGTGACCAAGTAAGGAGTCGTCGGCGACAGTCAGCGAGGTGTTCGTCGGCACTTCCCCCAGCCAGCCCGTGAGGTCGCCAACCCGGTCGTGGAAGTACGCCAGGTCGGCCCGCGACAACCCGGGATGGAGGGCGGCAGCCGCAAGTACGTCTACGGGGCCTATCTCGGTCGGATCACTCTCGACGACGTCGTAGTAGCGGAACGCCCAAGTCTCGGCCGGTCCGCCGCCCCAACTGAGACCGCAGTATCGGCGGACGTAGTCCCGGGCCTGCTCGATCGGCCGGCCAGCCAGCACGAGCGTGCTGTTCGGCGATGTGTCCATGTTGCTCCTCCTGCTGCGGTCTCCCATCCGGGAGCACCCAACGAGCTACACGGTACGAGCGAGCTGTGACAGAGGCGCAGACGAGTGTCACTTCATCGAGCCCGCGATCCTTCCCTCGCGGTGATCAAACTCTGCGCTGGTGGTCCAGGGTCGTCGCGATCTACTCCGAGAGTTGCGGCGACTACCTCGATGGTCGTCACGAAGCTTGCACATCGCTACCGGGAACCGGCCTGCATCGACGGTCAGGCGAGGTCAAGTGTGGCAACGACTGGCCAGTGGTCGCTGAGCCGCTGAGTACGGTCCGAGAAGTCCGTCACTGCCGCGTCAATCTGCGCGTCGCATGACTTCAGCTTGAGCGACTCACTCGCGAATACGTAGTCGTCCTGATACGGCTTGGCGTTGCGATGCCAATGCCGGTAGGTCTCGACGTGATCACACCGTTCACCCTGTCCGCAGGAACAGCCTTCTTGTGCGGCCCCATCGGGTACTCGGAACGGCCCGTGCAGTTCGAGGCCGTAGGCCGCGAGGCGGGTGAACACCGTGTCAAACCGCGTCTGTCCCACATTGTCGGTATTACGGAAGAGGTTCAGGTCCCCGGCAAGCACGATGCGCGGTTCGGCGAGCAGCAGGGGCGTGAGGTCGGACACGGCGCGGTGCAGCGTCGCCTCTGCTCCATTGCCACTCGGCTCGTGCCACAGGCCGTAGAGGCTCACCACCACGACGTCATGGTCCACACCGGGCCACCCAACGCGGGCCACCGCGAATTGGCCAGGGTGGCTCGCGGCGAAGTCCTCGTAGTTGGCATCGGCCAGAGGTGTCGCGGCGACGGGTGTAAGCGACAGACCTTCGTCCAGAACCACGATCGCCGACGCGTAGTTGCGACGACTCATCCGCGGCGGCACTGCGATCTTCCACTGCGACTCGTCGGCAGGATCTGGAGTGACCGCCGGCCAGCGATCGGGATGCGGCGGTCGCTGGGCCTCCTGCACGAGCGCCAAATGCACGTCCTGCTCGTCTCGGAGACGAAGTAGATAGTCCCACGAGTCCGGGTTCTGACCCATGTTCCAACTGACGACCTTCAGCTCCGGCATGAGACAAACGGTACCTTCGCCCCACTGCCGTCGGAAGGCCCAGATCCGAATCTGCCGAACAGATCAAACACCGACTCCGGCGCCGTCAGCTCGGACCTCCATGCCAGGTGCCCATCCATAGACGTCGACGGGTGCGCGCTTCGCCCGCGTGCGACGCTGCATCCCGTGGGACACACGCAGACTCGCGCATCGGTTAGTGCTCGTATCACGAACCCCCGTGCTCTCGCAGCCCATCGTGGGGTCCCAGGCCCGAGAGGTGGTCGTCCGGCGCGGGGTATGCGGTGCGCTCGTCGCTGATGCTGAACACATGCGAGCGGAGGGTGAGCCCATGGTGAGCGCGCAAGCGAGCTTGGCTGCCTTCGGCCTCAAGGAGGTGGGCGAGGCGTTCTGCATCGCGGTTCCAGAGGCGCCGCTTCTCGCCTTGGACAGTTACGACGAGCCAGCCGCCGGGACCGACCTTGACGTCGCAGGGCATGCCTTCACCGGACTCGCGGAGCAGTCGCGCCTGAATGTAGTGCACCTCATGACCAATCCCGTAGCTGCCGCAACGCTTAGGCGACGGCGTGTCGGCGGAAGAGTTCATGCGTGCGATGACAGCCTCCGCTGTTCTGGCCGTAGACCGCCCAACTGGCTCCTACCTCTCATGACCGAGAAGGTCGAGAGCGCGATGGACGGGGCCGGCACGCAGGCGCCGGGCCAGCTCGGCCAGTTCGTCGGATCGGGCCGCGAGTTCCGCGGCGAGGTTAAGGGGCAGCTCGGCGAACCGGTCACTCATGCTCGCGAGCTGCTCCAGGGTCGATCCTTCGCCCGACACTCGCGTGAGGGTCATCAGAGCGAGATCAAGGGCGGCCGCGACGTCGGCGGGAGGGGGCTGCTCCACTAGTGACGGGGGCGTTGCCCTGAGATGGCCGTAACGTGCCTTGAACTCCGCGCTCGTCGGCGCGTCGTCTGCGACGAGGGCAGCAGTGTCGAACCAGGAAAACCGATCCGGCCGTCGCTGCATCGCGGTCCATACCTCGAGCACAGAGGTGAAGGTCGGCCCGGTGTCTTGGCGCGGCTGCCGGTGTCGCGCACCGAGCGACCCCCAAAGCTCCGCGTTCGCCGCAGGTGCCGCGTAGATAACTCGCACCCGGTCCGCGCCAAGCTCGTGGCTGTGCTCCATGGCATAGGCGAGGAGTTGCTGCCGCATCAATTGGTAGAAGGGCTCTACGAAGAGGTCGTCGAATGCGACGAGGTCGTTGCGGAGTGGCCCGTCAGGGTCAGCGAACATCGACCGATAGCGACGTTGCCGTTTGGCGAGGCTTGCCTCGCCGCCTGAAAGCGGCCCGCCGCCATACCGCTCGATGTACTTCCACTCGATGAGGGCGATCTCGGTTTGGCCGTCGGTGTTTCGGTACTTGATGGCGGCGTCGGCCGACGTGGAGTGGGCGCCGCGAATGCCCGCAGAACCACCGCGTTCACCGAGGTGGTCAGTCAAGCCGATCCACTCGAACACGACGTGGTCGGTGGGCAGGGCGGGGTCGCCGAATGGGAGGACGTCCGCGATTGGCAGCACACCGCCGAAGATGGCCGCGAGCGCGTCCGGACTGTCGACGAAGGGAGCCAGGGCGTTGGCGCACTGCACCTGCGATGAGAGGAGATGTGGCCCTGGCAGCGCGTTCCCTCCGGCGTGCCAGGGGATCCCGACTCGGTCAAAGCGATCCAAAGCAATCTCCCTTGCCTCAGGGAGGAGGTTGAGCGCGAGGAACTCACTGGGAAGGCAGAACCCGTACGCAGGTCCATCGGGACGGTAAGGGCCGGGGCCGCGGGCGGTGTCGGGCAGAGTCGATGTCGACTGCTTCCACACGACGGCTGCGCGGCGCGCCGCTTCCCGGAATGACACCGAGCGCCGGCGGTCCGGCGCCGCAACAGCGGCTTCGACGATGTGGCCGTCGTCGTCCAGCCACCACAGCTCGACGGATCCGATGCCATCGGTGGACGGCACGGCATCAATCACTTTGCGGACCTGGTTGAAGCGCTCCTCAGCCTCCGGGCTTGGGATCCCGGCGCCGATAGCGAGGACAGGCACGATGGTCAGAGGCGTCTGCAGTCCCTCGGCGGACGGCGTGAGGCCCAGTGCCACTCGCTGCGCCAGCATGTCGTTCAGAACCGCGACGAGGTCGTGCTGCTCACGAAGCAGCCGGGCGAACAGTTCCGCGTAGAACCTGACTTGTACAGGTCCCCACGCGATCCCTTCCAAAGCGCCCGCGGGCTTGGCTTCGATGACAAGGAGCCGGCCATCTTCGCCGACCGCGATGACGTCGGGGCTCCATCCGAGGTTGGGCATCACACCGTGATTCCGGTTCGATGGCCACCAGGCCTCAGTCCGGCCGGCGCCGGCTACCGCCTCACGCAACGGTGTGCCGATCTCGGCACAGACACCGTCACGCGTCGCGGTGTCACGAAAGGCCGGCGAGGCCTCGCGGTCGATCACTCGATAGTCGTCGCTGCGCCCCGAGCAGAGCGCCGCGTGGACCACGCCTTCGGCGGCGAAGTGGCGGTCCGGAAGGGTCTCGATGACTCTGCGAACGTAGGTCTCGACGGCGGACCACATCGGTGTGAGGTCCTTGAGGGGTAACGGCGACGCCCACTCGGCGGCGAAGCCACCCGCACTCTTGTGCGAGTCCGCGGCGTCGAGCCAGAACGCACCGTTTCGCTCGCGCACGCTGAGGACGCCAGTTAGTCCGGCGTACAACGTGGCCCACGAGGTGGACCCCCATGGCTCCTTGCGGAGCTGCAGGTCGAGCAGCCGACGATCGCCGCGACTCTCGACGAGCGACCGCAGCGACCCGTCACGACTCAAGGCACTCATCAAATCGCGCGACACGCGCCGGTCGAGCCGCATCACCTCAGCGGTGTTTAGTGACATCCCTAAACCCTTCCCCACCGGGTGCGCTGCCACAGCCTTGCACGCGTACTGGGTAGGCGCTCACCGTGACGTGCCCGTCATGGCCCGTCCAGCGCAGTGAGGACCAGCGCGTCGCCGAGCCAAGCCCGCCGTATAGGGGAAGGTACTGCCACGCCGCCTCGAACATCGACGCCGGATGTTCTGTGGACGCCGGTTCTTGGCCTTGGAGGAGTGTCCGGCAGGCTCACCTAGTCAGCGGTCCCTGTACGAGGCCAGGCGTGACCAGCAAGGGTGGCAGGTCGGCGAGTCTCTGACTCCCAACTGACTGCCCCCGCCAACCGGGGCTTAGCTGCTGAGGGAGAGCACAAAGGACCCAAAGCTAAGCAACTGCCGTTCACCTGCCGTCTAAAGCCTTTGTCACGTGCCGTCTGTACCAAGGGGGTTGTGGCTAGCGAGATGACGACAGTGCAAGTTCACGCCGTGGCCGATGGCCAGCCGGCGGCCGACGCTCTCGCGGCCGCCGTCGCCAAGGCGAAGCAACAGCACCCCCTCGATCCAGTGACGGTGATCGTGCCGACCAACTTCGCGGGGTTGGCGGCCCGGCGAATGCTCGGTGCCCAGTCCGGCGTGGCGAACGTCGCCTTCGTCACCCCCTTCCGGGTGGCCGAGATGCTTGCCGCCGGCCACATCGGCGACCGGCGGGGACTGACGTCCGCGGTGCTCGCGGCCGCCGTCCGCGCCGAGCTGCAAGCGGAACCGGGCTGGTTCGCGCCCGTCGCCGACCACCACGCCACCGAGGCCGCGCTGGTCGAGACCTACAGCCGCCTCAGCAACGCCCTGCCGGAAACTCTCGACGCGATTGAAGCGGGCAGCCACCGAGGCGCCGAGGTCGTGCGGCTCCAGAAGGCTGTCCGCCAGCGACTTGCGTACTACCACGACGAGGCCGACCTCGCCGGCGTCGCCCATGACCGGGTGCGAACGGCCCCGACGAGCGCGAGCGTGCAGGCGCTCGGTCACGTCATCTGGTACCGGCCCGAGCGGCTCACGCCCCCGATGGCGCGTCTGTTGCAAGCACTGCTGACTCCCGCACCCGCGGCCACCGTGATCGTGGCCCTCACCGGCAGCGACCACGCCGATGCTCCCGTCCTCGCGGCATGCGCTCAAGCCGGCATCGAGGTCCCGGCGCCGCCCGCTGACACCTGCGGGATCCCTACCGGAACGCGCATCATCTCCGTGTCCGACCCCGACGAAGAAGCGCGGGCCGTCGTTCGCGAGATCGCCGCCCTTGCCGAATCCGGCACACGCCTCGACCGCATCGGCGTGTTCTGGCCCACACCCACGCCCTATGCCGCCACCGTTCACCAACAGCTCGAGAGCGCCGGCATCCCCCACAACGGTCCCTCCCAGAGGCGACTAGCCGACGGCGTCGCCGGCCGCACCCTCCTCGCCGCGCTCGCCCTCGCCTCCGATGGTTGGGGCCGAGCCGCTGTCATGGCCCTCGTCGCCGGCGGCCCCATCCGCCATGACGGGCACGTCGTCTCGGCAACCCGATGGGAGCGCCTCTCCCGGAAAGCGGGAATCGTCGCCGGCCGTGACGCCTGGTCAACCAAGCTCACCGATTTTGCGGCGTCCACTCGCCAACGCGGTCAGGTCCGCGAAGCAGCCGGCGACTTGAGCGACGCCGCCCTGGCCGCCATCGAGCGGGACGCCACCGAAGCGGAATCGCTCTGCGCCTTCGTCAACAGCCTCGGCGAGCTGGTCGACGAGATCACGACGTCCGCCGGCTGGTCCGCCAAGGGCGCCGCCGCCCAGCAACTCATCACCGCGCTCCTCGGTCCAGAACACCGCCGCATGTCGTCGCCCGATGCGGAGCGGGACGCCGCCGAGCGGGTCGACGACGCGCTCTCCCGGCTCAACCTCCTCGACGAGCTCGACCCCAATCCGACGCCCCACCTGTTCGAGCAGGTCGTCGCAACCGAGCTCGACGCATCCACCGGAAGGATCGGACGCTTCGGCGAGGGCGTCATCTGCAGCTCGCTGGCCATGGCCGCCGGCCTCGACCTCGACGCTGTCTTCGTCCTCGGCATGGCGGAAGGTACCTGCCCTGCGCCCCGACGCGACCATCCCCTCCTCCCCGACGAGGACTGTCGCCGCGCCGCGGCCGGAGAGCTGGTCGACCGGGCCGGCCGCCAACACGATCAGCACCGCGCCTTCCTCGCCGCGCTCGCCGCCGGCCGTTACCACCGCGTGCTGCTCCACCCGCGCGGCGACCTCCGCAGCCGGCGCACCCGTCTCCCATCCCGGTGGCTGCTCGACACCGCCTCGGCGCTCAGCTCTACGACCGTGCACAGCAGCGACTTCGCCCGACTCGAGGAGCCCGTCGTCCGCGAGATCGCCTCGTTCACCCATGGACTGGCGAGCGCCACGACCCACGCGTCGCCGGCCGAGCGCGATCTCGCCGTGCTGCTCGAGCACCACACCGCCGGCGCCGATCCCGTCACCCATCCGCTCGGCACCGGCGACCTCGGCCGAGGCTTGCACGCCACCCGCGCCCGGCGTAGCCCCGCCTTTACCGAGTGGGACGGGAATCTGAGCGGCCAGCCCGTCCCCAGCCCGGCATCGGGCCTACCGCTCTCCGCCAGCGGACTCCAGACATGGGCAACGTGCGGCTACCGCTACTTCCTCTCCTACGCCCTCGGCCTGTCGGCCCGCAACGACCCCGAGACTGTCACGAGCATCGATGCGGCCGAACGGGGCACGCTCTTCCACCGGATCCTGGAGCGCTTCATCGACGAAGCGATCAACCGGCCAGGGGGCGCGCCCGGTCCGACCGAGGCGTGGACCGAAGCCGACCGGACCCGCCTCACCGAGATCGCCGAGGAGGAGTTCCTCACCTGGGAAGCCCAGGGCCTCACCGGCCGGGCCCTGCTCTGGGCCGTCGAGAAGGAGCTGCTCCTCGCCGACCTCGACGAGCTCCTCGCAGTCGACGCCCACCACCGCGCGGCCCGCGGCGTGTCACCCGTCTCGACGGAGCTCTCGTTCGGGCCGACCGAGGTCCCCGTCCAGCTCGAAATCAGTGGCGGACGCGTGGTGCACTTCCGTGGGAAAGCCGACCGGGTCGACGCCGGCAACGGACGCCACGTCGTCCTCGACTACAAGACCGGCAAGGGCCGCGGTTACGACGACCTCGACGACGACCCGGTGCAGGCGGGCAAAACCCTCCAGCTCGGCCTCTACTCGGAAGCGGCCCGCGCCGCGTTCGGGGCGACCGACATCGAGAGCTACTACTGGATGGCCACCTCCGCCGGGCAGTTCCGCCTCCGCGGCTACGCGTGGACCGACGACCGCCGTGCCCGGTTCCTGTCGGTACTCGAGGCGATCGTGGACGGGATCGGGGGCGGGATCTTCCCTGCCCGTCCGGGCCCCTATGACTCGTTTTTCCGCAGCCACAAAGAGTGTGGATTCTGCGACTTCAACCGGCTGTGCCCACGCGACCGGGACGACCACGAGCGTGCCAAGGCAGACGCCCCCGAGCTCGCCGTCCTCGGCCGGCTGACCCTGCCTGCGCCCGAGGAGGACGAGTGACCGCGATCGACACCCTGCTGTCCGGCGACGAAGCGGCGCGTGCGCAGATCGAGACCCACGACCTGCGCCGCACCCTCTTCGTCGAGGCCGGCGCGGGCACCGGCAAGACGCGGGAGCTGGTCGAGCGGGTGCGCAATCTCGTGGTTGTCGACGGCGTTCCCATCACCGAGATCGCGGCGATCACCTTCACCGAGGCGGCGGCTTCCGAGCTCCGCGACCGCGTGCGCGAATCCCTCGAGCGCCAGCTCGACGAAGCGCCCGACGCGTGCGTCCGGAGCCGTTGCGAGCAGGCGCTGGCCGACATCGACGTCGCGCCCATCAGCACGCTCCACTCCTTCGCCCTCCGCATCCTCAGCGAGCACCCGATCGACGTCGGCCTGCCCCCACGCGTCGAGGTGCTGGATGAGGTGTCCTCCCGGCTCGCCTTCACGCGCCGCTTCGCCGCCTTCATCGACAGGCTGCACACCGATCCCGCGACGGCCGACCTCGTCCTGACCGCCTACGTGCTCGGCATCCGGTTCGAGCACAACCTTGCCGCCTCCGTCAGAGACATCGCCGCCATCTTCGACGACAACTGGGACCGGCTCGAGGCGTTGGCCCAACACGACCCTGGGCCGCTCCCGGCGGTGGACGTCACCCCTCTGCGCCGTGCCGTCAGCCAGCTCCAGGTCGTCTTGGGTGAGTGCCGCGACGAGGGTGACCTCCTTTATGGGCGCGGCTGCGAGGTGGTTGCCAGCGCCTCCCGAGTACTGGCCGAACCCGACCCGCGGCGTCAGCTCGCCCTCCTCGACGACCGGATCAGCCAGTGGAAGGCAAAAGGCGGTCGGGCGGCCAACTGGCCCGACAAGGTGGCCGCCCAGGCCGCGTGCAACGCGGTCGGCGAAGCGGCCACCGCCGTCTGCCAGGGCGCGGTCGACGCCGTCCTCCGCCGCCTTGCCGCCCTGCTCGCCCGCCACACCCACGACGCCGCCGATGCTCGGCGCGCCGAGGGGCGCCTCGAGTTCCACGACATCCTCGTGCTCGCCCGGCGCCTCGTCCGCCAGAGCGAGGCCGCCCGCGGCGCGCTGCACCGGCGCTACACCCGGCTGCTGCTCGACGAGTTCCAGGACACCGACCCGATCCAGATCGAGATTGCCGTGCTGATCGCGTCCGCAATCACCGGCCAGGTCCCCGACAAGTGGAGCGACATCAAGACCGACGACGGCCGGCTCTTCTTCGTCGGCGACCCCAAGCAGTCGATCTATCGCTTCCGCCGGGCCGACATCGGGCTGTTCCTCGAGGCACGCGACGCCTTCGGTGGAGGCGAACCCGTCCGCCTGTCCCGCAACTACCGCACGGCGCAACCGATCCTCGAGTGGGTCAACCACGTGTTCGCTCAGGTCATGGCCGACGAGGTGCCGGGCGCCCAGGCCGCCTACCAGCCGCTGATCGCAGACCGCGACGACCAGCCGGGCGACCACCGTGTCGTCCTGCTCGGCGGCGGCCTCGGTGGCATGAAGGCGGCCGAGCTGCGCAACGCCGAGGCGGCTGACGTTGCGCGGGCCCTCGGGTCGATCAAGCACAACCCCGGCGCCTGGCCCGTCCTTGACCAGCGCGACCGCGTGTGGCGGGAGCCGAGGCTGTCCGATGTCACCGTGCTCATCCCGACCCGCACGTCGCTCCGCCAGCTCGAGGACGCCCTCGATGCCGCCGGCGTCGCGTACCGCGTCGACACTGGCACTTTGGTGTACGACACCCAGGAGGTCCGGGACCTGCTGGCGGTGCTGAACGCCGTCGACGACCCGACCGACGAGATCGCTCTCGTGACAGCGCTGCGGTCGGCGCTCTACGCGTGCTCCGACGTCGACCTCTTCTCGTGGCGCCACGCCGGCGGCCGCTGGGACCTGCGCCTCGACCCGCCCAGTGCGATCGACGCCGATCACCCGGTTGCCCGCGGCGTGTCCCACCTCCGCGAGCTGTGGAAGGCCCGGTGGTGGAGCACACCCAGCGACCTCGTCGACCGGGTGCTGCGCGACCGCCAGGCGTTCGCGCTCGGCTTCGCCCATCGCCGGCCTCGGGAGGTGTGGCGCCGGCTCAGGTTCGTCCTCGACCAGGCGCGAGCCTTCGAGGAGTCGGGCGGTGGCGGACTACGGGAGTTCCTGGAGTGGGCCGAGCTACAACGGACAGAGGTCAGTGGCGTGCACCAGCCGCTGTTGCCGGAGACCGACGACGACGCGGTGTCGATCATGACGATCCACGGCTCCAAGGGCCTCGAGTTCCCGATCACCGTCGTGTCGGGCGTGACCACGCGCATGCGCAGCCACCGGGCGGGCGCCGAGGTGCTGTGGCACGACGACGGAATGCCCGAGGTCAAGCTCACCAAGAAGTCGACTACTGAGCACTTCGACCACCTCGCCGACCTCGAAGCGGAGATGGACGTCTTCGAGCGCCGTCGCCTGCTCTACGTCGCCTGCACCCGGGCGCGTGACCACCTCATCGTGTGCACCCACCACGACCCCAACACGGAGTCGTATGGCAGCTGGCTGGCCGAGTACTCGGCGGACGCCGATGAGTCGCTCCGCCGCCGCCTCCCTGTTGCTGACCACTCGCCTGTTGAGACGCCGGCTCCGGCCGTCGAGCGGGCCGTGGAGGACGACCGAGACGCATGGGTAGCAGCCCGCGAGGCCCTCCTCGTCGCTCAACGCGAGCCCCGGTTCGTATCGGCCACGGCGATCGCAGGGGAGACGGTCGAGGCCCCCTGCGACGCCGACACGGACGACGCGCCCGCGATCGCATGGCGGCGGGGCCGGGCCGGTACGGCGATCGGCCGGGCGGTCCACGCCACCCTCCAGCTCGTCGACCTGGCGACCGGTGACGGTATGGACGAACTCGCCGCCGCCCAAGCCCACACCGAGGGCGTTGCCGACGCCGCTGAGACGGTCGCGGCATTGGCACGCTCAGCGTTGCAGTCCAACGCCGTGGCGGCTGCGCTGGCCTCCGGTCGGTACTGGCGGGAGCTCTACGTCGCCGCACCGATCGGCGGCCGCGCCATCGAGGGGTATATCGACCTTCTGTATGAGACACCAGCCGGCCTCGTCATCGTCGACTACAAGACCGACACCGTGCGGTCTGAGGCTGAGGCAGACGAGAAGCTCCCGCGCTACTCGCGCCAGATGGCCGCTTACGCACTCGCCCTCGAGATCAGCACAGGGCTAAAGCCGGTTGAAGCTCATCTCATCTTTTGCGCACCGCGCGGCGCGATCGAACGCCCCGTCACCGAGCTCGCCAGTGGCATGACGTCGCTGGGCAACAACCTGGGACACTCCCGGATGAGTGTCCGGCACGGCCTCAAGGAGGACACCATGAAGAGAACGCCGCACCCCGTTGAGAAGGGCACCCGGTAATGGCGAGGGACTCCCTGGCACGGCAGGCACGATTGCCGGCGCGGAAGCTTGGGGACATCATGCTCGGTGCCGTAGATCGGGCGGTGGAGGCGCGTTGGCCACACGCCATCCAGGTCGCCGCATCGGCAACCGGCGACGAAGCTGAGCGGGTGCGAACGGTGACGCGAGCCTTCGCGCGAGAGATGGCGGCCGTGGGGGCGGTCGCAGGTGCCGCTGCCGCGGTCCCCGGTGCCGGCGCGGTCACGTTCGCGGGCACGACTGCCGTGGAGCTCGGCTGGTTCACGGCTCGCTCGGCTGACCTCATCCTGTCGGTTGCCGCTGTCCACGGCCAGACCGAAGCGAGCGTGGAGCAGCGCCGTGCATGGATCCTGTCGGTCCTCGCGTTCGGCAACGGCGCATCTGGAAGCTTCACGAAGCTCGCAGGGGAACTCGGCAAGGGCCTGGGGAAGCGAGGGACCGGGGCGATCCCGACGGAATCCCTGCGTGCAATCAACCGCGCCCTTGGCCGCACGATCGTGACGAAGTACGGCACCAAGCGCGGTGTGGTTGCCCTCGGCCGCGCTCTCCCGCTCGGCATCGGAGCCGCTGTCGGCGGGGGCGCCAACTACGCCTTCGCCCGCTCGATCGCTCGGCAAGCAGACACGTTCTTTCGCTTACTTCCGCCGCCGCTCAGCAGTGATCTGGCCGCTAGGCCGTTGCAGGCAGAAGAAGTGGAACCACGGTGAGAGCCCCTCCTATCGCGTCAGCGCGACAGGAGATAGTCGGGTTATGAGCCCCCAGAGTCGGGGTGTCGCCTGTCTGGCCTCGTCCGCCTACGTCCAGGTTGGTGCTGGTCAGCGGCGCTGCCAACGCCTCCCCGTCCAGCGTCGTCCGTACCCGTCCGTCGTGGTTCGTTTGACAAATTGTTTGACACGTTTCCCCGACCCCTGACGCTCGAGCTCGTGCTCGACGGCGCGGCGGATCCAGGCCGACACCGAGCGATCGTCGGCGTCCGCGCAGTCCCGGACCTCCTCGAGCGTCTCGGGCGCGAACCTGACCGGCACCATCTCCGTCAACCGTGAGCGGCACCGCCGCGCCGGGCCCTGGGGCTCCTGGTTCTCCGGGCGCGCGTAGAACTCGTTCTCCTCCTCGCGGGTCACGTTCTGTTTGGGGCTCATCGGTCCTCCCGGTAGCGGGCGATGAGGTGCTCGGCGGCCACTTAGCAGCCGATCGGACGGCACTTGCTCGGATCGCCGGAGTCCGGCGGCGCCAGCGGCACGACGAGCACGCGTCCGGCGATCTCGGCGACCATCAGCCAGTGTGCCGGCGGCTTGACTACGACGCAGCACCCTGTTCGTCCAGAACCCGGACGTCACGCCACAGGTTCTCGTGCTGCATGTGCGCGTCCTGAACCCACGCGGGGACTGCGGCCCATTCGACAGTTATCTCCCGCTCGCCCCAGCCGATTTGAACGATCCGTCGCGGCCCCGCGAAGGCAACGACGAGTTCGCGCCGCACGAACAGAAGCTGTCCACGCCATGGGGGTTCTGTTCGAAAGTTGGCTGACGCACGGCTGCCATCCAACCCCACCAGGTCGAGCGTTCCTGGCAGCTGACGCAGAGCAAGATGCGTAGCCACTTCGAATGCGGGGACGTCGTATGACCGCGAAAGGGCGGTTGGCGAACCGCCCTCGCCGGTCGCCACTTCGACCGCCAACTGCCCGACCGCTACACCATCCTCTCGCCAGTCGGCCCGCAACGCGGGGCGCCACTCGGAGTCTTCGTCGTCGAACCCAACGTTGAACCTCTGGCTCCAGGGCATCTCCCCGGCGAACACGCCTCGAATAGTTGGGAGCTCGGGAAGGAAGTGGTTCCCGAGGTACTCGGTCTCGGCGATCAGCTGGAGCGCGGGGTCCAGGTCGGGTTGCTCCACCAGAACAGTGCGGAAGAAGCCCCAGACGCGTCGTCCGTCGCGCCGGTGCTCCAGGAATCCTTCGACGAGGAGCCACTCGGGCGTGTCGTGGAGCACCTCTGGTGACCAGAGCGACCTTGGCACTTCTATGGCGCCGGAACGGAGCCACGCCTCATCTTCCACAGGCCCGGCGGGCGCCCATTCCGGCAAGGCGAGCGGCACTACCGGGGGCTCCTGGGGGAACGTGGAATCGATGTCGGGCGAGACGTTCCTTCCTCCGCCAACCCAGCGTTCCCTTATTCGGTCGGCGTCGGCCAATCGGCCGATCAGCTCGTAGAAGGCGATCCAGCCGTACTTCTTGCCGTACCGCTCGGTCTTGCGCTCTCGTCCAAACCGGCTCCGCGTGTCTGCTATCGACCGGTCGATGTCGCCGAGGAGTGCCGAGCGCCAACCGAGGTCCCACACCCGCGCCATGACCTCACCGCGGGCTTGGCGGAACTCCGGGTGCTTGAAGTCGTAGTTCGCCCTGCCCTCAATCGCCGACCCGATGACGTAGTTCTCGAAGTCCATGCCGAACGTGCTGTCGCACTCGTCGGCGTTCGGGTCGTCGTCGGCCATAACTGGCGCGGGCGAGACCGGCGCGAACGTGAGGTCGAACGGATCCACGCCCTCCGGCACGGCACCGGGATGCAGCGTTCCTGCGAACTCGAAGGTCGCCCGAACGTAGGTGCGGAGCTGCTCGTGGGAGGTCGGGCAGGATCCGCCGTCGAGGAACCGACTCTGGAGATCCACCAGCCATCCGCGCAGCGCCTCCGCAAACGGCCCACCCGGGTCTGGCATCTGGTGCGCGGTGGCAGCGCCGAAAGCGGCACCGATCACGCGCTCGATGACGTATGGATCATCGACATCGAGCATCCGAGCTGCCAGGTCAAAGAGCCGCCCCGGAATCGGCCGGCCGTAGCGCTGTAGAGCTTTGGTCGCGACGTCCCTCACCGCCTCGTCCGTGGACGTGAGCAACCACGCGACCGCTTGCGCATCCAGGTCATCGCTGTCGGATCGAAGCGCGTCGTCGCTCCAGAAGCGGACGAGCTCGTTCAGCTCCTGCTCCAAGTCGTCGTCAGCCCGGTACCGGACCCACTCCGACCAGTTGCGGTCTCGCTCTGCCAGCGGCAACCGCCGAAGGACTCTGTCGAGGAACTCGGCGTTGAGACGGTGAGCGGGAGAGGCGCGTATCTCCCACAGCCGATCGAAGACGTGCCGACGTCCGTAGCGGGGCGCTGGCGCAGCGACGACGAGGTTCTCGAGCTCCTCGACCGTGTCGTCATCAAGTAGGTCGGACTCGAGGTCCAGCTCTTGGACAAGAGCAAGCGTCCGATGGTTTGCCGGGGCGAGCTTCCAAAGGTGGTGGCCTCCGAACCGGCGAGGGAGCAGGCCGATCAGGCTGACCAGCGCATCATCGCCGAATGGACGGCTTCCTTCACCGACGAGGAGGGCCCACAACGCTTCGTCTGCGAGCTTCTTTGCGACCTCGTTGTAGGCGATGGTGCCGAGGAGCGCATCGGCAATCAGGTACCCGGCGAACCGGTCGAAGAGGACCCCCACCAAAGTGTCGTCGCTGCCATCGAGTTCCTCCCGGAAGAGCACGCCCTCCTCCTCAAGGCGGCGGAAGAGGCTCTCATCCCAGTTCGGCTCGCCAGCATCGAGGATCGCTCGTGCTTCGTCGGACGGCACGCGCCGGACCCCTCGAGTCCACATCGCGGTGGCGAGCGAGGCGAGCCGACGCTTGATCTGATCCGGAGGGATCATGATGCGAGCCGGGTCGTGTGCCAGACGATCGGAGACGACGTCGCGGTAGCGCTCGAAGAGGCCCACGAGCGAGGTCGGCAACGTCTCGACACCGACGACTTGCTCGCGGCGAGGATTGGCCGTTTCGCAATAGATCCGCAGAAAGAGCGGGTTGTGGAACAGCCTGTTCGGAAGCCAGGCACCGCCAGGGTCGATCCGGTAGTAGCTGAAGTACGCGTCGACCACCTCCTCGACATCTGGCTGGTGCCACTCGAGGTCCAGGGTGACGGCGTCGGATGGGATGGCGCGGATCGCCAGGCGATGACGCGCGGTCACGACGACCATCACGTGCGGAAACATGCGGAGCACCGGCATGAGCTCGGCAAGCAGGCCATGCCACTCGGATGGCCGCTCCGCCTCGTTCAGCCCGTCGATCACGAGTGGAATGCGGGCACCAGCGCGTGCCCCGGCGGACTCGAGCGCCTCGAGGAGGTCCTCGAAGCGGTCGATCTTGATACCCGGGGTGCGGCGCGCCAGGTCGTCGAGGCTTCCTCCTGCCGGAAGACGCCCACCTTGGATGAACACGCCGGCCGTTGGCTGGTCGGTCGGAGCGGTCAGTTGGGCCGCCAAGTGGGTCTTCCCGAGGCCCGCTGCCGCAACCACCCCGATGAGGAGCGCCTCCGCGTCTGCGCACGCGTCCTGGAGCCACCAAACGACATCGCGGATGTCGGCCGCTAGCCCGCTCACCGCGAGGGCGGCTGGAAGGCGTCGCTTTCGCAGTTCGAGAACAAGGGCCCGCAGCCTTCGTGGAGAGGTGGCTGGGGGCTGCAGGTCGGCCATGCGCTGGCGCGCCTCCATCGGCCGCTGCTCGCGCACGGCCGTGAAGACAGCGCGAGCGTCTGCGACGAACCGATCGAGGTCCGTTGTTACACCTTCAGCAGTCGCTCGAACGTCGGCGTCACTGATGTCGCCCAGAGCGCTTCGCAGTGCTTCGGCGCGCTCGGCGACGCTGGCCAGGTCCTCATCAACGCCGGTGATCGAGGTCGGACGCAGGAGGGCACGCTCGAGCTGTCGTTGTACGTGATTCGATGTGTGAAGCGGAGGGATCCACCGGGCCTTGACCGGTGCAACCGCCCGCTCATGAGACATCGCCAACACGTCTGGCGTGAGAACAAGCTCGCCGAAGAACGTGGCTCGAAGCTCGTCGAACCCAGCGAGCTCCGCGTCGTAGTTCTCGGAAGTCCACAGCCTGATCGATATGTCGAGGTCTGCGTCGAGAGCGTCGATCCAGTCCAGGTCAACCTTCGCCGGCCGCTGGGGAAGGCAGAGGACGAAGTCGGTTAGGCCCGCGACGTACTTGATGGCCTTCTGGATGGAGTCCTCGATTTGGTCGCGCTGTCCCCCTGTCAGCTCGTTGTTGGCGTTGAGGATGAACCACTTGCACGACCAACCCCAGACACGGCCAGGATGGCCGAGGGCTCCGGGGTGCTCGACCCGCAGGTAGAACTCGACTCCGGGCTGGTTGCGTCGTTCGCGTAGGCCTCCGATTGCGCTGTAGCGACGCGTGACGATCGCTCGGGTGAGGATCTCGAAGTTCGCGTCCGCGGCGCCGGGCAGACGAGCCAGCTCGGTCAGGTCAACTGTCACCCGAGCTGCCTGCCTCGGTTCGTGGTGTCCCGTCCTCGTTCCAATGGTGGCGCGAGAACACCTCGACGCGGGCACCAAGATGGAGCAGGACCTTCAGGAAGCCTTGAACCTCCGATTCCTCGGTCCAGACGCGGACGGTTGCGCCCTTCCGCTCCACCGAGTGCTCGAAGGCGTAAATGTCGACGTCGGTCCTACCCATCTCGTAGAGGTTCAGCTTCCGCAGCTCGTCGGAGAGGCTGTTGGGCATGCGCTCGTCGGGCCGACGCCAGTCGTCGTCTGTCCACTCAGCTTCCGCGAGTGCCTTCAAGGTCTCCATCCGCTCGACGGCCGCCTCCGCGCCTGTGACGGTGTCGAACGTACCGACCAGCACGAGGTCCATCGAGTGCTCGGAGCCGTAGCTGTGCCAGATCCTCACGCTGCCTCCCTCAGGGCCGTGACTGCATTCAAGACCGAGCCCTCGACGCGTGTTCCTGCGGTCGCGTATGCGTGCGGTCGGAGCACGCCGGTCGCGTCGATGTGCATGTGTGCTTCCAGAGGATGTTCACCGGGAATCACTTCCACGGTCGGCACGGAGGACTCGAGGCCTGACCTGGCGAGCGCAAGTCGTACGTTGGGCCTCGCGTCTCGAATCCAATCGATAAACAGCTCCGCATCAGACCGTGCGATCCCCGGCGTTGTGGGTGTTGGCTGCTGCGGCAAGAGGAGCAGTTCGACGGCGCCGAGGCTGGCGGCGAACGCGGCGATCTCGTCGAGCTCACCAACTGTGTCGGCGTTGACGACGGTGTTGACCCCGATGGGAGCCACGGAGGACAACAGGGCTGCGGCGTCGCAGACGCTCGAGAACGGGCGACCGCGGAGCCGTTCGTAGGTCGTACCCACTCCGTCGATCGACAGGCGAGCGAAGTGGACGGAGCCTCGCAGCAAATCGGCGAGCGCCGGCGTCAGGCGATGACCGTGGGTCGTGAAGGTCACGGCCATCGACGTCGATTCAGCGATCCGCCGGCAAGCCTCAGCGAATCGAGGATGAGCGGTGGGCTCTCCTCCGCCGAAACCGATCCCCAGACACCCGGCGGTGTCGAGTTCGACTGCCCAGGCCACCACGCGTTCCACGTCGAGCATGGCGCCGTGCTTGGGTGCGTAGCAGTAGGCGCAGCGCAGTTCGCATGCGTTCGTGAGTGCGATTGACACGTACCTCGGCGCACGCGAGACCTGATCGACGGGCACGTGAACCTCATCGAAAAGGACGTTCAACCCGCTGGAGCGGTCAAAGAGATGAACGCCCTGCCGGCAGAATCGAAGGGCAGATCGCGTTGGCGTCGGCGACCGACTCTCGCCCTGCGTTGGCTCTACTTGGGTGTGCTGCATCTCCGTCAACGTCCAGGACCTCACATGTAGAAGCGGTAGAGGGGATGGGGGTCCTCACCCCGCGGGATCTCGGCCATGACGAGCCCCACCTGCCTGGCGAACGCGAGGCTGATCGGGAAGGCGATGTGATCGCGGGCAGAGTTCCAGTTCATCTTGCTGAGCGACAGCAGCTCGCGGGCGCAGAGTTCCGCTGCGGTGCTTCCCGCGTCTACCAGCTCCAGGGGAACGGGCACGTGGGGACCCTCGTAGGTCTCGCGTGCGTCCGAGTACCCGGTGGTGAACAGGTAACTCGTGTCACCGAATATCGCCAGCGTGCCGCGGTGCGGCGGGTACGTCCCCTGTCGCAGCAGCCGGAAGTCTGTCGACCGGACGGTCTGCAGCTCGACTGCCGGAACATCTGCCAGCGCTCGCTTCATCCCGGTGCGCTCTCCATGGGTGAACTCGCTTGTCTTGTGAACGACCACTCGCAGCGGGTCGCGCCCGACGTGGCTGCGGTACGCACTCATCACCATGGCGAGCAGCTCTTCGGACTGCGGCTCGTCGAGGTGGGGTTGCCGGTCTGTCGGGTCCCACGGGATCTCGCCGCCGCGGAGCGCGAACCCGTCACCCTCCGTCGAGAACGCCTGGGCAAGGCTCGAGAACATCACGTGCCGTTCGGCAGTGAAGAGGTGGTGAAAGGAGATGCCGACGAAGCAGGTGTGGTCGATCTCCGCACGTGCTCGCCATGGCAGTCCTCCTGCCTTGTAGAACAACGCAACAGACAAGTTCCAGGCCCGAGTTGCTGGGTCCTGCTGCTTCCCGCCCTCCTCGTAGAGCGATGGGGTGACGATCTGAATGGGCACCCGAGCGTCCATCGCTGCCGCCTTGAGAGCCCGACGGAAGTTCCGCGACCGAAGGTCCGAGGACTGTGGCTGGGAGGCCTCTTCGATGGAGCCTGCGCCCGAGTCGAACAGGTTGAGCTCGAGTTGCTCGGCGCCACGAGCCTTCGTCCGGTTGCCGCGCCGACGCCTCTTTGGCTCGCGCTTTGGGCGGGGAACGTCGACCACCCGGCACTTGTCGAGGACGTCGCGCGGGATCGCGCACAGCACAACATCAGGCGCGATGTCACGGACTAGACCGCGGACGCCGTCCGCCCAGAGCTCCAGGAACGCCTCGAAGGCCGGGTAGGGCGGCAGCGCCAGGGCCTGATCGACCGATCCCTCGTCCAGCTCGACAACCCATCGCGGGTCCACAGCCAAGGGGGAGCGGAAGACTTCCGCGAAACCAGGGTAGTCAGGCGTGAGCAGCGCGTTGGGCCGGCCCGAGTGAACGCGACTCGCCATCCGCTCAATGAACCCGCGAGCACCAGCGACTGAAACCTTCGTTCCGACGATGCCGATCCGGACGGCGCTGGGGTGGGCGAGTCCTAGCCGAAGGCTGTAGGGCCCGAACTCAGCCAGACCCTCGCGGATCCTCGATGACTCGCCGTCGCCGAACTCCACCATAGGCTCCGGCAGGTGGATGAGCCTGAGCCCGGTCACTCGTCGTCATCCTCAGCGACGCTCGCAAGACGCTCGAGCTCGTCGTCGAGTTCTCCGAGCTCATCGTCGAACATGTCCGCTTCGACGTCGTCGCTTGCCAGCGGTGCGGGGACGCCGGTGAGATGCGCAGTTACCGGCTGGCGCTCCAGCACGACCGAGCTGGAGCCGTCGGCGAGAGTCACTTCCCGGACGTCATCGCCGACAAGCACCGACGCCCAGAAGTAGACGTGCGCGCTGACGTTCGGGTTGTAGTCACGAGCTGCGCGACGGGTGCTCAGGCTTGTGACGCGCTTCGGGTGAAGTAGGTCTTCCTCTCCGTCCCTGGTGAAGATCCACCCCGGGACGAGGAGCAGGTACCAGTCATCGCCGAAGCGCCGGAACTGCCAACGCACGGCGTGGTGCTCGTAGTAGCTGATCTCGTTGGTGGCGCTCGAACGGCGAACCTTCACCACGGTTCTGGTGGAGTCCTTGAGTCGGCCGTGGTAGGAGACGCGCCGCTCCCCGTCGCTGGTCTTGGGGAAGTACAAGCGTTGGTCGCGTCCATACACAAGGAGGCCTCGGTCCTTCGCGTGACGGCGTAGGGACTCGTTCAGCAGCTGCACCAGCAGACGCTCATCGTCACGGTCAGAACAGAAGTCACCGATGGCGACGTGCTTCACCGACCCACGGACTTCTCGTGCGAGTGGGTTGCTTGACGACTCCAGGTCAGACAACGTCAGGAGGTTCCCGCCATGGGGGTTGAATGGCGCTGTCTGCACGCCCGCGTGGCGCTCGAACACTTCCGCGCGTGTTGAGACTGTGGTCGCGGCGATGTCGATCACGCCTCGCTGAAAGCCAACCGGCAGCGCGTTCGCGTAGAAGACCTCGTACCCATCGGCTGGCCTCGCGATTGTCGCCCCTTCGTCGGGCCGCTCTGGCCGGGAGACCAGGGTCGCGACGAACGATGATCCATTCGCCTGGAACGTCGCGTCACCGCCCTCCTCCTGGGCCCACTCTCTGACGTGCACAAGGCCGCTTCCGAACTTGTCCATGGCGCCGAAGCCGTAAAGGAAGTTGGCGATGACGGGATTGCGGTAGGCGCGGGCCGAGGTGCGCCCGAGACCCGATGCGTCCACGCCCTCCATCAGCGACCCCCGGTTCGAGAACGTGACGACGTCCGCGTCACCGCTCACGTCGATCGACGCGCCGGCGTCGTGGTCGGCGTGCGCCAGGCAATTGACGAGGAGCTCCTTCAGGGCGAGGGGCGGGTACGGGCGGACGTTGACGGACTTCGGCCCCTTTAGGCGGAACGGCGCGTTCGCCTCCGTCAGCAGGTCAGTCGCGTCGGCCAGTACCTGACAGATGTTCCCGGCGACGCGGCGACTGATGTGGGCCCATCGGATGTTGAGTTGGACGGGATCGTCTCTCGAGAGAAGCAGCTCGCCAGCACGGGTCGGCTGGACGGTGCCGTCATCGCCCTCGGCGGCGAGATGGAGCTGGACCAGCACCTCGCTCAGCCATGCGCGGTCTGCCTTCGAGGGAGTAGCGATCTCAAGAGCCCTCGCCACTGCCGGCAGCTCGGCCTCGATGAACCCCCAGTCGAGGCGGTCTGCCGAAACAGCCGCCGGTTGGAGCTCAGGGGTGGTCGGCTGCGTTGGTGAAGCCACCCGTGCGCTGCGCGGTGCATCGGTGTTCAGCTCGACCATCAGCTCGTCGAACCCGTCGATCTCTACGACCATGAGGTTCGTCCCGATCTGCTCGGCCAGCGCAAGGACGCTGGCATGCAGGTCGTCTGCGTGGCGGACGCACCAATAGATGCCGTGCGGGTAGTTACCCGCGGTGCTCGCCCCATCGAGCAGTAGGTCCTTCGTCACCGAAGGTTCGGCCCCGCGGTAGCCGACCACGATCAGCGGATGGTCCTTGAGCAGGGGGCTGACCGCCACCTTCACCAAGGGATCGATCGTCTGCGTCTCGTCCTGAAGGTTGCAGTCCGTGTAGTGCTCGACGGTTCCGTGTACGTGGACAACCTGCGGCACCGAAGGATCGGTCGACACAAGGTGCACCTCGAACGGGCTCTTCACCGCCTCGATCAGCGCCGCTGCAGGAAGCTCCCGGCAGGACTGGTAGACGAGGTCGTCAAAGTTGGCCGTGAGCACCGTTCGGAGCCAGCCCTTCGCGACCAGCTCCGCGAGGTTTTGGTACCCGGGGCTCGGGCTCGCCCGCTCGCGCATCGCCCGTTGGAAGAAGTCCTTGCGGACCTGCTTCGGAACCAACACTCGTTCGACCAACTGCGGGTAGGTCACCTCGAGCGGCGCTGCGTCGTCGTACCACGTCTGCGCTCTGAGCCACTGCAGCCAGTCGCTCTGTTGCGGACGCGGATCGCGGTGGTCCCACCCGTTGTCGTGGCAGTAGCCCACGCGTGCAATCTGGTGGACCAGGTCACGGACGACCGGGATCCCGGACTTCACCGAGGCACCCGCCCCGAGAAAGAGGACTGGGCGCGGCTTGCTGTCGTCAACGAGGGCTGACCTGAGCCGGCTGACCTTGACCCGGATGGGCTCGCTCAGTGTCGACATCGAACCGTCCCGGCCTCGTCAGCCAGGGCGCGTTCGCTCCCGCCGGCGTTGCCGTCGAGGTCATCACGGGCCACGCTGCCAGCATGACCGGCTTGCGCGCGCAAGACGCGGATGGTCGCCGCAGGCCGATCGTTAGGCATCCACCACTTGCGCGCGAGCGTCCGCCAGAGTGAAGCCGTGACGCTTCCGGTACACCTCCACGATCAAGGGTGTCTCCGCAGCCTTCCCGAGGTCGCCGAGGTCCTCGGCGTCACTCGTTCGGCGGTCAATCTCATGGTCCACGACGGCAGGCTTGACGCCACCCGCTTCGGGCCACGTTGGTACGTCTGCGATGACGTGCTCGAGTCGTTCCGTTCCTCCTACACGCCAGCACCATCGGCTGGGCGCAAGCTCGGGAGACGCAACGGCGGTCCGGACATGACGGAGTCGGTTCTCGAGTTGCTCAGCGACTGGGGTGAAGCGCGTGTTGATGAGATCAGCGAGGTTGTAGAGCGCGATCCTGGGAACGTCCGCAAGTACCTCGCCATCCTGACGCAGCGCGGCCTAGCGACGAAGACGAGCAGTTGCACGTGGGCGCCAACTGGCGCGCGGCCGGCGTGACTGCGGGGTTCCGATCCCTGGTCCGGCGGATCAGGGATCGTCTCCTTGGTCGCTCGCCCGAGGAGTCCGATGAGGCGACGCCATCCGAGTCCGTCGTACTCCCTGGGCTCTACATCAACGGCCACTTCCCGTCCTCCGAACTGCGCCTGACGGGAAGGATCGAGGGCACGAGCAAGAAGAAGGGCACGTTCCTCGATATACGGCACAACGAGCGGAGCTACTTCCGTCGCGACGGGCGCTGGCACCGCGTCTTCCGAGCGTTTCACCGCCCAAACCGACTCGGCCTGCCGCTCGAGCCCTGGTATGCCGAGGTCGTGTTGGACGAAGCCACTGGCGAGGTAGTGCACTCCAACTCGGAGCCGCTTGCACGGCACACAGGTCATGGCTCGGACAAGAGCGGCACCAGTCCCACGGCAAGCGAAGACAACGCCTGACTCGAGGCACCCACGGCTCTGCACCCCGGGCTCCCGACTGCTCTCTACGCCGATGTGCTCGTCAGCGACTCGACGAGACCCGCGACAAGGATTTGCACGACGGCGACGGTTACGTTGTCGGGCGCTCCCGCATCCAGAGCGAGTTGGACGAGCCCGCCGGTCGATGCTGGTCCAGCGCCACCCAGTACGGCGACGATGGCGCGCCTGTCAATGAAGTTCGTGAGGCCGTCTGAGCAGGCCAAGATCGTCCGCTCGCCTTCAACGAGATCCTCGAGGATGTGGGGCTCGACGTCGACCAACGTTCGCCCGCCACCAAGCGTCCGCGTGACGACGTAGGACGGCACACCGGGCGGAGATGAACTCCCGGCCGGCGAGTCGTCGGTGCTCAGCTCGACGAGCCGGCCGTCCACGAACCCCCACACGCTGGAATCGCCAACGTTTGCGACTACCACCGAGTGCTCGGTTACGAGCAACGCGGCCACGGTCGTGCCCATGCCGACGTTTCCGGCCTCGGCTGTCATCGCGGACACGATCGCCTCGTTCGCTTGACGAATTGCCTTCGCGAGGCTCTCCGCGTCGGTAGGACAGGCACTGATGATGGTGTCGACGGCGATCGAGCTGGCCTCATCACCGCTCGGATGGCCGCCCAAGCCATCCGCCACAACGGCGAGGAAGGGCGCCTCGACTCGATGCGACGTCCCGTCGACCGGCAGGACGCGTCCGGTCCTCAATGCCGCCATCGACAGTTGTCCTCGTTGCGCCGTCGGACGAGCCCGACGTGCGTCTGAGCCGCGACCTCGATGGTCGTCACGGACGGGTCACAAGTAGCCGCGTGATCCGAAGGTCGTCGCCGGTCTCGTCGGCCGATCCCGGTCGCTCTCCGTCGAGAGGTATGGAGCGCCCGGACCGTTCGAGGGTGATGCCTCCTGGTAGCGCGACCACAGCCCGGGCCGGCATCGGTACGCGCACGCCACGTTGCAGGGTGGTCTCGTGGCCCTGGCTTCGCAGGATGCTGCCGTTGCGCGACCCAAGGTCCTCGACTTCGACCCTGCTTTCGGTGTACTCGACAGCGAGGTGGGCTCTGCTGATCGCGTCTGCGGCGTTGGCGGGGAGTCGGTTCTGCAGGCCGATGCAACCATTGGCGTCGCGCCGGCCGATCGTGATCCGCTCACATGAGTTGACGAGCACGCGGAAGACCTCCTCGCCATTGAGGAAGACGATCAGCTGAACGGCGTCGGGACGTAGCTCCCCAGGTTGGAGCCGGGTCAGGCAGCTCGGGCAGACGAACGCCTCGAGGCGGTCGTCGTAGCGGGGCAGGTCCGGGATGCTGGCGGGCCAGAGCTGGGCGAGGAGGCAGCTCCGGTTGTCGCAGATGTAGTGCCGCTCGCTCGCTCGGCGAACGAAGGTGTCGCGGCGCAGGCGTCGGGCCTTGAGCTCCGCGCTCTCCTCCTTATGGGAGAGGCGGTGGTGGGTGTGGTGGCCCATGGCGCGGAGTGTGACGACCATACTCTCCGCGCTCGTTCGGATCCCACTTGAGGAAGCGGTCCCTGTTGCCTTGGATGATCGGGAACGTGCGCCGGAAGTCGTCGAAGTTGTCAAGGGACGCGACGAGGGGCAGGTCGCTGCTGTCGGACTCGAAGGCGATCTCGAGGATGCGCTCGTCGGCAATGCCGGTGAACTCGAGCAAGCCTGCTCGTTCCATGCCCTTGACTTCGCGGCGCTGCGGCTCGGGGAGCAGGCGAACGAGGCTGCGGTCGGCCACGGAGTACGTGGTCACGTGGCCGAGCCCGAGCGCCGAGGTGCCGCCGATGAGCCGGTCGAGGAGTCTCAGGTCGGCGTCGACTCCCGGCGGGAGGAACCGTGCGTCGCGGCAGAGGTTCGACAGGTCGACGACCACGAGCGTCCCAGCGGAGACCGGCGTCACAGCGTCGCTCGAACCGCCTCGAGAGCGCTCTGCATCTCTGCGGCTGTCGCGAAGCGTTCCGATCGCTCGTTGGCGCACGCCTTCACCAAGAAGGCGGCCAGATCACCGTTGAGGTCCTTGCGGAAGGTACGGGGATCCCTCGGTTCGACGCCGGCCATCGGCCTGGCCTGCGGGTACGGATGCTCGCCATCGCAGACGAGCTCGTAGAGCGTCACGCCGACGGCAAATAGGTCAGTCGAGACGTCCCAGAGCGTGAGGTCCGCGTCGGGGGGCTGGTATGGAGGCGTTCCCGAGACCGTCTTCACGGGATCCCCCACTCGGGACGCGATGTTGAAGTCCAGGAGCTTCGACCCGGATCTCGTGAGCATGATGTTGTTCGGCTTGATGTCGCGGTGGATGAGTGCGTTCTCGCTCATCGTCATCAGCTCGTCGTACTCATCCTGGGAGATCTCGCCATCGCGCTTCTTCTGGTCGAGCTCGTCGAGGCGAACGCTGTCGGGGTGGATCGCCACGAGTGCGGCGAGGACGTCGAGGGCGACATCGACCGCGGTTCGGTCGGGCAGCTGCTTCTTGCCTGTTGCGTAGGACGCCAGGAGTTCGCCTTCGACGTACTCGAGGATGAGGTACCACTCGCCGGCGTCGGTGCTGTCGGCCCAGATGACCTTGACGACGTTGGGGTGGTTGACCTTGCGGAGGGCGCTGATCTCGCGGCGGACGGCCTCGTACCCGGCGGCGCTCTCGAAGAGCTTCAGTGCGCGCTCGGCGCCTTCGACGATGTCCCGGACGCGGTACACGCGTGAGAAGCCTCCGGCACCGAGGACCTCCTCGACTTCGAAGCGGCCGCCGATGGTGTCACCGACCTGGTAGTCGCGGGCGACAGCCTTCGACGACACCTGCTTCGGGTCGGGGGCAGGGAGGACCTCGCCGTGGGCTGTCTCGCTGTGAGGTCCGTCCGGCTCTGCGGCGCTCCGCAGACGGTGCTGGAGGGACTCGTCGCAGTAGACGACGATGTCTGGGCCTCCTCCGATGCTGAAGGACAGGTCGACGTTCCCAAACTCTTCTGCGCCGATGAACGCCTGAGCTTCCTTGACTCGGCGGCGCGACTCAAGGGCGAGCGTCGCCGCCCAGGCGAGGAACTCGCCTGGCACCTCCATCTCAGGGTCGGGGTAGAGGAGGCGGAGGAGGCCGTCCACTGTGTTGTTCGCTGCCTTGCGGTCGCGCCCGCTGAGCTGGCTGCCCCACTCAAGCCTCCCTTGAAGCACGTCGAGTCGCGGCGACCGCCGGAGCCGGCTCCAGACTTCCGCGAGGAAGTCGCTCACGAACCCGAAGTGGTCGGTGAAATAGCTCGGGTCCAGCTTCGGGACGTCCCACCCAGGTATGTACGCGTGGATGCGGTCCATGAAGGCCGTGTCGTCCCGCATCTCCTTCGGGAGCGGTGCGAGAAGGTGGCCGACCTTGAGCTGCGTGGTGACGTCGACATCGAAGTTGCCGACCATCACGATGCCGCCGTCCGCGCGGATCGACTCCTTGCCGCGGCTGAACTCGCCGGACTCCATGTAGCCCTTGAGGATGTTGACACCCTCCTTCTGATCGAACGAGACGCCCGACACCTCGTCGAAGCAGATGACGTCGTACTGCGCGACCAGCCCTCGCCGGCCGGTGTTCATGTTGACGAACATGTTGGCGATCGTCGCCTTGCCGCCCGAGACGAGATGCGCGTACGGCGACACCTGCTGGAACAGGTGCGACTTGCCGGTCCCACGCGGTCCGAGCTCGACGGCGTTGTAGTTGTTGACGACGAAAGGAACCATCCGGAGCAGCAGGATGTCCTGCTGGCGAGGAGTGAACCGCTCCGGGGCGAAGCCGACGCTCCGCAGCAGGAGATCACGCCACTGCTCGAGCGTGAAGAGCTTGCGACCGGCGATGAACTCCCCAAGCGCGTCATGCGTCGACATTTGGATCGGGCGGATCGCCTCAACCCGGAAGGGCTGACCACCTTGCTGCTGCGCCAATGCGGCGATGTACTCGAGGGTCACCTCGGCGTAGAACCCGCCGGTCAACATCCGCTGGTGCTCATCTACAAGCTCCGCGGAGATGTGGATGTCGTTGAGCTGGAGGCTCGGCAGCTCTGCCTTGTACGAGTCGCTCTTGGAGTCGAGGCGCGCTCGCAGCAGATCGATGATCTTCACACGGCCCTTGTCGCGGGCACGGTGCTTGAACAACTCCTCCTCGCCGGCGCGTACCGTCCGCTCCTGCATGGATTTCTGCACCATGTCGAGCCCAGCGGCAATCTCGTCGGGATCGGTCGTGGCGCAATATCGGCCGAGGAGGAACTCACCGACGTAGGTCGGCACCGGGTACTGCCCTCGGAACTTCTGTGCCAGATCCTTCTGGACGAGATAGCCGTCGAACGCCTGGGAGGCGAGCTGGTCGAGGTCGTCGAGCTGGGTCATCGGTTCTGGGCCACCGTTGTCTCACGTTGCAGGAGGACGGTCCCGTCGGCCGCAACCACCACGAGTTGCGCAGTCTCGCCCTCGAGGTCCTCGTCCTCGACGAGGAGGATGACCTTGCCGCTGCCACCGGTGACCCGAGCAAGGTCAGCAATGCTCGAGTCGGCATCGCCAGCGTAGCGACGCAGGTCGACCTTGGCCCCGTCGGGGAGGTCGTTGAACTCGACGACGAGGGTGAGCCCGCGCCACTTGATGGTCGTGATCTCGGCGCGGCTCGTCGGCGTCGTCGCGACAGCAGTGACGGTCAGCCGCGGGACGACGCACTCCTGTGGGCTCACGCCGCCGTGCTCGTAGGTCTGGTTCGCCTCGAAGCAGGAGATTCCCGAGGCGACGGCGATCCGCACGTCCTTGTCCCAGTGCCATGGAACGGTGGAGACATCCACCTCTGCGCCGTCCTTGATTCGCGCGCACCGACCCTTCTTCGTGACGGTTGCCGCGACGGGTAGCGCCTCGTTCTTAGGCAACCCGGACGGTAGGAGGAGCCATCCGTGGTCAGTCACAGCGGTGACAGTCGACCAGCCGGCCTCGAGAAGATCCCGGATCCGGCGCGCGATCCGTTGCACCTCGTCGTCGATCTCATGGGCGAGGCGAGGCCCGAGGTCATGGCCCTTGTGGTCGATCTCGCCGGTCTCCGTCCATCCGCGTCCGGCAGGGTCACCGAGCTCCTGCGGTCCCAGGACCTGCACCCCGGCGTCGCTCAGGAGCGAGCGGAGCACTTGCACGCCTGCGGTCGCTCCTCCGGGGGCGCGGCACGCATCGAGAGCCGCACCTGGCCCCAGCAGGGACTGCTCGATCGGGACGAGCACCGGCTTCGCCGTCTGGGTCACCGTCGGCAGCGCCGCCAGCCCGACAGCGGCCTCCACCTTCAGTCCTCCACCCTCCAAACGCTCGACGAGCATGTGCGCGACATCAAGGCGCAACCCGTCGACGAACAGCACCACCTCGCCGGCGGACGGCGTCGGTGCCGTGCTCGACGCATACGTGCCCGAGTTGGCCTCGGGGCCAACTGCGTCCTGAAGGGCCTTGGCCGCTTGATCGAGCCACGGTCGGTAGACCGCGCTGAGCACCGCAGAGACGGCTGAGCGATCGGCGATGCGATCGACCTCATCCAGCGCCCGAAGGACGGCGCGATCGACCTTCCAAGCTCCGCCCGCGTACCAGTTCGAGATGGCGCTCACCGATCCGGTCGGGGAGGCCGACGCAACTCCTCGGGCGACCTCGGCCAAGTGCTCCATCGCCAACGCGAGCGGTGTCCACCCAAGGTCGGCCCACACGTAGCTGCGACGCGCCTTGTGCTCGTCCTCGAGTTTGAGCACCCGCTCCTGAGCTTCGCTCGCGGGAAGGTGCTCCACGCTGGTCAACGCTTCTCTCAGCGCCTCCTCCGCGTCACCAGCGGGACCGGGCCACGCTCCAGGGTTCGGCAACAACAGCAGTGCTGGCTGCGCCTCGCGCAGGCGGCTCGGAATGTCGGGATAGTCGGGCGGCGCGTCGCGGAACCGCTGCCATACCTGCAACCACGGACCCTCCGCCGAGCCCAGCCGGAGTGCTGCCTCGATCACGCCTGCAGCTGCCGGGTTGAAGTCGTAGTCGGTCTTGCACTGCTGGACGAACGCGCCCCATCCGGCTTCGCCGAGATCGTCTTGCGTCGCCTTCGGGTCGTCGATCCATCGAAGCAACAGCCGTACCGGGTCCGGGTTCAACAAGCCATTGAGGAAGGACGCGTCGATGTGTCGACCTTCAAGACGCGTGATCGGCTGGTCGACGATGTGGCTGAGTCCGGCAACCAGGGCGGTGGCCGTCGCGTCGTCTCCGGCGACGTTCAGGCCGAGGCCGCGATCCTTGTTGGTGAACAGCGCGCGGACCGTCCAGTCCTTGCCGTTCGTCTGGGTGAACCACTGGCTCCGATGCTGCAGCGACACGAGCGGCGCCAGGATCGCATCGTCGCTTCCGATCGACCGAAGGTCATCGCGAGACACACCGGGCAGGTGCACAACAGGGAGTCCTTCGGGACCATCAACGCCAATTGAGCCAGCGACAACACACCGCAGCCAGTACGCGGGTCCGCGGTGCGCGTCGGGTTGATGGTCACCGAGCGTCAACACCCGGCGGCGACTGCGAATGGCGTCGATCGCGTCCTCCCACTGACGCGCCTTGTCGGGCCATAGCAACGAGACGGGCGGCTCGACGACGTTCCCGTCAAAGCTCGCCGCAGTATCGATCGCGACAGTAAGTCGATCCAGGACGGTCTCGCTCACGCTGACGTGCCTCGCACAGCCTGCTTCGCCGCGTTCGCGTAGTGGAGATCATTGAACCGCTCAGATCCGTCAGGGTTCTTTCCCGAATCCTTGCCCCACTTGACATTGACCTTCGACCGCAGAACCTGGGCCTCGACGAAGGGGCGTAGGTTGACGCGCACACCGTCGTTCAGATCCGGATCCCAACCGATCGGTTGCTGAGCTAGGGACTTCCAGCGAACGAAGATGTCATGGGGCGGTTCGCCCTCGAGGATGAGCTTGAGTTTGTCCTGAAGCCCCCGAGCCGCTGCGAATCGCTCCTCGCTCCCCGCCGTTCCCTCTCGCACGCCGGCGCTCTGACGTTCGATCCAATCACCGAGATATGAGTACGTCAGCTTCTCTAGCGTCTGTCGATTCAGGCGGTGGTAGTTGACCAGTGCCGAGAAGCCGTCACTTCGACCATCCCACATTTGCCAGATGAATGGCCGATGGTCGAAGACCTGACAATGCATTCTGAAGAAGTCATCACGCAGCCAGCTCTCGAGGTCGGCCCGCTTCGAGCCAGACGCGTGGATTAGTTGACGCGTGCGTTGTGGAGACCATGTTCCGCCGAAAGCGTGAGCGAGAACTTCCTGCAGACGATCCGCGGCTGGGCGCTCGCCGCGAACGGACGGCAGGCACACGATCCCATCAGAATCTGACAGCGGTGTCAGGTCACTATCGGCCAGCTGGGCTGGCCATGCGTACCCAAGCAGCCGACCCACTGCGACCTGCAGTGGTTCCGAGGACGCCTCGGGTCGACCGTCGAATAGCCATTGCGTGGGGTCGGAGCAATGCTGCTCGACTTGACCACCGGGGAACCGCTCACCGGCGACCGCCCGCCAATGTGCAACATCGAACGGAACGAGGGCGAGCGCTCCGTTGGTTACCTGGGTGGACGACACGATGGCTCGAACGGTCGACGAGAATTCCGGCGACGAGACGTAACACCAGAGGGGCAGTACGTCCTCTCTACGCCGGGGCACGATCGCCGCGGCGTTGGTGTCGAATCGCTCGCCGAGATAGAGCGAAGGGCTGAGATTGCCCATCTGGGTCACCGACACACCCTCGCGGCCCCAGGCATCTCGGCCTCTGATCGCTGAACCGGGCTCATCTTCGACGCCTCCAGGCCGGTCCCAGCGCACGACGGCTTGTCGGCCGTCGAAAGGGTCGGTCGTAACAGACGACGAAAGCCACCGGCACCACGGCTGCTGGATCTCTGGTAGCTCCCAGAATCGGAAGACGTATCTCGGAGTGTCGCCGGTGCTCGTGCCCTGGTAGCAGTCGGCGACGTCGCCGATCAGCGGCGTGCCTGGTTGGATTGCGATGCCGAGTATCCGAGATTCGGGGTTGTCGAGTTGGCTCCGTTGACTGACAACCGTCATCTCGGCTGACTTGAGTAGGTCTGGTTTGTCCGCAATCGGGCCGTTGCCTATATCAAGCGTATGGATCCCTACGTCGCGACCGTCTGTCGTTTGAATGATGGATAGGACCGTCGGAATCTTGAACGGCTGCTTACCCGCCTGGTTCTGCCATACGTTGTTGCCGCATCGCGCGTACAGGCGGTACGACGACCGTCGCAACAGCTGCCTGCGAAACTTCTCGTACGTGCTCTTCTCTTGCCAGTTCTGCGGCGTCACCAAGCCCACCCAACTCGCCCTCGTCATCCAGACCGCGGGCATCGCGATGGCCAGGTCGCCGGCAGCGTCGGGAGCAGCAGCGTCCAGAAAGTCTCGAAGGACCGGCGCCTGTTTCCCCCTGGAGAGAAACGGTGGATTGGTGATGAGCAACGTGTAGTGACGGGATAGGTAGTCCGCTGCGCGGGCAACACCAAGAGCGTCCGCCCCAAGTGCCGCCGCCGCAGGGCCGTCGGTTTCGCGGGCCAATGCCTCGGTGATCACGGGCGAGATGTCGTCCCAGTTGGCGTCGTCGAACGACCGCTGCACGCCAGTGGGATCTATGAGTTCTACGGCGAGCTTAGGGTCGATGAGGCTCCCGAGCGTGTCGGCGTTTCGGAACAGGATGTGTAGACGCGACAACGCGGCCTCGAGGGTCCTGTCTCCCGCCGCGAGTGCCGTCCAGTCTTCTGCTGAGGCGTTCGTCGGGACGCCACTGCAAGCGACGTTCGGCACGGGCAATTGCCGCCACCCTGCCCCGGTCTTCCATGCCGCGAGCGCCAGACCGAACATTGCAATCTGCACACACCGCGGGTCCAGCTCAAGACCAAAGAGGTTGTCTCGCAGCACGGCATCTTGCGCCGCCACGAGGTCTACGCCCTCTTCCTCCGCACGCATCCGCGAGAGAATCTCAAAGGCTTCGACGAGGAAGTGACCTGAGCCACAGCACGGATCGATCACGGTTAGCCCACCAACGGTGGCTGGCCAGTCTTCGAAGGATCCGACAGCGGGAGCGCCGGCATCTCCGATGCGGAGGTACTCCCACTCCTTGATCAGTGGACTATCGGGATGGCGTGTGGCCCACCACGCACCCAACGAGTTCTCGATAAGGAATCGAACCATGTATTGCTCGGTGAACAGCTGCGTCACCGGGGCCAGATCGGGTCCCGCGATCCGTCTCTCTGACTCGTTGACCTCTTCCTTTCTCTCACGCTGCCAGAACTGGTAGACCCAGCCGAGCGCGTCGTCACCGAGCAGAACCTCAGCCGGGAGTCCTGCCACGATCCCCTCGAGGGCGAGCCGTCCCTCGGGAGCCAATCGAAGCTGCACGCATGGATCGTCAAGTCGGAAGATCCCGGGGAGGATTTGGGTTGCGAATCGGCCGGCGACCGCCCATCCGTCGGGCTCGCCGAGCGAGTCCGCGAGCTCCTCACAGTCCTCGAGAGTGACTGGCGCTCGGTACTCCGGGTGGATGAGCAGGTTGTTCTCAGCAAGAAAGCGGGCGAATAGAAGCCGGTGCCACTGCTCGTAAGCGCACTCGGAGATGAGGAGGTCGAGCTTGTCGCCTCGGTCCCCGAGCTGGCGGGACTTGGCGCGCAGTCCGCGGCGGAGCTGACGGTCTTCCTCGCTGAGGTGAGCCGGCGGCCGCTCCGCAGTGACAGCCAAGGAGCCGAGGGCGGCTCGAACGGCCTGTTCGGACGCGCGACGGCCTTTGACGCACGCGTCGTCGAGAAGCTTGCGCTGTTGTGATGTGAGTACCGACATCGTCTCGCCCTCAGATGATGACGGTCGCGCCGTCGCTGATGTGCTGCATGAGGCGCTCTCGCAAGGCCGTGAGGTACGCCTCCACTTCCGCCGGCGTACGCAGGGTGGCCGGGGACGGGATGACGCTCACGGACTTCGGCTCGAGCTTCTTCGCCGCTGCTTGGCGCGCGGCAGCGACCTTCGCCGGGATGGCCTGGCGCCGCTCCTTCCAACTGCTCAGCGGGGTTTCATCGAGTGACTTCAGGAGTTCGGCGTCCGAGCCGAGGGCAGGAGCGGACACCGTTGCCAGACCGGCGCTTGCGAGGAGCGTTTCACGATCGGCGGAGTCGAGCTGCTTCCACTCGGCAGATGCCTCCAGATCGTGGACTGCCTTGGCTTGGCCTTCGATCGTCCCTGCCGCAGCTTCCTGCAACGCAGTTCGCAGCGCCTCGCACAAGTCCTTGCTCAACGGTGCTACGGGATCGGGCGAGGCCATGAGGAGCCGACCCGTCTGGATGGCATCGCGCTGGGTCTTCACCTGTGCGGCGACCTCGAGTTGCGCGGCGTGGAGAAGCAGCCGATCGAGGGTGCTCCAGGCTGCTTCGCGCTGGGCACGCTGTTCTCCGGCAATCGACCAGGTCTTGATGTCCTGGCGGAGCTGCTCAGCGTGCTCGGCGACAGCGCGCACCTGCTGATTGCCCGCGAGCGCAGCGATGCCCTGCAGGTGCGACGTGTCCGGCGGCTCCGGTAGGGGCGGCGGGCCGCCGGCATGGGCAGCGAGATCGAGGAGATGCTGAACGAGCCCGCTGATCGCCGCGCCCTCCTTGCCGGAGGTGTAGGGCACCTTGGCCTCGGTGAGGACGCCGCGCACGGCGAGCTGCTCCTGCTTCGTCGGCGGCTCGTCCTCTTTGAAGAAGGTGGACTTGCCGATCTGGGTGGCCGGGAGCTCCTTGGGGCCCTCAAGCGGATGGTTGTCGCGCTCCGCCCGGATGTTGCCGCTGGCGAGCAGCGCCAGGAGGGCGCCGTCAATTGCGTCTTTGGGCCAGCCGAACGGTGAGTCACCGAGATCGCGTTGCAGGTCGCTCCCCTTGGTCCCAGAACCCGACGTACGCGACAGCACCTCCTTGCACACCGGATTCGCCGGCACCTCCCCCTGCCAGCCGACGACTGCTAGCGCGTCCGGAGCACCGTCGCGCGCCTTCGTGATGACCTTGCTCCACGCAGGGTCGTCGGCGACCGAAAACCTCGGGAACAAGCGGGTCAGCCCGTGGTTGCCGGCGGTCTCGACACCGTCGCGCAACGAGCTGGACGTCAGCTCGTTGCCACCACCCTGGAACACCCTCGCCTTCGCGACGACAGCGGCGAAGAGGCTTCCAAGACGCTGCTCACCCTCGAGCACCCGCGACTGCATCCCCTGCTTCGCCTGGCGGCCCTCGTCGGTCTGCGGCTCCGGACGCTGGCTCATCGTGTCGGCGGCGGCGGCATAGCTCGCCAGGGTGTCGGCGATCCCCTCGGGGTCGATCTTGGGAAGCAGCACGAAGACCGTTGCACTGTCATTGCCAGCGGCGGCAGCCGCGTCGCGGACCTTCGCCTCGGTGACACCCCACTCGTCTCGGATCCAGACCGGGACGGTCGACCCGTCCGCGGCCGGCTCGTCATCACCCCAGTGGCGGTCGAGCTTTCGGGGCGTCTTGCTCTTCCCGTGGACGAGCTTGAGCCCGGAGAGCTCGGCGTCGACCGAGCGCTGAAGCCAGTCATTCCGGAGCTGAGACATGCGTGCCGCGTCGGCGCGGATCGATGTGCGGCGCTGATTGAACTCCTGGGTCCATTCGGCGCCCTCTTCGGTTTGAAGCCGGAACTCATCACCGAGCTTCATCACTCGGCCCTGTTCGACTAGCTCCTCCATGATCCGCGGTACGTCCTTGCGGAGCTGCGGTCCGTCGGTGGCCAGATCCTCGACGAGTAGATCACTGATCGCTGCTGCCGTCGCTCGAACCCCGGTATCGCCGACGCCCTCATGCGGCAGCTGCGAGATCAGAAAGACCAGCGCCGCAGCGCGGGACTTCAGCTCACCGTCTGCAGTTCCATCCTCGAGGCTGCGGATGAGCTCGTCGATCTCCTTGAGGAGGACGCCGCTCTGCAACATGCTCGCGGACTCCGAGCGGAAGACGAAGTCGCCACCGATGACGGTGCCTAGCGGCTTGTCGGCCACGCTCCGCGCTGCCTCGTGCACGATCTTTAGCTGGGTCCGAAGGACGCCGGCCTTCCCGGCCTTGTCGATCGCTCGGAGCGCGCGCTCCCAGAAGCGGCGCCGAGTGGGCAGGAGCGGGTAGTCGGCCACGATCGTCGACTTGTCAGCCCCCTTGGCCTCGAGCCGTGTGCCACCGAGGTGCCGGTCGATCTCGCCGCTCACCTTCCCGAGCGCGGCCTCGATCTCCGCGATGGTGTCCGGCTTCTTGCGAAGGACGACCTTGCGGACGACGGTCTCGACGTCGGTGTCAGACAGCGCGACCGTGACTGAGAACCGGTCGATGAGCTTCTGCAGGGTCGGGTTCGCAGTAAGTGCCGCCTGTCCGGTGGACACAACGACGACCTGGCTGTTGAACGTCGATGAGCACCCCTCGACGAGCAGCTGAACCTGCTCCGCCGACTTGTTGTCGTCGTTGATGTACTGCTGCATCTCGTCGAGGACGATCAAGGTGAGCGGCAGCTTCCCCTCCGACGTGGATTGGAGCTGGAGAACCGATCGAAGCGTGTCGAGCGTCGTCGGAAGATCGATGTCGTCGACCATCGGGAACTGCTTCTGGAGCGCTCCGCTCACCGCGGCGGGCGTATCGCCGAAGGTTGCGCCGGTGTCAATGAGCGCTTGGGCCAGCACCGGAGAGACGTAGAGGTTGCGTAGCTCGTGCGCCAGATCCTTGCCCTGGGACTCAACGGACGCCCGGACCGCATCGAACATGCCCTCCTGACGCAGCCACAACGCGAGCTGGGCCGGAGCGAACTGTTGCGGCAGACCGGCCGCGTCGAAAACGACGCCGAGGAACGCCAGCCGAACGGACCCCGACGCGCCCGCTCCGAGCGTGCCAGCTGCGGACCACAGTCCACCTGCGCGCTTGCCAGCTGACGACAGTTCCTTGAGATGCGCCTCAATCTCCGAGGGGAGTTGTGTCAGGGAACGAGCGGACGCGCCCGACGGCAGTTCGTAGTCGCGCCAGAGGTACTCAAGCACTCGCATGAGGTGTGACTTGCCACTGCCGAAGAACCCGCTCACCCAGACCGCCGGCTGCTCGGCTTGGCCGAGGTGACTCAGGAACTGGTCGAGCACCCGCTCAAGACCACGTTCGTATTCGCCTTCGCAAACGAAGCTGCGCAGCTCCCATTCGAGCGTCGCCCAGTCCCCCGGGTCCTCGGGTTTCTTGACCTTGGCCACGCCGAGGTTCGGGATGTCGCGCTCGGTCGGATCGATCGCGAACACGTCACGGTTGGTCAACGTCACAGGAGACTCCCCTTGTCAGCGGTGATCGGTGTGGCCAAGTAGTTCCAGCCGTCGCGCGCACCAAGCAAGCGATAGCTGTTGCCATCGACCTCGCCCGGAAAGAACACAAGCATTCGGCCGGTCACGAGGTCCTGCACACGTTCGATGAGTGCGGACACCTTCACGTGGTCGCCGAGACCGAACAGGTTTCCGGCTCCGACCAAGCCGATGATCGTTCGTTCGCTGCTGAGAGCCGACAGCTTGTCGCGAACCTGCTTGACGAGAAGCTCGAAGAAGCCCGCCAGCTCGGGCTGGATCAGCTTGGGGTTAGCGAAGTAGGCGTCCCGGTACTCGTGCGATGCCATCCACTCCTCGAACGAGTAGGTGATGTCGATTATCGCCCACTCGTAGCCGGCTGCCTTCGATGCGTTCCCGAACTCGGGAAGGTGCAGCCGGAGGCGCCGCTCATCGTCAGGCGCGTAGACGGCCATCCAGACGCGCTGGGCCGGCGCCAGATTGCTCGACCATGGCAGCTTCACGAAGCGCTGGTAGTTGGCGATCAAGTCGTCGACACGGCTCACAACAGCTGACCTTCCATCGGCCGGAGCAACTCCGAGAACTTCACTTCGGTGATCCCACCGCTGTGACGGAAGTCGATCAGCGAACGTTGCGACGCGAGGACAGCGAGATCGAACAGGTGCGCGCGCGGTCGGTCCAAGGTGCGCACCCACACCGTGTCGAAGAGCGCTGCGCCCTCGACGCCCTCGAGGTGTCCGAGCAACAATGCGTACGCGGTGGTGGACGGCGTGCATACGGCTCGCGTGCGGACCTTCGTGGTGCGGGCGATGGCCTCTAGGTGCCCGGTCTGCTCCCATGAAGAAGCCGTGTTGCGGCCAATCTTTCCGAGCGTCGCATCGCTATACGAGTCGGGGAACGTCTTCGCCACCGTCTCACTGAGATCGGCGCTGGTCACCTCATCTCCGGGTTCGCTGGCGAAGATCGCGGGTGCGCTCGCGCGAAACACCGAGTCGCGAGCCAAGGCACACAGCCCAGCCAGGAGGGGTTGGCCCGCCGGATCGTCAGTCCACAGGTCGCAGAGCGCCCGGAACAGCAGCGCGTCGGATCGCAAGAGGTAGAGCTCGCGCAGGTACCGCAGCGTTCGCCGTCGAGATTCGACGGTGTCCTTGCCGAGGACGTTCTCTTCCAGGACCGCCCGCTCGTAATCGGCAGGGCTGGCCCGCACACCGGCTCCGCGCAGCAGCTGCTGCAACGCGGCCACGACGATGGTGTGACTTGTGGTCGCCCCACCGCTCTGATCGCCGAGCACGATCTCGTCCACCATCACGACTCCGTCGCCATCCGGTCGCGGTGCCACCGCTCGATGTCCTGACGACGCCATAGACGGACGCGGCTCGACGTGAGGTCGACTACCGGGCGCGGGAAGTCGGCGTACCGCCTTAGGTAGGTCGTCACGCTGCTCGGGTGGGAGAGGCGCAGGATCACGGCGACCTCCGCGGCACCCACTAGATCGTCCGAATCGACCTTCTCTCCCATATGGGTCCCGAGTCTAGAGATATCGACAGCCCGCCTGCGTTCGCGGGTCCCGGAGGAGGAGACACGGCCACGCAGCACGCGAGCCGTCACGCAGGCTCGAGCGAGTGGTGCCCAGTAGTTGAGCGACCGCGGTAGCCACCGATCAGTCGGTTGCGAAGTTCCAAGACGTCCATGGGCTCTCCGTGGGGAATCGAGGACCGGAAGGGTATGAGCGCTGCCGCGGTCGGGCGTAGAGCGGTCAAACGGCGCCGCCGCAAGCTCAGATCAAGAGGTCAGCGGCTTCGAATTTCCACGCAGACACGGTACCCATCCGGTGTGACGCCGTGCTTGGGCCCCGTCGCACGGCGGGTTCAGTGTCCGCCGTACACCTCGTAGCCGTCCCGGCGTAACGCCTCCGCGAGGGCGGCCTCGGCGCGCAGCGCATCGTCACGCGTGCATTGAACCGGAACACTGGCATAGAGGTCGGGCCGCAACACCCGACCCCGACGGTGAACGACCTTCGAATAGAGCGGGCCCTTCTTGTTCCGAGCGCCTGACAAGTGTTGATGTAGCCGCTCCTCCGGGTCAAGCGTCGTTTGGCCGACGTAGACGGCCGGGATGCCCGACTCATCGTCGTCTAGCTCGATGACGTAGACACGCCACACGTCGGTAATGCGATTCACGGTATAGCCGCGGCGCATCAGCTTCTCGATGAGCTTGCGCTTCTGCCGGCGAGCGTCCTCCTCTGTGGTGGGTTGGTAGTTGCGAAAGAGGTCTCCGCGAAGCCGGACCACGTGTTCACGGACCCAGCGGTGTCGTTTGACGGACTGAGCAAGACGATCCACAGCGAGCTCTGGGGCTAGCGAGGTGATCCCGACGAACAGATTCGGTCGATCCGGTCGGCGCCGAGGCACAACGTCAGCCAGCTCGACGACGTAGACCCTCCAACGGAGGTCGGTGGCATGCATGTTCCTCCCGCCAGGTTCGTGCTGTCGCGATGGAATCGCATTCTGAGGAGCTGGTGCAAGCTGCTCGGATTAGGTCGGCGTGAAAGCGACGAAGTTGCGCGCTGGCGTGGCGACGCCGCGGCCCGGGCAGGCGTCACAGTCGACTCCTACCATTGAGTCGTGCGGATAGGGCTCGTCGGCTGCGTGAAGACGAAAGTGAGTCATCCCGCGCCGGCGGCGGAGCTGTACGCCTCCACGCTGTTCCGGGGGCGCCGGTCTTACGTCGAGGCCACGTGTGGTCGCTGGTTAATCCTGTCGGTGAGACATGGCGCGGTCGAACCCAACACCGGTGATCGAACCGTACGAGGAAACCCTGACTGGCAGGGCTGCGGCTGAGAAGCGCGCGTGGGCGCGTCTTGTTCTGAGTCAACTCGAAGGTCTGGTTGATATCGAAGGCACGACCTTCGAGATGCATGCCGGGCGCGAGTATCGGGACTTCGGTCTCGCGGAAGGTCTCCGGAGGCAGGGAGCGACGATTGTGGTGCCGGCTGAACACCTTGGACATGGAGAGCAGTTGGCCTTCTACAACCGGCGTCCCGGCTCAACCTCTTCGAGCTCGACGGTGGCGGCAGCCCCTGTCCCCTTAGCAACGCGCGCTCGTGGCTCGTATGTCGCGCTCGGGGAGCACCTCGAAGGGCTGGACGGCCAGGCTGTGCAACTCTCGTTCGTCAAGATCGAGGAAATTCTTGGGCGTGAGCTTCCTGCGTCGGCGCGCCTGTGCCGCGTCTGGTGGGCGAACGAAGCGAAAGGAACCCACAGTCACGCTGCCGCGTGGACGGACGTCGGATGGCTCGTCGACGGCGTCGACTTCGGCCGTGGAACGGTCCGCTTCCGAAAGGGATGATCATGACCCTCAGCCACGAGGCGCACGGCACCGTCGAGATCCTCAGCGGGCGCTCGAACGCCATCGAACCGCGTGCGTTCCCCGCCGACCCAGCTGCTGCGGACCAAGCAGGCATATACGCGTGGTGGGGCGATGACGACGCGCTCGCGGTGCTCAGCGAGGAGATCGGTGCCGAGCTCCCGCCGCTCCTCTGTGTCGGTCAGGCGGGAGCGACCAAGTGGCCATCCGGCACGGCGTCATCAGCGACGTTGGCCTCACGGATCCGAGGGCAACACATCAGGGGCAACGCTCGCTCGTCGACCTTCCGCCTGACCATCTCGGCACTGCTGCTGCGCCGGTACGGTCTCGTACCCGTCGCCGGCGGCAAGCTCGACCGCACGAGCAACGCGAAGGTGTCCGCGTGGATCGCTGATCACCTGAGCATCGCAGTAGCCCCGTTTGCCGATCGCGACGCGTTAGGCGCGGCGGAGGCCGAGGTCGCCCGACACCTCGACCCACCGCTGAATCTGGGCCACTGCTTGCCGTCCCAGGCGCGGGCTCGGCTTACCGCCCTCCGGCGTGCCATCCCTCGGTAGCGACGGGCTCGCCTTGACGACCACTCGCTCGCGTGCGTTCGAGCGCGCTGAGGCGTATCGGCGCCGAGCCACTCCTGTTCCGCACAATCGTCGTTGCGTCAGGCAGGTTTCAGAGTCGCCGCCAGGCGGTGGGCGTAGGCGTCCACGGCTTCGACGCCGAGTGAACCGTCCTGAGTAACCCACTTGCCGAGCGCCTTCGGCCAGCCGATCCACACACCATCAACTGCGAAGGGACGGCCGAACAGGCTCCACTCCGAGTCGATGAAGCAGAGCGCGGGCGAAACGCGAGCGTCGTCGTCAAGAAGCTCCCGAACCACCTGGGCTTGCCGTATCACGCCGTCCAACAACTTGGTGCAGTCCCGAGACCCGACATACAGCTTCACATTGGGCCTGAAGAACGATCCCGCGTCGCGGTGTTGGACGCGACCTCGGTAACGCTTCGCATCTACCACGAAGACGCCGGCGGACGAGATGAGGATGTGGTCGATGTTCGCCTTGCTCTTCGGCATCCGGCGGTCGTGCAACACGCGCACGCCGTCGAGTGTTTCCAGCGCACCGCCGAGCTGCTCCTCGCCGACCGCACCAGTGTTCCAGGCGGCCGTCGACTGTGACTCCGGGGTTACGACCGGCTTGGGTGTGATCGCTGCGGCCACTCGCCCGATTACGGGTCGCTTCGCCTTGATCTGCGCGCGCCACTCCGCGTCCTGTGCGACGCGCGCCTCCTTGCGCTCGCGTTCGCGTTGGGACCTGCGGTCGTACTCGCGGCGGGCGGAGCCGCCGGCTTCACCCGGCTCGAGAGGCGCAGTGGGCTCCCGTCCGGCCTCTGGCTGTGACTCGGAGGCTGCCGGCTGGTAGCAGTTCTCGCACGTAGCCGTCTTGGCATCGCTGTCCCACCAGGCCCAGGTTCCTTTGGGCAGCTCGCAGCCACAAGCCGTGCAAGTCGTGGGCCACCGCAGGTTGAGTTGCCGCATGCCTGGTGGGATCGGCAGTTATTGACCTGTTCTCAAGGATGGCGGCACGGTGCATGCGGCAGCCTCACCGTCATACCCCCGCCGCGGTGGGTTTCCGAGCTGAAGTTGGTGTGCCGCTCGCTTCAGACGTCGAACTCAGCCACCAGCGGGGCGTGGTCACTGAGCTCTCCCACCTCGGCGTCGTCGACGACGTAACACCGGTTGAGCGCTTGATGCAGCTCCGCATCCGTGAAATGCGGTCGAGCCCATAAGGCTCAGCAGACGGATTGAGGTGCGAACCTCCTCAGGGCTGAACTTCCGCAGCGCATCGTGCCAGCCCTTGCTCGCTCGGTTCCCGAAGAACTCCGCCGCGGACGCGCCCTCGGCCGGGTGAAGGGTGTCCCACAGGATCGCGGTGTTCCAGTCGCCACCGACGACAAACGACTCGTCAGCCACCCAGGCGGACAGCGCAGCCACGGCGAGGTCGTTGTGCCACGCGCGATCGAGGGACCGACGACGGACCTGCTCGTGATCTTCGGCGGTGACGGCGGCGTCGTCTACTGCTGCGGCGGCGGGCGTGGACGCTGGCAACGCGCACGGTCCTTCCGTTCACGGTGAGCTCCGCGGCGCTGATGTAGCCGCCGAGGGCTGAGAACCAGCGTCGCCCACTCTCCCCCAGGCTCGTTACGTCGAGCGGCACCGCTTCGAAGTTCTTGCGCACGACAATCGAAGACCGGCCGTTCCATCAGCCCGGCAGTTCGCCGACAACGTCGAAGTCATCGGCCAGCCGACCAATGTTGATGGGCCGGCACTCCTGGAGGAGTGCGACATCGGGTTCGCAGTCAGCGACACGAGCCCACTGGCGCTCTTGGTGCTCGACAGTTCTGAACCGACCGGCGCGCGGTGGCATGCAGGCCATGTTCCAGCTGAGGACCCTCATGAAGCCTCCCGACGCGCTTCGAACGGTCTTGTCCAAACGGTAGCCGGCAGAAGCTCATCGGTGAGTTCTCCGCGGGGGACTCCCACAACGCGATATGCCTCTTCGTCCGCGGGACACCAGTCGTCAGCACGGGCTCGGCGTTTCGATGTCGGTGCCGAGCGCAAGCCCAGCGGCCAGCACCTGGTTGGTGACCGCATGCCACGCTGCCATGCGGTCCGCCAACGAGCGCGAGGCGGTCGCGCCCGAAGGCGCCTGCCGACTCTTCGGGTTGATTACACCCGGCAACGCAATAGGCGGACGGGCGAACCGCCCGGGCGAGTCAGCTGCGCGAGTGCATGGAACGAAGCTGAACATCCCGTCAACAGCTTCCGCGGGTGTTGCGCCTCGGTACCGGGTGAACGTGGAGGTTGCGTCGTCTCCGGTCGTGAGTGACTCCATGGTGCACTGCTCGAAGACGGGGTCGACGTCCAAGTCACCGCCCAGCGGCGTGTAGGTGCCGACCACGTCACCCACTACGAAGACCGTGTCGAGGACGAACTCGCCGCCTACCGAGCTGCCGAACAGGATGATCGAGCCCGAGGCGAGGCGTTGCAGCGCGGACGCCGATCGGGACGGCCGCGGGTTGAGCTGCTTGCAGTTGCTATAGAGGAAGGCCCGACCAAAGACCCACGGGTCGGTGTTCTGCCGCGCACCTTCCGGTGGTGCATCGACACAGGGCTGATGAAGCACGGTCGGGAGCTCGCCGGACCGGGGCCACCGCTTCAACACATGTGATGGCGGCTCCCACTCACCCCAGAAAGCGATCTCGGTCTCCTCCCGCCCGGAGTCACCGAAGTGCGCCGTGCCTGGGGCGATGAGGAACTTGCGGCGGTGGGACCCAATGTTCCACGGCATCCAGTCCTCCCGAGGTGTGTGCTCCGGTCCGGGGTGTGGGAACTGGACGATGGCGGCAACGGCGCTCATGCCAGCCCGAAGGATTGTGGCTCGGGCGCCTCGTGCCGGAGATACGCGTACCAGCCAGTCGGAGGGCGTCGCGTTTGGTCGTACACAACCTTGTTCACACGACCTCGCTGGTTGGCGACTACATGCAGCTCGATCCCGGGGCCATGCCTACGGGCGTGCTCAACGAACGCGGCGACTGCCGAGCGCCTCGTATCGGTGTTGAGATCCATGAGCCCCAGCGGTGTCTCCACACTCATCCAGGGAGCACGCGAGAAGCGGGACACATCACCAATGGTTTCGTCACCGGACGTGTCCAGCCAGTCTCCGAGCACTCGCAACAGCTCGTCGCCCGTACGGGCATGGGTGCCGCGGTCGATACTCATGCCACCAGCTTGCCGCCCGTCCTCCTTCACCGCGGCAGCCAGCGCAGGCTTGCCCAGCGCCGCTAGGAAATCGACTAGGTCGGGGATGTGTCTACGCGCCCCCCGTTGGCTCTGAATGTTGCACGACCATGCCAAGAAGGTCGGTCCCTCGGTGTTGTCTCCGACCACCAGGTCAGCCGGGGGTGGGCCGGCAAGCCTCGCGTGGTGCCTCCACTTCGCTATCCCTGCACGCTCGACCCACTGCAGCGCCGTCCGCCCATTCACCACGATGACCAAGTAGTGCTCCCGGCTGAGCTGCCGCGTCAGGAAAGCCCGGTCGAGCGAGAGGAGTCGAGCACGGGCGACGTCATCCAACTCACTCCAGAGCGGATCGGTGGCCCACTGCACGAGATCGAGGTGGCATGCGGTGTCCTCGAAGTATGAAACAGCGAGCCCGGCGCGCAGGATCTCGTCCAAGGGCTTGAACCACTGATAGGGCCGGCGCCGGAAGTAGCTGGCACAGTCATCGACGACGGCGGCCGCGACGTCAATGCCGATCTGGTCGTAGCTTGTGACATCCAACGACTCGAGCGTGGCGAGTCGGCGAGATTCGCCCGACAGCAGCGAGCCGTCCGCTGCGAGGAACTCTCCCTTGCTCGGATTGATCCCGAGCGTCGCGACTGCTGGCCGCAGAGGATCACCGAAGGACACCACCGGAGTACTGCCGCCAACCACACCGCACCCGTCGGGTGCCGTCTGCATCGCGCGGGCCAACAAGTAGTCGGGCCATGTCCCGCTAGGCACGGCGCCCAGCTTGGCACCCGGGTAGCCGTCGACGGCTCGCGTCGATCGCCGCGAGCCACTCCCAGGCCTTCGTAGAGCACCCAGTTCGGAATGGGATGCTTCACACCGCGAGGACGGGTGTCCTCCTCGCGGCCAGTCGCAGCGGCCGCGCCAGAGCCTCCGGTCTCCACACAACGGTCCACGCACGCCGGCCGCTTGGAGCCTGCGGACGGCGCCCTCATAGATGTGGTCTCCGCGCCCGATGACGAACCCGGGCACAGCCAGCCGTGACCGGAGTACCAAGGCAAGTCTGGGACCACAACACATCGTCGCGGCTCGTGCATGGCGGCGGGTCATGGTTCACCGAGTCACAGGAGTTCCGCACCTCGGAGGGCGCGCCAGCTAGTCGCCTTCGCCGAGCTCCGCTGCTTCGGCGCCGTCGTCGCGGCACTCTGCAGTTCTCTCAGCGTCTTGCCGGCGGCCGTCCGCCACTCGACGCGGCCGTTCGATGTCCGTCCCAGCATCACCATGGCCGTCGACGGCGAAGCGAACAGGTAGTCCTCGGTCAACCGCAGGTGCTCGCCTTCCGCCACCAGCCGACCGGAGGCCCTTAGCGCATCACGCAGCTGAACGCCATAGGCGTGGATCGACGGCACGACACCGATCCGGGCGCGGGAGCCGGCAGGAGTGGTTGAGTCGGTCGTCATCGGCGCTCACCCGTACTAGGGCCGATCGTCCACGTCGCCATGCCGCATGGGTGCTCGCCAGCGCCATCACCGCCTGCCGTAGGCCCTCATCGACCGGCGGACCGGAGTAGGTGCTGAAACGGAACGGGCCCCGACCGGGAGATCATCCACGTGGACCGAAACGACGGCGCGGTTCACCACATCGACGTGCACCCAGGGCGGCCCTCGCATGCGGAGTTCCTTCTCGGGTCGCGGCCCGTCGGGGTCGCCAACGGACTGCAAGAGGGGTCCGGAGCTAGGCGATGCTCAGGTCACGAACCGGATGACGAGGGCGCTACGTCCGCTCGGAGGTACTGGAAGCCCAACCTTCTGATCCGTAGTGATGCGTCGTGCCAGAGGTCTCGGTGGGCCGTCAGAGGCTCACACTTCAGCGTCCAAAACGTAAGGTCGTGCTAGCGACTCGATCGTCTCGGAGGCGAAAGTGACGACAAAGTTTACGAACATCAGCTTCCCGATCAGCACGCTGTTGGGCCAGATCGAGACTGGGCAGATCGGCTTGCCTGAGCTCCAACGCCCGTTCGTCTGGGATCGATCGCAGGTGCGCGACTTGCTCGACTCTCTGTATCGGGGGTACCCGACGGGGTACTTCCTGTTCTGGCAGGCATCACCCGACCAGGGGTCCAATCCAATCGGCACCGACCTCAAGCAGACGACCCCTTCGCTCCTGGTGGTGGACGGCCAACAGCGGCTCACTTCGCTGTTCGCGGTGTTCCGCGATGCCCCCGTGTTGTCGAGCAAGTTCAAGTCGGAGCACATCCGAATCGCGTTCAACCCACTTCGCGAGCGCTTCGAAGTCGCAAACAATGCCATCGAGCGCGACGCGGAGTGGGTCGCGAACATATCGGCGGTGCTGAGCGGCACGAAGAGCAACTACGGGTTCATCACTAGTTTCATCGAACGATTGCGGGGCGACCGTGAGGTGACGCCTGCGATGGCAGACACCATTGCTGCGAACTTGCAGCGGCTAGCAAGCCTGCCCAGCTACACCTTCAGCGCGATCTTGCTCTCGTTCGACTTAGCGGTCGAGGAGGTCAGCGAGATCTTCGTTCGCGTTAACTCGAAGGGGACGCAGCTCAATCAAGCGGACTTCATCCTCACTTTGATGTCCGTGTACTGGGATAAGGGACGCAAAGAACTCGAGCACTTTTGTCAGGACGCGAAGGTGCCGTCCGTGGGCGCTAGTCCATTCAACTGGTTCATTGAGCCATCGCCCGACCAGTTGTTGCGCGTTTCAGTTGGCCTTGGGCATCGGCGTGCACAGCTCCGGTACGCCTACGAACTCCTACGCGGGAAAGACTTGGAGTCCGGCGAGGTCTCGGCCGAGACGAGAGCTAAGAACTTCGAACTCCTCAAGCACGCGCAGACGGAGGTCCTCGACCTCACGAACTTCACTGAGTTCCTCAAGGCACTTCAAGAGGCAGGCTTCCGCAGTGGAAAGATGATCACCTCCAGGAACTCGATCATCTACTCCTATCTCATCTTCCTGATTGGTCGCCGTGATTTCGGAATCGACTACAAGACCCTTCGGCCCGCGGTCGCACGCTGGTTTCTCATGTGCGTGCTCACTAGTCGATATACCGGCGCGGCCGAAACACAAGTGGAGAAGGACATCCGACGGTTCGCTGAAGCACCAGACTCCGCAGCCTTCCTGGCGGGTCTTGACCAGGTCATCAGCTCGCAACTGACGAGCGACTTCTGGAACGTGAACCTGCCAGATCAACTCGCCTGGTCGGGTGGCTACATCCCAGCCATGTTTGCGTACTTCGCCGCGCTCAACTTGCTTGGCGCCAAGGTGCTCTTCTCTAACCTGACTGTCCATCAGCTGCTCGACCCAGCGCAGACGTCAAAGAAGAAGTCAATAGAACGCCATCACCTCTTTCCGATCGCGTATCTGAAGAGTCGAGGGATCAAGTCGTTGAGCCGCATCAACCAGGTCGCGAACTACGCGCTACTGGAGTGGCCGGACAACACCAAGATCGGGGCTACCCCACCCGACGAGTACTTCCCAGCGATGTTCGCTCAGCACGTAGCCCAGTCTGACGCCGCAAAAGTGCGCTTCTGGCACGCGTTGCCGGAAGGCTGGGAGGAGATGGAGTATGACGTCTTTCTCGAGCGGCGGCGTCAGCTCCTCGCCAACGTGATCCGAGCTGGCTACGAGAAGCTCGCGCAAGGAACTGACCCGTTCGAGCCGATCGAAGCCCCAATCGAGCCCCCGACCGTGGCCGAGCTCATCGCCGCAGGCGAGAGTGAGACCGTCGAGTTCAAGTCGTCGCTGTATCACACTCATAAGCCGGAGGTTCCCGAGAAGGTGATCATCGGCGCTGCCGTAAAGACGGTGGCGGCGTTTCTGAACACAAACGGAGGGACGCTGGCGATCGGTATTGCCGACGACGGGACAGTGCTGGGTGTCGCGGATGACCTCACGCTGAAGTCATTCGACCTGGACCGGTACGAAAACGCGCTTCGCACAGTCCTCGCCAACGCCGTGGGCTCCGTGCCGGCAAGTCGGTGCCGGACTCGATTCGAGCGAGTCGATGGCGATGAGGTCTGCCTCGTGGATGTGGAGGCGGGATCGAAGCCCACGTATGCGGACTCGGATAAGGGCAAGGGAGTGTTCTTCATCCGCGCCGGGAACACCACCCGCCAGCTCGACACGAAAGAGACCGTCGACTACATAGCGGATCGGTGGGGGTTGTCGTCGTAAGCCTGGCGTGCCCACACCACGTATCCCGTCGCCAGCCAACACAGCCCCGGAATGACAGAGAACAATTCGCGGCTCGTCCTCTTAGCCAACTCCGGATCATCCGCCAGAGTGACGACTAGGGACGTCGGCGTCCCTACGATGGTCACATGACAGTCACCGGCGGACCGTACCGTTGCAGATTCGAGGGTTGTGACCGCAGGTTCGGGCGTCCACGATCCCGCGCGATGCATGAGCGGTCACATCCGTCCACCGCAGCCCGGCGACCTGCGGCGCTACCTCCAAAGGTCGGCGAGGTGCTCAGTGTTCGCGAGGTAGCTGATGACGGGGTCGGCGGGCAGGCCCGCGTCGTCCTCGTGGGGCGCGATCGTGAGTGGGTTGCGATCATCGAGTAGATCCGCGGTATCGATTTCTGCAGATGACCGACCCGTGGTTCGCCGAGATGTGGAACGCGCCGCACTCCGCGAGCAGCTCCCACTGGGCCGCTAGCTGTTGGTGAAGGCCTGCTGCCGGCCGCCCTGTCGAAGGATCCGGCGCAGCTCTCTCACTGCCGCCGTCAGGTCGGGCACGTGGTAGAGCATGTGCATCGTCAGCACGAGGTCGAAGGTGGCGTCGGGGGACGGGAGTGCCTGCACGTCGCCGGCCATTCGTTCGGCGGCGCCGGCGGCGATCATCGCCACGCGAGCAGGCGTTGATCGCAGCGTGACGAGTGTCGCGCCGGGATCGAGACCAACGCGAGTCGCTGGCACGAAGTCCGTGGCCGCAGCCGGCACCCGCCCAAAGCGCGGCAAGACGGCATGGTTGTTTAGGCGGCTGATCGAGCCGAGATCGGGCCGGCACTCGTAGGTACCGGGTCTCCTAGCCGACAGGGGCACGGTCTTGTGGAAGTCCCGATCGGTGAAGGCCTCCTCGGCGGCTCGGTCAGCCATGGGCGCTACGACCGTGCCACCCACCGGTGATCGGGCGATCCGCAGCGTGACCGACATCACCCCATAATCCTCTTTCGCCGGCCACCGGCGCCCGGTAGGGTCGCCTTCCCTCTCGGGGATGGGGGTTCATTGGGAAGCGAGTCCGTGAAGGAGCGCGCCCGTCGCGCGCTGTGGCCGGAGTC
>CAZWDB010000010.1:7163-62401 GCA_964632885.1 uncultured Acidimicrobiales bacterium | reverse complement strand
GGCCGTCTCGACCTGTACTACGAGAGCGGCCTGCAACCCTGGGACTGGGCGGCGGCCGCGCTCGTCGCTACCGAAGCCGGCATCATCGTCGGCGGACTCGACGGCGGGCCGCCGTCCCGCCAGTTGGTGATCGCCGCTCCCCCACACCTCGACGCCCCTTTCCGCGCCCTCCTCGGTTCGAACTTGAGGCAATAACGAACGGAATCCGTTCGTTATTGCCTCAAGTTCGCTGGGGTCAGCCGAAGAAGACCGACGCCGCCTCGAGGAGCTTGGGGTCCACCGTCTTGAGCTCGGAAACGGCATCGGCGAGCGGGACTCGAATGATGTCGCCGGAGCGCAGCGCCACCATCATGCCGAACGCGGAGTCGTGGACGGCATCGATCGCCTCGATTCCGAACCGGGTGGCGAGCACCCGGTCATAGGCCGTCGGCGTGCCACCCCGCTGGATGTGACCCAGTACGGTCACGCGGGTTTCGAACCCCGTCCGCTTCTCGATCTCGTCCGCGAGCACGCTTCCGATGCCCCCGAGACGCACGTGGCCGAACGCGTCGACGTCGCCGGACGACAGCACCATCGTCCCTTCCTTGGGCTTGGCGCCCTCAGCCACCACGATGATGCTCGCGAACCGGCCCCGATCGTGGCGGCGGGTCAACCGGCGGCACACATCGTCGATGTCGAACTCCTCCTCGGGCACGAGCACCTGGGCCGCGCCCCCGGCTATGGCCGCGTAGGTCGCGATGTGGCCGGCATGACGACCCATCACCTCGCACACCAGCACCCGATCGTGGGACTCCGCCGTCGTGTGCAGCCGATCGATCGCGTCGGTGACGATCTGCACCGCGGTGTGGAACCCGAACGTCACCTCCGTTGCCGACAGGTCGTTGTCGATCGTCTTTGGCACCCCGACGACGGATACACCATCGCGGTGCAGCTTGTCGGCCACCCCGAGGGTGTCCTCGCCGCCAATGGCGATCAGCGCGTCGATCTCGTTGGCGGCGAGCGTTGCCTTGCACCGCTCGACGCCATCGTCGACCTTGTACGGGTTGGTGCGGGAGGAGCCGAGGATGGTGCCGCCCCGAGGAAGGATGCCCCGGCACCGCTCGACGTCCAATGGCATCGTGAGGTCCTCGACCACACCCTTCCATCCGTCGAGGAAGCCGATCAGGGTGTCGTTGTGGAAGCGTTCGCCCTTGCGGACTACGGCGCGGATCACCGCGTTGAGTCCCGGGCAGTCTCCGCCACCGGTGAGCAGGCCGACTTTCACTCTGTACCCCCGCGGGACTCGACGAGCGTGGTCGCTACAACTTATTCGGGATCGTTATTCGGGATCGGCCGGGGATTCGGTCGGGGCATCCCCGTGGGGGCGGCTGAGCAGGACCACTTCACGCTCGAAGTCGGTCAGGTCGGCAAAGCCCTTGTACACACTGACGAACCGCAGGTAGGTGACGTCGTCGAGCTCGCGGAGCCGGTCGAGCACCGCCCGCCCGATGACGACGCTGGCAACCTCCGGGCCCTCGAGGCGCACGATCTCCTCCACTTCGGCGCCTACCGCTTCAGCCTGCTCGAGCGACACTGGTCGGTTCTTGGCTGCGGCCTGGATGCCAGCGACGATCTTGGTGCGGTCGAAGGGCTCTCTGACCCCCGAGCGCTTCTCGACGATCACGGGCGCCTCTTCCACCCGCTCATAGGTGGTGAAGCGACGTCCACAGCCCAGACACTCGCGGCGGCGACGAATCGCGCCGCCGTCGTCGGCCAGCCGCGAGTCGACCACCTTGTCATCGACGTTGGAACAGACCGGGCAGCGCACGCGCCCGGCACGCTACTGGGAGAAGGAGCCAGCACGGAGGGCGATGGAGGGGCGAGGGGCTCAGGGTGTAGTGGGTAGGACGATGCGCTCACCAACCTGGAGCGGGCCATCGCCGCGCGCTTCGAGGATTCGGTCGACGGTGCGCCGCGGGTCCGCCGCCGGATCGACAGCCCGTGCGACCGCCCAGACCGTGTCCCCTGGCTGGACGACGTGGACGACCTGGGCCACTGGCTCCACCCGCAGCGACGGCGGCTCGGAGGTGCTGAGGGAACCACCTCCGAGCCGCACCGCCACGAGCCACGCCACCACAAGGACGCCGGAGGCGACTACGGCGACCGCGAGGCGACGACGGCGGAATGTGGCAGGGGACGTCGCTGCTGGGGATCGGGAGGAGGCGCGGCGCCTGCCCGCCTGGGGCGAGCCTGCCCGATAGGTGGTTCCGGGCATGGGCACTGCGATGGCAACCATTCGGGCCTCCTCTGCTTCGTTGGATTGCGCTGGGGTGCACTGTGCACCTCGGGTGTGACACGAACACTTGTTCAGAGGGTTCCGAACACCTGTTCTGAACGTCTGTTCGCAGACAACCACGAACCTGTGTTCGCTGTCAAGAGGAGAACCACACATCTGTTCGGCGAACAGGTGTTTGTAATTCGCGAATTGTTGCTCTAGCATGGGCCGCATGGCCGACATCGTCCTCACCGTTAAGAAGCGCCAGATTCTCGAATTCATCGAGCGCTGCATCCGAGAGCGGGGCTACCCGCCCTCTGTGCGCGAGATCGGCGAAGCCGTCGGGTTGACGTCGTCGTCGACGGTGCACGCCCACCTCTCGTCGCTGCAGCAAATGGGCTACCTCCGGCGCGATCCGACCAAACCCAGGGCCATCGAGGTCCGTTACGACCTCAGCTCGGGCACCAGCGGCGAGCGGCGTCCCACCCGCCACGTCCCCCTCGTCGGCCACGTTGCGGCCGGCACGGGCGTGCTCGCCCAGGAGAACGTGGAGGAACTCGTCCCCCTCCCGGAGGACCTCACGGGGAGTGGAACCCTCTTCATGGTGCAGGTGAGGGGTGACTCGATGATCGAAGCCGGGATCTTCGAGGGCGACTACGTGGTGGTGCGCCAGCAGCCCGACTGCGAGAAGGGCGATGTGGTCGTCGCGGGTATCCCGGGCGAGGAGGCCACCGTCAAGACGTTCTCCAAGAGCGGGGACAAAGTGGTGCTCCTTCCCGCCAACTCTGCGATGGAGCCGATCGAGCTCGACGCCGGCGACGTGACGATCTTCGGCAAGGTCGTCACCGTGCTCCGTAAGCTCTGACAGTCGAGGCAGCGCCCGACCGGGCACAATGCATACATGCGACGTCTCGTCGCGGCCCTGGTCACTCTCTGTGCCGCTGCCCTCTCGGCCCCGCCTCTCGCGGCCGCCCCACCCGCCGAAGGCGGATGGGACCAGCAGTGGGGCATGCGTCTGATAGGTGCGGAGGCTGCCTGGGACCAGGCGTTGATGGGCGAGGGGGTCGACATCGCGGTCATCGACACCGGCGTGCACCTGACCCACCAGGACTTCACCGGACGGCTCGGCGCAGGCAAGAACTACGTCGAGCCAGGACAACCGCCTCAGGACGACTACCACAACACCTACGGCCAGCCGCGTGGCCACGGCACGCACGTGACCGGCATCGCTGCCGCCGGCTACGGCAACGGCGGCGTGGTGGGGGTGGCGCCCAGAGCGCGCATCATGCCGATCAAGGTCCTCGACGAGGACGGTGGAGGCTCCTCGGCGGAAGTCGCCGACGCGATGCGCTGGGCGGCCGACAACGGCGCCGAGGTGATCAACCTGTCCCTCGGTGAGTTCGGTCAGTCGCTCGTCGGCCCGACCACCCAGGAGGCGATCTCCTACGTCTGGGAGAGAGGCGTGATCCCAGTCTTCGCGGCCGGGAACGACTTCGTGTTGCCCTCGGGGTTCCGCGATGAGCCTGCCCTCGTGGTTGCGTCGGTGAGCAGGGACGACGCCCCGTCGTACTTCTCGAGTGATGTCGGCAACGCCATGTGGGCAATGGCCGCACCGGGCGGCCCCGCGACCCCCGCCGAGCCGGAAGAGAACCGGATCTTCTCGACGATATGGGTCGATGACTCCCGCCAGGACACATATGGCTACATGCAGGGAACGTCGATGGCCGCGCCCCATGTCGCCGGGGCAGCCGCCGTCCTGCGCGGCGCCGGACTGTCTCCCCAACAGACCGTCGACCGCCTCCTCGAGACCGCGAAGGACCTCGGCCCGTCCGGGCCTGACTCGACGTATGGCTCGGGCCGCCTCGACGTCGCCCGCGCCGTCGAAGGCCTCGGCGCGGGAGCCCCGCCGCCCCCGACCTCCGACACGACGGCGGCCAACCCGCCCCCGCCGCAACCGCCTCCGACCGACGCGCCGGCGGCGGCACCCACCACGGCGCCCGCCAGGTCCGACGACGGGTCCGCCCATCCGTCTACCACCGCGACCGACCGGTCCGATCCTCCCACCACGACCACGCCGGGCACCGCCGGCGACACGGGCAACGACACAGACAACGACCCGGACTCGACGGTGGCGATCCGCACCGAGGACGGCGACGCAGGCGGACGGCCGTGGGTGCCGATCGCGGCGGCAACCCTCGCACTCGGCACCACCGCGGCCGCGGTCGCCTTCACCCGGTGGCGGCGCCCCTAGCCGCTGCGACCTCCGCCCCGGCGCGAGCGCGACGGGACCGACCTCGGTGAAGGAACCCGCGTCGGTTGCGGTCGAACTTGAGCCAACTGGCTTCGGATTGGGACAGTGGTCCGTCTCGAGTTCTCGGATTCCCTACAACCACGACCAGGAGGTCAAATGCCGATTCGCAAGGCCGACGCCAGGTGGGACGGCCCGCTCCAGAAGGGCAACGGCACGATGCGCCTCGGAGGAGGCGCATACGAGGGTCCGTATTCGTTCAGTTCACGGTTCGAGGACGGAACCGGGACGAACCCCGAGGAGCTCATCGCCGCCGCCCACTCCGGCTGTTACTCGATGGCGCTGTCGGGCGCGCTGGGTCGCGCCGGACACGAGCCCGCGAGCGTCGCGACGACCGCGAGCGTGCACCTCGAGAAGCAGGAGGCCGGCTTCCGGATCGTGCGAATCGACCTCGAGACCGAAGCCGAGGTCCCCGGCATCGAGGAAGGCGCCTTCCTCGAGATCGCCGAGGCGACCAAGAGCGCGTGTCCGGTGTCGGTCGCGTTGAGCGCCGTCGAGATCACCCTCCAGGCCCGCCTCAAGAACTGACCCCCTCCCCACCCCTCTCCCAACCGCCGAACTTGAGGCAATAACGAACGGATTCCGTTCGTTATTGCCTCAAGTTCGGGTGAGAAGGTCGTGGAGGACGGAATGGACGCGCTCGATTTGGGCCCGGTCCACACGCTCCTCACGGGTGTGGGCCACAGTGGGCTCGCCCGGACCGAAGTTCGTGGCCGGCACCCCGCGTGCCGCGAAGAACGAGACGTCGGTCCACCCGAGCTTGGCGCGAGGAGGGGCTCCGGTCGCGTCCACCAGCGACTGCAACAACGGGTGGTCGAGGGCGGGAGGTGCCGGCTCAGACAGATCGAAGAGGTCGACCTCATCACCTGCGGTCTCGTCGATGGCGTCACCGAAGACCTCCCGGACATGAGCCAGGGCTTCCTCCCCGGCGCGGTCCGGGGCGAAGCGGTGGTTGATGACCACCTCGGCCCGGTCCGGCACGACGTTTCCGGCCACCCCGGCGGTGACCGAGACCGCCTGGATCGCCTCTCGGAACTCACAGCCGCCCAGCACCGGACGCCGGGGCACGTAGTCGGTGAGCCGGCTGAGCAGGCCGCCGAGGCGATGAATGGCGTTGACGCCCATCCAAGCGCGCGCGGTGTGGGCGCGGGCGCCCTTCAATACAACTCGGGCACGGAGCGTCCCCTGGCACCCCGCCTCGACCACGGCGCCGGTCGGCTCGCCGAGGATCGCGGCGTCGCATTCGAGAAGGTCGGGCCGCTCGCCGAAGAGCTTCAGCAGGCCGTTATCGGTCTGGGCGACCTCCTCGCACTCGTAGAAGACGTAAGTGACGTCGATCGCGGGCTCGGCCACCGTGCGAGCCAGTTCGAGCGCCACGGTCAGACCGGCCTTCATGTCGGCGGCGCCGAGCCCCCACAAGACGTCGCCCTCGATGCGGGCGCGGTCATTCTCGTTGGGCGGCACGGTGTCGAGGTGGCCCGCCAGTACGAGGCGTCGGGCACGCCCCAAGCGGGTACGCGCCACGACGTTGGTGCCCACCCGCGTCACCTCTAGCCACGGCACCGTCCCGAGCTCGGCCTCGACATGGTCGGCGAGGTCCTGCTCGTGGTGGCTCACCGACGGGATGTCGACGAGCTGGGCGCACCGTTCGAGGAGGTCGGTCACCCGCCGATCCCCGACTCCCGCAGGATCTCGTTGAGGTGGTCGCGGTCGCCTGGCTCGAGCCGGCGGACGATCAACGCGCACGGCAGGTGGAACTCACCGCCGGGGAACTCGCGGTGCCGGTACCCGAGCACCACAACCGAGTTCGGGGGCACTATGCCCCGCCCAACTTCCTCGCCCGTCTGGGTGTCGATGACCGGAATCCCAGGATTGAGCAGCACGCCTTCGCCGAGGACGCTGCCCCGTCCGACCCTGGCCCCCTGGGTGACCATGGAGCGGCTCCCGATCATGCAGTCGTCTTCGATGATGACGGGCGCCGCCTGAGGCGGCTCGAGCACTCCCCCGATTCCCACGCCACCCGACAGGTGGACGTTGGATCCGATTTGGGCGCAGCTGCCCACCGTCGCCCACGTGTCGACCATGGAGTTGGCGCCCACGCGGGCGCCGATGTTGACGTAACTCGGCATCAGGATCACGTTCCGGTCGAGGAACGCTCCCCACCGGGCCGATCCCCCGGGCACGACGCGGACGCCGAGCTGGGCGTACTGGCGCTTGAGCGGCAACCTGTCGAGGTATTCGAACGGGCCGGCTTCAACCGTCTCCATCTGCTGAACCTTGAACAGCAGCAGGATGGCGTGCTTCAGCCACTCGTGCACAACGACGCGGTCGTCGACGACTTCGGCGACGCGTTCCTCCCCGCGGTCGAGGAGGTCGACGGCCTCGCGTATCACCTCCGCCGCGTCAGTGTCGGCGGGCGACAACTCGCCCCGCCGCTCCCACAGTTCCTCGATTCGCGCCTGCAAGTCAGCCATATGGGCCGCGAGCCTACGGACCCCAGCCGAACTTGAGGCAATAACGAACGGATTCCGTTCGTTATTGCCTCAAGTTCGCCGGTCAAGGGGCGAGCCGGGCGACCGCTTCGGCGTCGTCGAAGACCTCGCCCGTGCACGTATCGGGGGTCTGCATAGCCAGCAGAATCGCGGCTTCGACATAGTTGTCGGGCGTCGGGAGGTCGCGGACGCGCTCTGAGGTCCTCGCGCCGCCCGTCTGTCCGGGAGCGCGGCCGTAGCGCAGACCAGGTGTATCGATCGCACCCACGGGCTTCAGAGCGTTCACCGCGATGCCGTTGTCCTTCTGCTCTCGTGCAAGGCCGATCGTCATGGCCTCCAGGGCACGCTTGGTCGCGCCGTAGTGCGACCCGCCCCGCGCCGCGACCGAGGAGATGTTGATGATCGACCCGCTCTTGCGCTCCCGCATGTGGGGAAGAACGGTGTGGCAGCAGTAGAACGGACCGTGCACGTTGACGCGGAATTCGAGCTCCCAGTGCCGGGGCTCGATGGTGGAGATGAACCCGGGCGGCTGCACCGCGGCGTTGTTCATCAGCACGTCGATCTGACCGTAGCGGTCGATGACTTGGGCGACCATCTTCTCGACGGATCCGAGATCGGCCACGTTGCACACGACAGGGAAGGCTTCGCCTCCCGCTTCTTCGACTAACTTCGCCGTTTCATGGATCGTCCCCGGCAGCTGCGGATCCTTCTCCTGTTCGGTCCGAGCCGCGATTACGACAGTCGCACCCTCAGCGCCGTAGCCGACCGAGCAGTACTGCCCGAGCCCCCGACTTGCGCCGGTGATCACCGCGACCTTGCCAGCGAGTCTGCCTCCCATGTGGTCCTCCCCCATATCCCTCGAACTCTCGAAGCACCAACTATCGACGGCGCCGGGGCTCTTGCTCAAGTCGAGCCGCGAGAGAAGGTAGTGGCGCGGACGAATGTGCCCGGTTAGCTTGCCTACGCGCTTGCACGCCGATCATCCGCGTCGCAACTGTCGGGAAGAGGGTGACGCCCCCCGTGGCAAAAGTGGTCCTCGAGAACATCACCAAGATCTACAGCGGCGGGGCGAAGGCAGTCGCCGATCTCGACCTCACCATCGGCGATGGCGAGTTGATGGTGCTCGTCGGACCCTCAGGGTGTGGGAAGACGACGGCGTTGCGGATGGTCGCAGGCCTCGAGGACATCACGCGCGGAACGCTCCGCATCGGCGACCGCGTCATGAACAACGTGGCACCCAAGGATCGCGATATCGCCATGGTGTTCCAGAGCTACGCGCTCTATCCGCACCTCAGCGTGGCCGACAACATCGGCTTTGGCCTCAAGCTCCGCAAGCTTCCGAAACAAGAGATCAACCAACGTGTCCAGGAGGCCGCGCGGGTGCTGGGTCTCGAGGATTTCCTGAGCCGCAAACCGCGAGCTCTCTCGGGCGGTCAGCGGCAACGGGTCGCGATGGGTCGCGCCATCGTTCGCCAGCCTCAGGCATTCCTCATGGACGAGCCGCTGTCTAACCTCGACGCCAAGCTTCGAGTCCAGATGCGGGCCGAGATCGCCCGCATCCAAGGCGACCTCGGAGTGACAACCATCTACGTGACCCACGACCAGACCGAGGCGATGACCCTCGGCGATCGAGTGGCGGTGATGCGGCTCGGAGAGTTGCAGCAAGTCGCTACTCCCCAGGAGCTCTACGACGAGCCTGACAACCTCTTCGTCGCCGGCTTCATCGGCTCGCCCGCCATGAACATGATGGAGGCGACGATCGAGGGGGGCGACGGCGGGGGGACGTGGCTCGTGCTCGGCTCACAACGGCTCCGGCTCGATGACAGTCTCCTCACCGACCACCCGGCGCTAGCCGCCTACCGCGGCCGAAAGGTCGTCGCAGGCATCCGTCCGGAAGACATGGACGACGCTTCTCTCGTGCCCGACTACCCGCCCGATCGCCGCCTGCGATCGACCGCCGGCCTCGTGGAGGCAATGGGCTCCGACGTTTTCGTGCACTTCGTCATCGATGCGCCGCGCGTGTTGACCGAAGCGACCAAGGAGCTCGCCGCCGACGTTGGCACCGAGGCCATCGAGCAGCTCGAGCGTCAGGCGGCATCCGCCCAGTCCGAGATGACCGCTCGCTTCAGTCCGCGCAGTCCCGCCGAGCAGGGCCACCCGATCGAAGTGGCCGTCGACACCGCCCGATTCCACTTCTTCGATCCCGAGACTGGGCTCGCGGTGAAGAAAGGAGGGTGAGCATCGAACCTTCCGACCGACCGTAGGCGGACCACAAGGAGTTGGATTAACGGAATGCGCAAGTACATACGACTACTGGCTGTACTGGCCAGCCTGGCCCTCCTCGGCGCCGCGTGCGGCGATGGGGACGACGATGACAACGGAGGTGCGGCTCCCACCGACGGCGGGAGCGTTTCGATGCTCGCCAAGTGGACGGGCGGCGAACTGGAGAATGCCAAGAAGGTGATGGCGGCCTTCACCGAAGAGACCGGCATCGAGGTCGACCTCGAGGGCGTCGGTGACGACCTCCCGACCATCCTTTCCACTCGGGTCGAAGGCGGCACTCCGCCCGACCTCGCCCAGCTGCCCCAACCCGGTCTGCTGCAAGACCTGGCCGAACGGGGCGAGCTCGAGCCGATCGAAGACGTCGTCGGCGACGCCGTCGACGAGCGGTACGCGTCGCACTGGCGCGACTTCGGATCCCACGACGGTGAGCTCTACGGGCTCTGGTTCAAGGTGGCCAACAAGTCGACCGTCTGGTACGACGTGCAGGCCCTGGAAGAGGCCGAGCTCGAGCCACCGGAGACCTACGAGGAGTGGGTAACGACCGCAGGCGACCTTGCCGACGCGGGAATAACCCCGCTTGCCGTCGGGGGTGCCGACGGATGGGTGCTGTCTGACTGGTTCGAGAATGTGTACCTCCGGGTCGCGGGGGCCGAGAAGTACCAGCAGCTCATCGACCACGAGATCCCCTGGACCGACCAGTCGGTGAAGGACACCTTCGCCAAGATGGGCGAGCTCATCGGGCAGGAGGAGTTCGTTCTGGGCGGCCCCGATGGGGCGCTGAACACCGGCTTCCAGGACTCGGTGAAGCAGGTCTTCGCCACCGGCGAGGCGGCCATGATGTACGAGGGCGACTTCGTGGCGGGCGAGATCATCGCCGAGACCGATGCCGAGCCGGGTACCGGGTTCGACTTCTTCGCCTTCCCGAGCATCGACGACTCGCCTCGCGCGGTCGTCGGCGGCGGTGACGTGGTGGTCATGTTGAACCAGACCGACGAGGCCGAGCAGCTCCTCGAGTACCTCGCGTCCGCTGAGGCGGCCGAGGTCTGGGCGGCCGAAGGCGGCTTCAGTTCCGCCAACACCGACGTCGACCTGTCGGTGTATCCGGACGACATCACCCGCCGGGCCGCCGAGCAGCTAATCGAAGCCGAGGAGTTCGTCTTCGACCTGTCCGACAGCGTGCCCTCCGCCCTCGGCGCCACCGCCGGCTCGGGCATCTGGGGCCGCCTCCAGGACTGGATGGCCAATCCCGACGACATCGACGGGATCACGGGCCGGCTGGAAGAGGAGGCCCAAACGGCCTACGCCTGACCCAGCCGCACCACTCTGGAGTGGTTTGCCCCCGGATTCCGGGGGCTAACCACTCCAGAGTTTTCCCGCGCAAACGGAAGGAGGTTCGTGGGCGGGAACCGCAGACAACAGTTGCTGCTCGCGGGGGTGTTTCTCGCACCGGCCCTCGTGTTCCTCGGGGCCATCGTCGTGTATCCGGCGGTGGCCACCGCCTTCCGGAGTCTGTTCGACCGCGCGGGCGACACGTTCGTCGGACTCGACAACTACGAGACGATGTTCCGGCTCGGACGGATGCGCCGCGCCATCGTCAACAGCTTCGTATGGGTCGCCACCTTCCCCGTCCTCGTGGTGACCGTCGGACTGATGCTGGCGGTCCTCAGCGAACGCATCGCCTGGAAGACGGCGTTCAAGACGGTTCTATTCCTGCCGATGGCGATCTCCCTCCTCGCCTCCGGCATCATCTGGCGGATCGTCTATGAGGCCGATCCCGACCGGGGCGCCGTAAACGCGCTCCTCAACGTCCCACGCAGCCTGGTGCTCCCCGAAGGGCAATACGCGGGAGCAGTCCCATCCGTAGACGACCTCGAGGTAGCGGACGACGACGCGGTGCGTGCCGGCGCAGTCGTCGGAGCTGAGGGCGGTGTCGTGCGCATCGGTCTGCTGCGCATCGCGACCGACCAGGTTCCCGACGAGGCCGAGAACGCCCGCGATCCGCCACCCGCACCTGGAGTTCTGGCGGGCGTCGTCTGGCGTGACGTCAAGACCGGCGCCGACGAAAAAGGCGTCGTGGAGAGCGGCGAGTCGGGACTGCCCGGCGTCGCGGTCACGGCCATCTCGTCCGGGGGCGATGTCGTCGGTGAGGCGACGACTGGACCGGACGGCACATTCGCGATCGACGACGTCGAGCCGGGCACCTACGTGGTGAAGGTCAAAGGCAGTGTCTTCAGGACCGAGTGGTCGGGTATCCGGTGGCTCGGGCCCTCGCTCATCACGCCGGCGGCCATCATCGCGGCGACGTGGGTGTGGGCCGGCTTCTCGATGGTCGTGATCGGAGCGGGCCTCGCCGCGATCGACCGCCAGCTGCTCGAAGCCGCCCGCGTCGACGGGGCGACCGAGTGGCAAGTATTCCGGCGCATCACCGTCCCACTCCTCGGTCCCGTGTTGGGCGTCGTTTTCATCACCATGACGATCAACGCCCTCAAGATGTTCGACCTTGTCTTCGCCATCGCGCCCGGGTCGGTCCAGGACGAAGCGAACGTGATCGCCCTCGAGATGTGGCGTACTGCCTTCACCGGCGCCGGCAACCGCGGCCTCGGCGCCGCGATCGCCGTGTTCCTGTTCGTGCTCGTCCTGCCGATCCTGGCATTCAACATCCGCCGCTTCCGCATCGAAGAGGGTCGTCGCTGATGGAACGTCTTATCCGCAACCTCCGGCGCTGGCCGGTCCAGATCTTCCTGACGTTGATGGCCCTCTTCTGGCTCGTGCCCACGCTCGGCCTCTTCATCAACAGCATCCGGCCGGTAGAGGAATACGGGACATCGGGATGGTGGACCTTCTTCACCAAACCCACCGAGATCACCCTCGAGAGCTATCGGGGCTTCTTCGACAACTCCACCCTCGTGCAGAGCGTCTGGAACACTTTTCTCATCGCGGTGCCGACCACGCTCCTCGTCGTGCTGATCGCGTCGATGGCGGGCTACGCGTTCGCCTGGATGCAGTTCCCCGGCCGTGACGTGCTGTTCCTCCTCGTGGTCGCGCTACTTGTCGTCCCCCTGCAGATGGCGTTCATCCCGGTGTTCCAACTCTTCCGCGCGACCGGAATCCAAGGAATCCCTGCGGTGGTCACCTTCCACGTCGCCTTCGGGTTGCCGTTCGCGGTGTTCCTGCTGCGTAACTTCTTCGCCGGTCTACCGCGCGACCTCTTCGAAGCTGCCCGCCTCGACGGGGCGTCGGAGTTCCGTATCTTCACCCGCATCGTCCTGCCCCTCGGGCTGCCGGCCATCGCCGCTCTGGCCATCTTCCAATTCCTCTGGGTATGGAACGACCTCCTCGTGGCGTTGATCTTTGCCGGCGATCGGGCCCCGATCACAGTGGCGATCGCCCGTCAGCTCGGTCAGTTCAGCTCGAACATCGGTGTGATCGCACCAGGCGCGTTCATCTCGATGTCGGTGCCGCTAGTGGTGTTCTTCCTCTTCCAACGTCACTTCGAAGCCGGTCTGCTGGGTGGCTCAGTGAAGTGAGACGACTCCTGCTCGCCGCGCTCCTCCTACTCCTCACTAGCGGAGCCGGCACGGCGGGCGCCCCCGTCTCCGATCTCGCCGCGGCGGTAGCCGCCGCACCGGCTGGTTCGGTGTTGCGCGCCATGCCGGGCCACCACGCCGGTCCGGTCGTGATCGATCGGCCGGTCACGATTGTCTTCGAGCCTGGCGCGACTGTCGTCGCAGCGAACGAAGGGATCGGAATCGAGATCGTAGAAACCGACGGGGTCACCCTCGATGGGGCCACCGTGACCGGTGGGAAGCACGGGATCGTGGTCCGCCACTCGACCGCAGTCAGGTTCCACGACGCCACCGCAATCGACGCTGGCTACCACGGCATCTTCGTGCAGAACTCCGAAGTCACCGTCGCCGGGTGCCGCATCGCAGGTCTCACCTCACCGATGGCGCAGGGCCTCGAGATCACCAACTCCGACGGCCGGCCGGCCTCGACGGTGCGCGGCTGCCGCGTGACCGGTCCGGCCCATGAGGGCATCGTGGCGCACGTGTCGAAGGTGACTTTCGCGGACAACGTCGTCACGGGAACCACCGAGCGAGGGGTGAGCATCACCGAGATGTCGCAGGGCCGGGCCCTCCGCAACGTCGTACGCGATTCATCCGGCACGGCCTACTGGTGCGGCGACATGAGCATGTGCACCTTCCTCGACAACCGGGCGACCGGTGTCGAGGCATCCACACCCGGCTTCCGCAGCTCAGAGGGCCACGGCCTCGTCGTACAGTTCCACTCCCACGCCGTGATCGGCGGATTCGAGGCCACCGACTTCACCGGACGCGCGGTGCTCGAGATGACTGGGAGCGTTACGACGCCGGCGCCAAGCCGCGTTCCCGACTTGTGGCCGCTCCTCCTCTTCGGCTTGGTCCTGCTGGGGGCGCCCGCGGCCCTCGCCCGGTTCGGAGGCTTGGGAGGCTGGCAGTTACTGCTGGCCACCGCGTTCGGAGTGCAGCTCGTGCACCAGGCCGAGCACGCCGCCCAGGTGGTACAGGCCAAGTTCCTCGGGCGAACCGATGCCCACGGCGTCGCGGGCGCCACGTTCGACAACGAGTGGGTGCACCTCGAGTTCAACACGGTGCTGCTCGTCGCACTCGTGCTGGCAGTAGTCGCATGCATCCGCACACCCCCGCTGCTCGCGGCGGTCGGCGTGCAGGCGTATCACGAGCTGGAGCACGGGGCAAAGGTGGTGCAGTACGTCCGCGACGGCCTCACGCCGGCGCCTGGGTTCGCGGGTACGAGCGCGGACCTGGTTTGGTTCCACTTCTCGATCAACCTCGTCGTCACCGCGCTGGTGGGCGCCGCCGTCGTTTCCGTGATCCGAGCCGCCCCTCACCTACGCAGGCGACCGGCCACCACCTCGAGGCGCTCGAGCGGCTGGACCATGGCAGCGCGCACGTGGTTGGCGCCCTGGGCGCCGAAGATGTCTCCCGGAGCAAGCAACACTCCCCCTTCTGCGGCCAGCCGGGCCGTGAACGACCACGCGTCGCCGTCGGGCGCCGGCGCCCAAAGGTAGAAGCCCCCGGCCGGCATCGGCGCCTCCACCCCGAGGCCTCCGAGCACCCGGCGGAACGCCTCGAGCCGCTGGATGTACCGCATCCGTTGGGCCTCAACGTGCATGTCGTCGCCCAGGGCGGCGGTCGCGGCAGCCTGCACCGGACCGGGCATCAGCAGACCGGCGTGCTTGCGAACCTCGGAGAGGTAGTGCACCAGCTCGGGGTCGCCGGCATAGAAGCCCGCCCGGCCTCCTGCGAAGTTGGAGCGCTTCGACAGGGAGTGCACCGCTACCACACCTTCGTGGGCATAGCTCAGGATCGTGGTCGGCTCGCCCGCCCAGGTGAACTCGGCATAACACTCGTCGCTGAAGACGGGTACGCCGCGGCGGCGTCCCCACGCAGCTGCCGCGCCAAGGTCGTCGAGGGCGCCGGCAGGATTCCCGGGGCTGTTCACCCACAGCGCGAGAGCGCGGTCGGCGTCAGCCGGATCGATGGCATCGAGGTCGAGCCGCCACTGCGCGTCTAGCGGCACCGCCACCGGTCGACACCCCGCCAGGACGGCGCCCATCTCATAGGTCGGGTAGCTGACCGCGGGAAAAAGGATCGTGTCGCGATCCGGCCGCCGGAGCTTGAGCCATTGCGGCAGGGTCGCGACGAACTCCTTGGTCCCGACACAGGCGGCCACGTTGGCCCGATCGACGGACACTCCAAAGCGGCGCTCGATCCAGGAGGCGGCCGCGGCGCGGAGTGCCGGAGTGCCAACCGACGGCGGATACCCGCGCTCGCTGTCGGATGTCGCGAGCGCGTCGAGCACAAGAGCCGGAGGTGCATCACACGGCGTGCCGACTGACAGGTCGACCACGCCCCCGTCATGGCTGGATGCCTTCTCCTTCAAGGCATCGAGCCTCTCGTACGGGTAGGGCGGAGGCTCGAACCCCGTCTCAGCCACCGACCGCGAACTCCCTGAAACGGCTTGCGCCGACGTCGTCGAGCCGGGCCTGCACACGAGTGCCGCCTTCCTCGTGGATCTCCTGCACAACCTCCCCCTCACGGTGCAGCGCGGCGAGCACGTCGCCGCGCTCGTACGGCACGACGAGCTCCATCACGTTAGACCTGGACCGGACGCGGTCAGCGATCGTTTCGAGGAGCGTCTCGATCCCCTCACCCGTCGCGGCCGACATCACGATCGAGCCGGGATGACGGAGCGCGAGGTCGCGCGCCGCGCCGGGCGCGGCATCAGCCTTGTTGAAGGCGATGACCTCGGGAATGTCGCCAGCCTCGATTTCGGCGAGCACCTCCCGCACCGCGAGGATCTGCTCGTCCGGCTCGGGGGCGGCGGCATCGACCACATGGACGAGTAGGTCGGCTTCGGCCACCTCCTCGAGGGTCGAACGGAAAGCTTCGACCAGCCCATGCGGAAGCTTGCGGATGAAGCCGACGGTGTCGGACAGGAGCACAGTTTCCCCACCCGGGAGTTGAAGGCGCCGGGTCCGAGGATCCAGTGTCGCGAAGAGGCGATCTTCCACCAGGACACCGGCATCGGTGAGCCGGTTGAGAAGCGTCGACTTCCCCGCATTCGTGTATCCGACAATCGATACCGATGTCAGGCGAGACCGCCGCCGCCCTTTCCGCCGGGTGACGCGGTTCTTGCGCAGTTCCTTGATCTCCACCTCGAGACGAGTCATGCGGCGAACGAGCCGGCGCCGGTCGATCTCGAGCTGCGTTTCGCCCGGGCCGCGTGAGCCGATCGGAGCGCGCGCCGCGCCCGCGCCCATGGCGCCGGCCTGCTGGGACAGCTGCTTGCCCCGGCCACGCAGGCGCGGAAGGCGGTAGCGCAGCTGCGCCAGCTCGACCTGGGCCTTGCCCTCGTCGGTGCGAGCGTTCTGAGCGAAGATGTCGAGGATCACCGCGGTGCGGTCGATGGCGGTGCGGCCGAGGACCTTCTCGAGGTTGCGCTGCTGGGCCGGAGTGAGCTCGTCGTCGAAGACGACGGTGTCGCAGTCGGTTGCCTCGGCGACCATCTGCAGTTCCTCCGCCTTGCCGGAGCCGATGTAGGTGGCCGGATCCGGACGGTCGCGCCGCTGCACTACCCGTTCCACGACATCAGCGCCGGCGGTGTCGATCAGCTCGGCGAGCTCGTCGAGGTGGCGTTCGACTTCGTCGACTCCCGCCGGCGGTAACACGACGCCCACGAGCACGATCTTCTCTCGGAAGGTCCGTTCGATCAGGACCACGTCGCACCACCGCCCCAATCGACTTCGATGGCAGCCACCCGAACGGCAGGGCCGCTGAGGATGACGCTCGGCCCGAGCTCCACGCGGGCCGTGCCACCTTTCTGCCGGACAGTCACCACCGGCCCCACCAGTTGCCACGCGTGGCAGGCCGCCGCCGCTGCACATGCGCCCGTGCCGCACGAGAGCGTCTCGCCGACGCCGCGCTCCCAGACCCGCATGGTCACCTCGTCGAGGCCAGGCCCGACCATGACGAACTCGACGTTGATGCCGCCGGGATGCACTGCCTGGATCTCCTGGCCGAGGCGAGCGACGTCGACCGTGTCGGGGTCGGGGCCGCACAGCACCAGGTGCGGATTACCGATCGAGACCTTCCTCGCTCGGTAGCCCTCGCTCTCCTGCGGCATGTCGTTGCCGACCTCCACCGCTCCCATGTCGACGTCGACCGTGCGCAATCCGGGCTGCTCCTCCGGGTGAACGAGGAGATCGCGAACGCCGCCATCGGTCGCGACCCGGCACCGTTTATCGGTGATCAGGCCGGCGTCGGCTGCTGCCTGCGCGAGACAGCGGATCCCGTTGCCGCTCATCTCCGCGCGCCCCCCATCGGCGTTCCGCAGCTCCATGGTGAGGTCGGTGTCGTCGCCGCCAGCGGTGACGCGGATAAAGCCGTCGGCGCCAAGCCCGGTATGACGGGAGCAGAGCGCGCGGGCCATCGCCTCCGCAGCGTCTGCGTGCTCGTCCGCAACGTCGAGCAGCACGAGGAAGTCGTTGCCCCAGCCGTGGTGCTTCGTGAGGGTCAGTGCTGGCATCGCACCTTCCAGTCTCCCAGTAGGGCAGGGAGCACAGCGAACGGATTGCTCGGGGCACCGTGCCAGACGATCCGCGGATCACGCCGGAACCACACCCGTTGCCGGCGGGCGAAGTGGCGCGTTCGACGGATCGCGTCAGCGCGGGCTTCGTCCCACGGCAGCCCGCCTTCGACGTGTGCAAGGAGCTCCCTGTAGCCCAGAGCCTGCCGCGCCGTTCTCGACAGGCCGAGCGGCCGCGCCACAAGGCGGTGTACTTCGTCGAGGAGTCCGCCGGCGAGCATCGCATCGAAGCGGTCCTCGATTCGAGCGTTGACCACCGCCCGGGGCAGCCAAACCCCTGCGAGGGCGAAGTGGGTAGACGGGTGCAGGCCGAGGCCGGGACCGAAGCTCGAGAACGGACGGCCGCTGCCGACAGTCACCTCGAGCGCCCTGACCACCCGACGGCGGTTATCGGGCTCCATTCGGCTCGCCGCCGCCGGATCAAGGTTACGGAGACGGCGGTACAGGGCTGCGGTGTCGGGCTCGGCTTCGATCTCTTCCCGTACGGCAGGGAACTCTCCCGGGATGGTGAGGTTGTCGACCACCGCACGCAGGTAGAGGCCGGTGCCGCCGACGAGGAGGGCGCGGTGGCCCCGGCGCTCGATCTCCTTCATGGCGCGCCCGACCTGGGTTTGGAAGTCGGCGACCGAGAACTCGTCACCCGGATCGACCACGTCGAGCAGGTGGTGGGGAATCTCGTTGCGGTCGGACACGCTCGGCTTCCCCGTTCCGATGTCCATCTCGCGATACAGCTGCATCGAGTCGACGGACACGATCTCGATGTCGCCCCAGCGCCTGGCGACCTCCAGGGCCAACTCCGACTTGCCGGATGCGGTCGGTCCGACGAGCGCGAGGTGCCGCGTCAGTGGTTGCCGATCCCCATGCGGGTCACGATGTGGAGCAGAGCATCTGCGACCGCTTCCGGCCTCAGCAGCATCTCGAGGTGGGTTCCCCGAAGGTGGCCAACCGGCCAACCGCGGCCCGCCGCCTCGGCTTCCTCTCCCTCGTAGGCGTCGCTCAGCCGGAGATAGCCGCATGGAGCGTCGGGCCAGCCGCGGACATCTGGGAGAGCTTCCTCGAAGACGTGCAGGGGCACTGGCTCGAGCTCGGCGACGAAGGCTTCCCGAACCGGTGCGTTGGGCACTAGCCGCTCGAGCGCGCCCTGTCCCCACCACTCACTCCACGGGGGCAACATGCCGCCGTCTTCGAGGCTCTCGAGATGGGAGCGAAGAGACGGGTGGAGGGAAGCAAGTCGCGTGGCGCCCCCCTCCGGCAGGCCGGCATCGACGAACACGTAGCCGCTGACGCCGTCGAGCGCCTCGCCGACCACGGGCAGGAGAGCACCCGCGCCGCTGTGGCCGACGACCACGGGTTCCTTGACACCGGCGGCGCCGGCGGCATCGGCCACCGCCTCCGCCTGCGCCTTCCACGCCGGGTTCCCTTCGCGCGTCGCTCGAACCAGAGATGGGACGAGCGCGACCGCGCCACGCGCGTGGAGTTGCTCAGCTACGCCGAGCCAGGTAGCGGGGCCGACGAGCGGACTGTGCACGAGGACGAACGGCGGCATCGCCATTTCTCGCCTCATCCGGTGGGGCTCCTCAACCGGCCGTGACGGCGAGGCGGGTCTTGTGACGGGGCCGAGCCGTCACCTCCAGCATCTCTCCGCTTAGGTGGTGCGCGCCGGCGCGCGTGATGAGGATGTCGGCAAAGGTGCCGGCGCGCAGCGGATCGGAGCGGAAGTGCACCAGCTTGTTCTGCCCAGTGCGGCCGGTGAGGACACCGGTTTCCCGTTGGCTCGGACCCTCGACGACAACTTCCTCGACCCGTCCCACCCGCGCCTCGTGGCGGTAGCGCGCCGATCGCTCCACCACGACACGCAGCCGCTCAAACCGGTCGGCGACGACGTCAGGTGCGACGAAGGAGGTGGTGAAGCTCGCGGCCTCGGTACCGGGGCGGGGCGAGAAGATGAAGGTGTACGCGCTGTCGTACTTGGCGGCCGCGACGACCTCGAGGGTGCGTTCGAAGTCGGCTTCGGTCTCCCCCGGGAAGCCCACGATCACATCGGTCGTGACCGCCAGATCGGGGATGGCGGCCCGCGCCGCGTCGAGCTGGCGGAGATAGCGCGCGGCCGTGTAGCCCCGGTGCATCGCCGCCAGCACCCGATCACTTCCTGACTGCAGCGGATAGTGGAGATGCGGACACACGGTCGGAACCTCCGCCATCGCGGCGATCGTGTCGGGACGAAGGTCCTTCGGATGGGGGCTCGTGTACCGGACCCGCCGGATCGCGGGGACCTCACCTACGGCCCGCAACAGCTCGGCAAACAGTGGCCGGGGCCGTACCGCCTCGCCCGCCGCCCGGCGGGCGACGGTGAGATCGCGCCCATAGGAGTTGACGTTCTGGCCGAGCAGAGTTACCTCGACCACTCCACCGGCCGCGAGCGTCCGCACCTCGTCGACGATCTCGTCGAAGGGGCGGCTGATCTCCCGACCCCGCACCGCCGGAACGATGCAAAAGGCACAGTTGTTGTCACAGCCGATCTGGATGGTGACCCAGGCGGCATGAGAGGCATCCCGGCGAACCGGAAGTGCGCTGGGGAAGGCCTCGCTCTCCTCCCAGATCTCGGTGATCGGACCGTTATGGCGGGCTTCTTCGAGCAGCTCAGCGGCCCGTGCCACGTTGTGGGTGCCGAAAACGACGTCGACATACGGGGCCCGCTCGCGGATGCGATCCTGCTCCGACTGGGCCATACAGCCGGCCACGGCGATCTGAAGGCCGGGCCGGCGACTCTTCAGCGCCTTCAAGTGGCCTAGGTTCCCGAAGAGCTTGTTGTCGGCGTTCTCCCGAATCGTGCAGGTGTTGAGAACGATCACATCGGCATCGTCGGCATTCGCGGCCGCCACCATGCCCTCGGCCTCGAGCAGACCGGCAATGCGCTCCGAGTCATGCTCGTTCATCTGACAGCCGAAGGTACGAACCAGGTACTTTCGACCGGGCTCGCCGCCGGATGGAGTCACGCATACAGGTTAGGCCCCAGCTTTGGGTCCCGAACCGGGTGAGGAAGCTTTATCGCCCCTCGGGGCCGCGGATCGGAGCCGGTTCGGTCTCCTCACGGAGGTCGACCTCTTCGCGGCATATCCGGAGCAGAACACCGGCCAGGGTGGCGGCGGCATTGGGCTTGTCGAGGTACGCGTCGGCTCCCGCGGCTTCCGCCTCGTCGGCGATCTCGGACCGGTCGTACGCGGAGACGACCACGACCTTGCACGCGGGCGCGGCGAGCTTCAGCCCACGGATGGCCTCACCACTGCTGAGACGGGGCATCGCCCAGTCGAGCACGATCGCCTCGGGAACCAGCGCGACCGCCGCCTCGACCGCGGTCACCCCATCGACCGCGTCGCCTATGACGTCGAAGCGCTCGTCATAGTCGAGCGCGAGCCGGAACAGCCGGCGCATGTCGTGCTCATCGTCGACGACAAGGACCCGAATTGGCTCCGGCTGGGCCATGATCGAGCCCTACCCACGGATTGTGGCTGTCAAACCGCTCTTTGTGGCTCGAGCCGCTACCGTCGGGGACGGGGTGCGCTGGTGGCCTTTCCGTCGGCCTGGGGCTCGAGCAGAGCCTCGTCCCCCCTCATATCGAGTGTCATGGGGACGCGCTGTTGGCGGTCCTCGATGAGGAGGCGAATGGCGGTGCGGCCCTCCCCGTCGATCTCGATGTCAGCGAACGTCGGGATGCAGATGAGGTCGATGCCAGACGGCGCCACGTAGCCCCGGGCGATCGCGATCGCTTTGATGGCCTGGTTGAGCGCGCCCGCGCCTACGACCTGCACCTCCACTGCCCCCGTCTGACGGATGGCGCCGGCCATTGCGCCCGCACACGAGTTCGGATTCGACTTGCTGGAGACCTTGAGTACTTCCACGCTGCCCCCCAGGCGTTGGTCCGCCGCTCCTGTAAGTGGTTCGACGGCCTCAGCGAGAGTTCCTGTCTGACCTGCGAATTGGTGAGATAACGGTGGCTTCGCCGGTTACGGTCGCTAATCGGCCAAGAGAACGCGCGTTATCCGAGGGGCTGCTCCGCGTTGGGGGACAATGCCGCTGCATGACCGCCGAGGGATGGTTGACCGTTGCCGTCATCGCGGCCGTGCTCGGGCTCCTGGTCACCGACCGCCTGCCCCCGGCGCAGGTCGTCCTGGCGGGCACGGTAACGCTGTTCCTCCTCGGCGTGATCGACGCCCGCGTGGCCTTCGCCGGCTTCGCCAATCCGGCACCGATCACCATCGCCGCCCTGTATGTCCTCGCGGGGGCCGTGCAACGCACTGGGGCCCTGGAGTGGCTCACCTCACGCACGCTGCCCCGCCGCGCCGCCTCCGCCCCGCACGGAACCTCCACGCCTGGCGACCGGCCCGCCCGCAGCGAGCTCGCGCGGTTCCTGCCCGCCGTTCTGATCCCATCCGGCTTCCTCAACAACACCGCGATCGTGGCCATGGTCGGACCTCGTGTCGTGCTGTGGGCCCGGCGAGCCGGCCGGTCCGCGTCCGGGTTCCTGATCCCGCTGAGCTACGCGAGCATGCTCGGCGGCCTGCTGACGGCCATCGGAACCTCGACCAACCTGATTGTCTCGGGCCTCCTGGTCGCCGACGAGCGCCCTGCCCTCGGGATGTTCGAGATCACCAAGGTTGGTCTGCCCCTTGCAGCCGCCGGTCTGGTCGTGCTCGTCCTTGCGGGGCCACGCCTGTTGCCGCCGCGGCGCGAGCCCGGGACTCCTGCCCACACCCAGCGAGAATTCACCGTCGAGATGATGGTGCAACCTCAAGGCCCGGCCGTGGGAAACACCGTCGGCGATACCGGCCTGCGCAACCTCCAAGGCGTCTATCTCGTAGAGATCGAGCGAGAGGGTCGCGTCATCGCGCCGGTGGCCCCGAGCGAGCGGCTCCACGGCGGCGACCGCCTGGTATTCGCAGGCAACGTCGACCGGATCGTCGACCTGCAGAGCATGCCCGGCCTCTTCCCGGCCGAGGAGCACCACTTCGAGGGAGCCGGCGACCCGGGCCTGCGACGTTTCCATGAGATGGTCGTTTCCCCGACCTCCGGGTTGGTCGGGGCCACGCTCAAGCAGGCTGACTTCCGCAACCGCTACGGCGCCGCGGTGGTGGCCATCCATCGGGCAGGCCACCGACTTCCCGGCAAGCTCGGGACGATCCCTCTCCACGCCGGTGACGTGCTTCTCGTGCTGGCCGACGCCGGGATCGGGCGTCGGTTCCGAGACCATCATGACTTTCTCGTGGTTTCAGAGCTCGCGGGCGAGGGGCCAGTGCGCCGCGACAAGGCTCGCCTGGTCGAGGGGACGATCCTTGTGCTGCTCGTCGCGGTCGGCCTGGGCTGGATCGACATCCTGCGCGGCGCGCTGGTCGCCGCGGGCGCCGTCATCGTTGGTGGAGCGGTGTCGTCGGTGCAAGCCCGTCGGTCGGTCGACCTCGACGTGCTGGTCATGATCGCTGCCAGCTTCGGCCTCGGGGCCGCGGTCGCCCGCAGCGGGTTGGCCCGCGAGCTTGCAGAGGTGATCACCGCGCTCGCGGGCCGCTACGGCGAGGCAGGGCTGCTGATCGCTGTGCTCGTCACGACCATGGTGCTCACCGAGGTGGTGACCAACAACGCGGCCGCGGTGCTCATGTACCCGATCGCGGTGGCAACTGCGACGGCCTCTGGCTTCGATCCTCGCCCGTTCGCGATAGTCGTTGCCATCGGCGCGTCAGCGTCGTTCCTCACGCCGATCGGGTACCAGACCAACACGATGGTCTACGGCATGGGCGGCTACCGGTTTACCGACTTCACCAAAGCCGGGGTGCTCCTCAGCGTGGTGGTGCTCGCCATCACGCCTCCTGTCGTGCTCGCCTTCTGGTGAGACCGCGCTTCTGGTGAGACCGCGATTCAGTCGTCGAGGCTGATGGGCTCGTTGTCGCCGACTCCTTCGCCGAGGGGGATGTCGTCGGCAGTGTCGCCGAGGCCTTTGGCCTGACGGACCTTCTCGTAAAGCTCGATCATGAGCTCGGGGCTCTCGGCCAGGAACTGCTTCACGTTCTCGCGGCCCTGCCCAAGCTGCTCGTCGTTGTAGGTGTACCAGGCACCCGACTTCTTCACGAGCCCGAGATCAGTAGCCACGTCTAGCACCGACCCTTCGCGGCTGATGCCCTTGCCGTACATGATGTCGAACTCGGCCATCTTGAAGGGTGGGGAGACCTTGCACTTCACCACTTTGACCCGGGTGCGGTTACCGACCACTTCGACGCCGTCCTTGATCGACTCGATCCGGCGGATGTCGAGCCGCACCGACGAGTAGAACTTCAACGCCCGCCCACCCGGCGTGGTTTCGGGCGAGCCGAACATCACGCCGATCTTCTCCCGGAGTTGGTTGATGAAGACGGTGATGGTGCCCGTCTTGTTGAGGTTGGCCGTCAGCTTCCGGAGTGCCTGGGACATGAGGCGGGCCTGGAGGCCGACGTGGGAGTCGCCCATCTCGCCCTCGATCTCGGCGCGGGGAGTGAGAGCTGCGACCGAATCGACTACCAGTACGTCGAGGGCGCCGGAGCGAATCAACATGTCGGAGATCTCGAGAGCCTGTTCGCCCGTATCGGGCTGAGAGATCAGCAGGTTGTCGATGTCGACTCCGATCGCCTTGGCATACACCGGGTCAAGCGCGTGCTCGGCGTCGATGTAGGCGCAGATGCCACCGTTGCGCTGAGCTTCGGCGACGATGTGGAGGGCGAGGGTGGATTTCCCGCTGCTCTCCGGCCCGAACAGCTCGACGATGCGACCACGCGGGAGCCCGCCGATGCCGAGTGCGATGTCGAGGGACAGCGCCCCGGTGGGGATCGAGTCGATGCCGACGATGGGCCGCTCGCCCATCTTCATCACCGCTCCCTTCCCGAACTGCTTGTCGATCTGGCCGAGGGCCATGTCGAGTGCCTTGTCCTTTTCCACTGGTCTCTCCCTTGAGGATGGGGATGCGCTTCGAGGACGGAGCGGCTCCGTCGATATCCGTAACGTTCATCTCGTGACGTTTGCTGCTGACCCTACGACGAGGGTGTGACACGAACAACGCCAGTGTAGTTTCGAACGCCTGTTCGTGGTGGATACCTGCGGGGAAATTCGTCCATGACCGGTGTTCAAGGCACGGGAAGGCTCTGCCGAGAATGTGAGGCATGTCCGTTTCGCCCATTTCGCCCATCCAGAGAGCCCGAGCCTGGGTCGACGACGTGGCCCGTCCCCAGGATCGCCAGCACAACCAGGGCGAGGCACGGGACGACACCGAGGTGCTGGCAGGGATCCGCGACCTCTCGATGCAACTCGATGCGATGGCCGGCGCCATCGCCGAGTTGGACGAGCGGGTTGCCCACCTGGCGAGCAGCCAGCGCCAGCGCGAGCGCCGGCTCACAAATCGCCTCGGCGAGGCGCTGCAGCACCAGACTGATGAACTGCTCGTCACGATCGACGCCTGGCTCCCTACCGAACCTGAGGGGCCCACCGAACCAGAGGGCCAACCAGAGGGACTGGCCGAACCAGAGAGGACGGCTGGCGCAGAGCCGCGCCCCAGACGACGCCGGTGGCTGCTCTGGGCTCTCCTGTTGTGACCTCAGGCCTGGGCTGTCTCAAGGTCGGCGGCTCAGCTCCGTGCGGTCGATGATGTCGTAGCGGACGCCGTCATGGTGGGGTCGTGATCGCACGAGGGTGAACTCGGCCGCAGTCCACTCGCCGCTGCACGGCACGCCGGCAAAGGCACGCAGGTCAGGACCGCGGGTCCTCCGGTTACCTGATCGCGCCAGAGTGAGGTGGCCCCTGAACGGACGCGGTTCGGTTGGCTCACCGAGGTGGGCGGTGGCATCGATGACTCTGGTCGCCAGCGGAACCAGCCCTTCCACCGGGAGATACAGGACGTTGCGGCCGAAGCAGGCCGTCTCCGGTCCCATCACGAGCGGCACTCGGTCGCCGACGACCGTATCGAGAGCGGCGGTGATGTCAGGGACGGCTTCCTCCTCCACCGACCCGAGGAACCGCAACGTGACATGCCACTGCTGTTCGGCCGTCCACCGTACGCCCCGGATCTCGGGACGCTCTAGCCCGCGAACTGTCTCCACCACCTCGGCCGAAGGCCAGACGGCGACGAAAAGCCGCACCTCAGCCCGGCGGAGCGACCAGCCGGCGCCGCAGCATGTCGAGGAGTGAAATCGTCGAGAACTGCCGCACCCGTTCACGATCGCCCGGCATCCGGACCTGCACCGCCTCGCCCTGGTCGTCACCCGGCAGTGCAAGGCCGAACCACACTGTGCCTGGCGGCTCACCGTCCTGTTCGCTCGGTCCGGCCACGCCGGTGATGGCGAGTCCGATGTCGGCAGAGAGCACCTTGCGGGCGCCCAGCGCCATGGCGCGCACCGCGTCTTCGGACACGACCGGGCCAACCGGAACGCCGAGCACGTCGAACTTCACCTCGCTGTCGTAGGCGACGACCGCGCCACGGAACCACTCGCTGGAGCCCACCACGTTGGTGAGCCGCGACGAGACGAGGCCACCGGTCATCGACTCGGCCAGCCCCAGGCTGAGTCCCCGCGCTCGGATGAGGTGGCCGACCGACTGCTCCATCGACTCGTCGTCGACGCCGAAGACAACATCACCGAGGATGGCGCGTATCTGGGCCTCCTCCGCGGCCAGCAGGTCACGGGCCGACTGTGCGTCGGCCGACTTCGCGGTGATCCTGACCTTGATGCCCTCGATCCCGCTGGCGAGGAAAGCGATGGTCGGACCGTTCTCGTCCTGGTCAAGTGCTTCGAGCCGCGGCGCGAGCTTCTCCGCCACCGTCGACTCCGCCATTCCCCATGTCCGGATGACTCTTGAGATGATCGTCGCCGTAGTACCGGCCCTGGACTGCAGGTCCGGGAGAACGGCCCGCTGCATCATCTCCTCCATCTCGTGGGGCACACCTGGCACGGCGTAGACGACCTTGTCGCCCACCGGACAGATGAGCCCCGGAGCCGTGCCACGCACCTGGGGGATCACCGTCGCGCCGTCGGGCACGTCGGCCTGGCGCAGGTTGTTCTCGGCCATCGTGCGGCCGCGTGAGGCGAACATCTCCTCTATCCGCGCCGCGATGTCGTCGTGACGCGTCAGCGAGACGTTCAACACCGTCGCGATCGCTTCGCGTGTGATGTCATCCTGGGTTGGGCCCAACCCGCCGCACATGATCACCGCCTCGCTGCGCTCCAGAGCTATTCGCACCGCGCTCACTATGCGATCGAAGTTGTCGCCCACCTTCGTCTGGTAATGCGAGTCGATGCCTGCGAGCGCGAGACGCTCCCCGATCCACGACGAGTTGGTGTCGACGATCTGGCCCAGCAGCAACTCCGTACCGACAGCGATGACCTCACATCGCACGGCGGGCCCTTTTCCCGACCTCCTGCGCCGGAGGGTCGGCAGCCACGAGGTCTTCCCTGATCGATGGCATCGGCAGCAGGGAGAGCAGCACCGTGCCCGCACCGAGCACCACCGCGCCCACCATGCCGATCCTCGGTCCCCCGAAGATGATCAGTATCAGGCCGACCAGCGCCACGAAGCCGGCGTAGGCGAGGCTGAGCGGGAACCCCCACCGCCGGCATCGCAGGAGTCCGAACCCCCCGGCCGCACCCCACAGGCCGGCACCAGCTGCGGCGAGTCCGGGCACCACCATGGTGAGCCCGAACAACACGCTGTCCCCGAACGAGGACTGTCCCGACACCGCGCCGAGGCCCACCGCGAACGGAAGCCCGACGAGAAGTAGAAGCAGGCCGATGACCAACTCGGGCGCCGCGACGGTGAACATGGTGACTCCGGCCGCGGTGGTTGTGCGAGAACGACCAGCCATGGCTTCAGGGCGTGGGCGAAGGATCTGGCGACGTGTCGGCGACGAGCTGGCGACGCCCGTCGACGATGTACTCGGCGCCGCTGAACAGCGCGAGGGCAACCGCAATCCACAAGACGGCCTTGGCAAGGGATGGCGTATCAGCGGTGAGCGGCAGCAGAGCGAAGCCGAGTGCGAACTCCTGGGTGACGGTCTTCACCTTGGCCGACATCCGGGCGGGCACCGAGACCCCTCTGCGCCCAACCCAGCTCCGATAACCGCTTATCGCTACCTCTCGCGCCGTGATGATCGCTACCGGCAGCCACCAGAACACTCCCTTGACTACGAGCGCGAATAGTCCCCCCAGCACGAGGAACTTGTCAGCGAGGGGATCGAGAAACGCACCCGACCGTGTCGCCCCCTGGCGGCGGGCGATCCAGCCGTCGACCCCGTCGGTGGCGGCCAGGACGAAGCCGACGGTGAAGGCGGGCCACGACGGACCCTGCGCGACGACGATCACCAACCAGAACGGTGTGAGCAGGAGCCGCGCGATGGTGATGGCGTTGGCCGGTGTTGCCAGAGCCGACGGCCCGAAGGATTCGCTCGACACCGTCACACCGCCTCGGCCGTCAGGTCGGGTCCGAAGGCCGCCGTAACGCGCACTTTCGCGAACTGTCCGACCGGGAGCGCGTGGGGGACTTCGATCACACCATCGATCTCCGGCGCCTCGCGGTGTGACCGCGCGACCCCCTCCTCGTCGACGAGAACCTCCAACACCGACCCGACGAGCGAGCGGCGGCGAGCGGCGGTGATGTCGTCCTGAAGCTGAGTGAGCTCAGCCAAGCGGTCGGCCACGCGCCCGGCTTCGACCTTGCCGTCGAGACCGGCGGCGTAAGTGCCGTCCTCTTCCGAGTAGGCGAAGAACCCGACCCAGTCGAGCTCAGCGGCCTCCACGAACCGCACGAGGCTCTCGTGGTCATCGTCAGTCTCGCCCGGATAGCCGACGATGAAGTTCGAGCGGAAGGCGGCGTCGGGCCACCTGTCACGGATCTCGGAGATACGGCCGAGAAAGCGCTCACCGTCACCCCAACGCCGCATGCGACGCAGCAACGGTCGGGCAACGTGCTGGAGCGACAGGTCGAAATAGGGCACGCCGGTGACGGATCCGATCGTGTCGACCAGCGCGTCGGTGAGATCGGAGGGATACAGGTAGAGCAGACGGGTGCGCGGAACCCGCGCCGCGACGTCGCGCACCAGCGGGACGATCGACCCGGCACCCATGCCGGCGACGTCCTTGCCATACGAAGCCAGATCCTGGGCGACGAGCACGACCTCCTGCACACCCAAGTCGTCGACCTCGTCGATAATCGACGCGCTCGAGCGCGAACGCTGCTTGCCGCGGAACGACGGGATGGCACAGAAGCCACAGGCGCGGTCACACCCCTCGGCGATCTTCACGTACGCCCACGGTGCGGTCGCCCGCGGGCGCGGAAGGTTCAGCAGGTCCATGGCCGGAGCCACGCCGGTCGCGCTCTTCGAGCCGAGCTGAACCGGGACACCGAATCCCGCGATGAGATCGGCCTCCGGGAGCGCGGCCGCCAACTCGTCGCCGTATCGCTCCGCCATGCAACCGGTGACCACAAGTCGTCCGCCTGCCATCCGCCGCTCGTCGAGCGCGAGGATCACGTCGATGGACTCCTGGCGCGCCGCCTCGATGAACGCACAGGTGTTGACGACGACGAGGTCGGCGTCGTCGGGCTCGACTGCTGGCGCGTAGCCATCGGACAGGAGCGTGCCGACGAGCTTGTCGGAGTCGACCTGATTCTTGGGACAGCCGAGCGTCTCGATGTAAAAAGTACCAGCGGAGCCAGGAGGCGCTGCGATGGGGCGCTTAGAGGCTGCCATCTACGCGCGCCTACCTCGGGACCGGGGCAACGAAGCACCCGTCGCACGGGAAGAGGCAGACACGCACGCGTGGTGCGAGGAGCAAGGGCTCAGCGTCTCCCACACCTTCTGCGACATGCTCTCAGGCTATCGGGCAGACATCGCTCGTCCGCAGTTTGAAGCAGCAGGAAGTACTGGCTGCGAGATCGAGTGTGTCCCTGTGGCTGTGGAATGTCGCTTGGCCGGCGTAATTCACAGCCACTCCCGCACAATCGTCGCCCGCGGACCTCACTTTGTTCCTCTGGCATTCGGGCTCAGCTGCGGGCGGGCCAGTCGACGGCCCAGTCGAAGGCGACGAGCCGGCCCGTCCCAGACAGGGTGCAGTAGGCAGTCGCGGAGTCGGGACCACCGAAGCAGACGTTGGTGACGATCGGGTCGGGCAGCGGAACGTGGAGCACTGATCCGCCGTCCGACGAGAAGACGGCGATGCCGCCTTTGGCGATGGTGGCGACGCACACGTTGCCATCGCGGTCGACGGCGAGGGAGTCGAAGAGCTGACCCACGGGTGCCGCTCCGAGGAGCCCGCCGCCGCCGCCGACCACGCCTCCGCCCTTCTCCACGACACCCGGCTCGGTCACCGGCCACTCCCACAAGCGACCCGTATAGGTCTCGGCGACGTAGAGCCGCGTGCCGTCGGGAGAGAGGCCGATGCCATTCGGGTTCTCGAGGGGGAAGATCACCTCGCGGATCTCGGAGCCATCCGGCCGGGCGTAGAAGACCCCGGTCCGGTCCCGCTCACGGCCACGAGCGTGACCGTGGTCGGTGAACCAGAACCCGCCACTCGCATCGAAGACGATGTCATTCGGTGCCCGCAGCGGGTGACCATCGCACTCTCGGTAGAGGTCGTCGACCGCGCCGGTCGCCAAGTCGACCCGCTGAATCCGGCCTCCGTCATAGGACTCTGCCTGGGTGACACCGCGGTCCCCAGGAATCGTCATCGACCCGAGTTCGGTCCACCGCCAACCACCGCTGTTGCACACGTACACGGCACCATCAGGGCCGATGGCGGCGCCGTTGGCGCTACCCCCACACTCGGCCACGACCTCGACGGCGTCGCCGACGCGCACCAGGCGCCCGGTCACCATCTCCGTGACGAGGAGATCTCCGTCGGGCAACACGACCGGGCCCTCGGGGAAGCGCAGTCCCTGCGCCATCTCCTTCAATTCCAACTCCGTCACCGCGTTCCTCCAGAGCTCTGCAATCGTTGCTATTCGATGGTCACGCGGGGCCGCGCGTTCTCGTCCAGTTGGTGGAGGTACTCGGCGATGCCATACCCCGTACGTCCCTCGTAGGTCCAACGGGCTAGGCCCTCGTTCACGATCGTCGTTCCGGGTCGGATTCCAGCCCGTCCGGGATCGACGCGTAGGAGCTCCGCGTCGAGCACGTGCACGCGGTCGGCTTTGTCGGTAACCCGAAGGTGCGTGGCCTCGTGGGTCACCCCATCCTCGGCCACCTCGGTGCGGACGTCCCACGACCGCACACTCGCGTTCTCACCGTCCTTCCACACCCAACCGCGGTGGAGGTCACCGTCGTCGGTGCCGATCCGGATGCCGCCGAAGTGGGTGTCGTCGCCGATGTTGATCGAGAACCACCGCCACATCCGGGGGCCTCCCCAGCGTCGAGGTCCCCATGACTTGTCGCGGTTGCCGCGAGCGTCGGCTCCAAGCACGTGACGCTGACCACTCACCTCGATCCAGCCGGACCAGCGTCCTGCCTGCTCGAGATGACCCCGCCCGACGGATTGACGCGTCGCCGCGCTGGCGCCGGTGCCCTCGCGGCCCTGCCCATCAGCGCCGATCGAAGGGATGAGGGCGTCGAAGGTGACGTCGACGGCGACCGGACCGGCGTCGCTGTCGCCCGCACCTGTGATCCGCCACTGCTTGGCGGGTGCCAACATCTCATATCTCACCCCACCGACCTCGAGCACCCGGTCGACCATCTCTTTCTGCTCCCGCACGGCGCGGAGGCGGGCAAGACCTCCCCCCGGTTGCCAGATCGACAGGCCGACGTCGATGGTTCCCTCGTTGGGGCGAACGCCGATGCGCGTGAAGAAGCCGGTGTCAACGTCGGGGTCATAGCAGTTGAAGTAGTAGGACTCGCTCCATGCGGTGTCGCCTTCCACCGGATGGGCAAAGTCGTGCGTCGGATCCAACACAGGGCTCATGGGTGACTCGCCTCCACTGTTGTGTGAATGCCGCCCCGGACAAGCCAGTCAGTGTTGACGGTCATCCGGCGCGGCGCGATCGCGGCAACCAGGTCGTCGAGGATCCGGTTGGTGACGTCTTCGTGGAACGCCCCTTCGTCTCGGTAACTCCAGAGATACAGCTTCAGTGACTTCAGCTCCACGATCGACGCGTCCGGCACGTAGGTGATCGTGACGCGTGCGAAGTCGGGCTGGCCCGTCATCGGGCAGACACAGGTGAACTCAGGAGTCGTGCACTGCACCTCGTAGTCACGCCCGGGATGGGGGTTGGGGACGGCGGTCAGCTCACGGGACGGCTGGGTCGGCACAGGTCTCCGGTCTACTCCTCGACGACGATTCCGTCGAGATCGGGCTCGAGCGCAAGCACCCGGCCGGACACTCCGGCGCTTTCGAGAAGGTGCTCTCCGGCGGCGCGTACCCCGTCGGCCGCAGCCCGCCGGCAGATCGCCAACAGCGTCGGGCCGGCGCCGGACCAGCACGCCGTGAGGGCGCCCGCGTCGACGAGACCGGCCAGCAGCACGTCGGACTCGGGGAAGAGCTTGGCTCGTTGGGCCTGGTGCAAGCGATCCTCGCCGGCGGCGGGCACGAGGAGCGAGGCGTCGGCGAGACCGGCGAGCAGGAGACCCATGCGCCCCAGGTTGAACGCGGCGTCGCGGTGCGGAACGGTTGTCGGCAGGGCTGCCCGCGCCTCCTTGGTGGGAAGGAGCCGGTCGGGCACCACGACCACGAAGCCCAGGTCGCGGTCGAGGGGTAGTTGGGCCGCCACAGGGGTGGCCTCGACAGTGGTCGCCGTTACCAGTCCTCCGAGTACCGACGCGGCGGCGTTCTCGGGGTGTCCGTCGACTGCCGCGGCGACGGCCAGTGGGTCACTCGCGCCCGCCGCGGCAGCCGCGGCGGCCGCGAGCGCGGCCGACGAGCCGAGGCCGCGGCTCACGGGAATCTCGGACCGCACCGTGACGTGCAACTGGTCGTGTCCCGCGACTTCCACCGCGACGCGGGCCGCGAGGTGCGACGCGTCGCGAGGGAGATCGGAGCCCTCGCCCGCCGCGGTAACCGTCAGCACCGGTGCCGCTTCGACCACCACCTCGACGTAGAGCGACAGCGCCAGCGCGAGCGTGTCGAAGCCGGGCCCGAGGTTGGCCGACGAGGCGGGAACGCGCGCACGCACGGCCATGGAGGCTACGCCGTCGGCGGCATGTCACGAGATCGTCACACAGTCCCCCGTTACCCCCAAGCGTCACGGGCGGTCCAAGCAAGCGATGGGATAACCACGACCGTCCCATCAGGAGGAAACAACATGTATGACTTCGCAATCCTGATCCTGTTGGGCCTGGCGCTCTTCAAGGTCGTCGACCTCGTCGAAGACCTCGTCCCTGAGGTGACCAGGTTCCATCTCATCGTGACCCTCGTGCTCGCTGTCGCCGGTGCGTTTGCGATCGATTACTCGATCTTCGCCGGGTACGACATCGCGGTACGGGAGACCTGGCTCGGCACTGCGGCCACTGGCCTCATGGTCGCCGGGACCACCAGCATGTGGCGCGCCGCGTTCCACTTCCTCGGCTCGTCCGAGGGCGAGGAGCCCGAGGTACGCCACCAGAGCAAGCTTCGCAGCGCCGCCTGACAACGACGTCAGGCCCGTTCTGGCCGCGGAATCCCGCCAATTCTGGCGGGATTCCGCGGCCAGTTCGCGGGGCGGCGAGCGCGCGTTGGCGCGCTAGCAGCTAGCTCGCGCTCTTCCAGGCGAGCCGGGCTCCTCTGCGGAGCCTAAGCAGCGCGATCTGGAGACGATCGCCCACAGGCTCGCTCTCCTCGTCGCCCTCGAAGTCGACTCCTTCAGCTCGCGCCTCGGCCCGCAGCAAGCGCTCGGATGCGATGCGGTGCGCGAGACCTGCCCGCTCCACCGCCGCCCTCGTAACCCGGTACCAGTCGGCTCGGGCGAGCAGGTCGTCGACGGCATCCGGGTCCGCGCCCACCCCTGCGACCTCGTACCACTCGCGCACAGCGATCGCGAGCCGGTCGCCTGCTTCGGCTGCAAGCCGCCGCCGCAGTTCCCACCGATCGACGGCGTCGCGCCGGTCGGCCATCTCGCGGATGCTCCCGCATCCGCCGGTGTGCAGGGCCCGCTCGAGCACGGGCTTCAGCTCGCGGCTGTGGCGCGCTGACCACCAGACGCGTGCCAACGCGACGCCCGCGCCGACCAGAGGTGTGGATCCGCCGAGAAACATCGAGGCCGCAACCGGACCCGTCGCGGGGTCAGCCCCCGAGACGATGACTCGCAACACCGCCGAACCGATCGCGCCCATCCCGACGAGGTTGGCCAAACCGATCACTGCGTTGGACTGGCCGCGAATAGCCGCGGTGGCAGCCGCGGCGGCGTCGAGCTCTCGCACCGTCTCGAGCACTTGGTGCTCAGCCGCCTCGTCGAGGTGGGGACGCACGCCGAGCGTCCGATACTCGATCACGGCCACCGACCTCGTGGCGCTGACCGCCAGCGCGCGCCTGCGCACCTCGTCAGCATCCGCGTCGATGAGGCCGGCCGGTACGGCCGCGGCTGCAACCACGAAGGCGCGCTCGGCGGCCTCGAACTCGAAGCGCGCCGCCTCCTCGTCGGCCTGCAGGTCAGTCTTGAGGTCGGCCCTGAGGTCCGAACTCCGCGGCTCCGTCATCGCCACCCCCCTGTTGGATCAGGTCGAGTTCCTCGACCGTCATCATCACGTCGCGGGCCTTGGAGCCCGTTGACGGTCCGACAACACCACGCCGTTCCAGCAAGTCCATCAGACGACCAGCCCGGGCGAACCCGACCCTCAGCTTCCGCTGCAGCATCGACGTCGAGCCGAGCTGGGAGCGCACCACCAGATCCATTGCGGTCTCGAGGAACTCGTCGTCATCATCGTCGACCCCCGTCGTGCCCAAGCCCGACGCGGTATCACCCTCGACCCCTTCGACGTAGGACGCTCGGCCCTGGCGCTTCCAGTGGGATGCGACCTTGCGCACTTCGTCTTCACCCACCCACGGTCCCTGGATTCGCCGGGGGACACTCGACGAGGCGGTGAGCAACAGCATGTCGCCCTGGCCAACGAGTCGCTCCGCTCCATGCTGGTCGAGGATCACCTTGCTGTCGGTCGCGGACGACACTGCGAAAGCCAGACGAGACGGAACATTGGCCTTTATGACGCCGGTGATGACGTCGACCGACGGCCGTTGGGTCGCGATCACGAGGTGGATGCCGAAGGCCCGTCCCATCTGGGCGATGCGGCATATCGCCTCCTCCACGTCGCGAGCGGCGACCATCATCAGGTCGTTGAGCTCGTCGACGACGACGAGGATGAAGGGCAGGTGCTCGTAGGTGACGTTGCTGCCGGCCTCGGGCTTCAGCTCCCCTCGGTCAAACGCAGCGTTGTAGCCGGTGATGTCGCGGAACCCCACCTCGGCGAGCAGGTCGGAGCGACGATCCATCTCGTGCACCGCCCAGGAAAGCGCGTTCGCCGCCTTCTTCGGATTGATCACGACCTGGGTCAGGAGGTGCGGTAGGCCGTTGTACTGCCCGAGCTCGACACGCTTGGGGTCGACGAGGATCATTCGCACCTGCTCGGGCGTCGCCCGCATCAGGATCGAAGTCAGGATCGAGTTGATGCACGACGACTTCCCGGCCCCCGTCGCGCCGGCGATCAAAAGGTGCGGCATGGAAGCGAGGCTCTCCAGCACGGGGCGCCCCGCGATGTCGCGACCGAAGGCGACCTCGAGCGGATGGGTCGCGCGGCGGGCTTCGGGGCTCGTCAGAATGTCGGCGAGGGCGACGAGTTGGCGCTTCTTGTTCGGCACCTCGACGCCGATGGCCTTCCGTCCTGGGATCGGCGCCAGGATCCGCACGTCCGGAGACGCCATGGCATAGGCAACGTCCTTGTGAAGGCTTGTGACGCGGGCGACCTTGACACCTGGCCCGAGCTCGAGCTCGTAGCGCGTCACCGTGGGACCGACCGTGAGCCCGACGAGGCTGGTCTCGACACCGTGGGCGGCGAGCGCGTCCTCCAGCACCCGGCCGTTCTCCTCCACGACCCGCCGGTCGACATCGAACGCCGAGCTCTTCTTGAGCAATGCGACGGGCGGCAGCCGCCACTGTGCGGGCGTCGCGGCGGGGCCGAGATCCATGGTGAGCTGCTCGCCTGATGAGGCCTGCCCGGACGGGTCGCCTTCGTCGGCGCCGATCGTGACTCGCGGCCGAGGACGGTCCGACGCGGCCTCGGCGACCGCCGCGTCGCCGGTCTCGTCCGAGTCCGTGTCGCGGGAGTCGTCGGAGTCGGAATGGTTGGCGCTCCCTGAGATCGGCGGCGCGTCCGCCTCTGACGTTGATGCAGGGTGACGGCGAGTCGAGTCGTCGAGGGCCGCCTGGTCGCCGAGGGTGGTGAGGCGGCGCCACGCGTGTCGCACTACGTGCCCGGCTGATGCGCCACCCGATGCGACCGCACTGCCCGCCGCGCGCACCGACGTTCGCGTCAAGATCAGCACCGCCAACACACCCAGAGTGCTCAGCAGCAATGCTGCGCCCCACTCCGCCACGAGTGCTCGCAGCGGCTCGGCCACGGCCAGACCGAGCAGCCCCCCCGCCCGGCGGATGTTGTCCCAGCCGGCTCCCCACTGCGGGGCACCGCCACTGAGGTGCAACAACCCGCAGGCCGACACGATGCCGAACGCGAAGCCGATTCCCAGCCGGCCAGGCTCCTTGCGTACTCCGCCCCGGACGAGGACGGCGCCGATCACGGCGAACATCACGGGGACGACCAGCTTCGCCCAGCCGAGCAGGGCGCCGGCGCCGTCCCGCACCAGCCGGCCCACCGGTCCGGTCAGGTCGGCGTAGATCCCGAGCGCAGCGAGGAGGCCGACGACGATCAACAGCAGGCCCCACACGTCGTCGGACTGGCGGCCGAGATGGGTGGCAAGCGCCGCTCGAAGGCGCGACGTGATCGAGGGCGGCTTCTTCCCGCCCTTGCCGCTCCTCCCTCGGGCAGGCGACGCCCTGCGCGTGGTCCGCGCCTTTCCCGTGCGTGCCCGCGTCGCAGTCACAGTATCAACAACCGTACCAGCAGCCCCACCGCCCACAGGCGGATCCTGAACTTGAGGCAATAACGAACGGAATTCGTTCGTTATTGCCTCAAGTTCGACAGGCCCTAGACCTCCATGACCACCGGGACGATCATCGGGCGGCGGCGAGTGCGCTCGTTCACGAAGCGGCCGGCGGATTGGCGGACGTGGCGGCGGAGCGTCTCGAAGTCAGTGGCGTCCTCGGCGAAGGCTTCCTTGATCCCGTCGCGCACGTGGTCCCTCGCCTCCTCGAGCAGGTCCTCGGCCTCAGGGGCATAGACCCAGCCGCGGGTGATCACCTCGGGTCCGGTGATGATCGCCCGATTCTGAACGTCGACGGTGACAACGACCACGACGACGCCTTCCTCCGACAGGGCCCGCCGGTCGCGCAGCACGCCGTGGCCTACGTCGCCGACGATGCCGTCGACGTAGTTGTAGCCCGCAGGCACCTCCGCCGCGAAGTCGATGCCGTCGTCGCCAAGGGAGACCACGTCGCCGTCCTCGGCCAACAGGATGTTCGTACCCGGTACACCCATCGCCTGGGCGACGCGTGTGTGGTGAGTCAGGTGGCGGAACTCGCCGTGTACCGGGATGAAGAACTCCGGACGGACGATCGAGAGCAGCGTCTTGAGCTCCTCCTGCATGGCGTGGCCACTCGCGTGGACAGGGAGCAGTCCGGAGTGAACGACATCGGCGCCCGTGCGGTGAAGCCCGTCGATGACCTTGGCGACCGCGGTCTCGTTGCCGGGGATGGCATGACTCGACAGGATCACGGTGTCGCCGTCGCCCACCTTGAGCCACTTGTTCTCGCCGGCCGCCATGAGCGCGAGCGCACTCATGGGCTCTCCTTGCGATCCGGTCGACAGCACGCATACCCGTTCCGGCGGCACCGAGTTGACCTTCTCGATGTCCATGAGTCGATCGTCGGGGATGTCGAGCAGACCGAGCTCGCGGGTGAGGGTGACGTTCTTGGCCATCGACCGGCCGAGAGTGAACACGACGCGACCGGTGGCGAGCGCCGCTTCGACAATCGCCTGAATGCGGTGGATGTGGCTGGCGAAGCAAGCCGCGATGATCCGCTTGTCGGCGTTGGCACGAAACAGGTCATGGAGCACGACCCCGACCGCCCGCTCGCTCGCGGTGTGGCCGGGTTCCTCCGCATTCGTCGAGTCGGACAGCAGCAGCCTGATGCCGTGCTCGCGGGCGATGGCTCCCATCGTCGCCAGGTCAGTGGTGCGACCGTCGACGGGCGTGAGGTCGAGCTTCCAGTCGCCACTGTGGAGCACCACGCCCTGGGGCGTGTAGAAGGCGAGCGCGGAACCGTGGGGCACGGAGTGGGCAACCGGGATGTACTGCACGTCGAAGGGCCCTACCTGCAGGCGCTCACCATCGGCAACCGGGATGAGTGTGGCCCGGTCGAGGAGACCGGCTTCGTCGATCCGGTTCCGTGCGAGACCGAGGGTGAGCGGCGATCCGTAGATCGGCAGCGCGAGGTCGCGCAGGAGGAAAGCCAGTCCGCCGGTGTGGTCCTCATGGCCGTGGGTCAGGAAGCAGGCCACAACCCGGTCCGCGTTCTCACGCAGGTAGGTGAAGTCGGGCAGGACGAGGTCGACACCCGGCATGTCGCTGTCGGGGAACATGATCCCGCAGTCAATGAGCGCGATACGTCCGTCGACCTCGATACAGGCGCAGTTGCGACCGATCTCGCCGAGCCCGCCGAGGAAGGCGATCCGAACCGGATCAGCCAAGCGACGTCCCGAGACCGCCGAGCACGTCGCGGGCGCGATCCTCGAGCCCCTCGGGCGTTGGCCCCATCGGCAGGCGGCACTCACCCACGGCGTGACCGAGGACGCGCATCATCGCCTTGGCCGGGATCGGGTTGGGCGCGAGGTCGCTCGTCTCGAACGCGTAGGACGGTAGAAGCCGCGCGTTGATGTTCTGGGCGTGGGCGACATCGCCCTTCACGAACGAGGCAATCATCTCGGAGTGCAACACCCCCGACCAGTGCGTGGCGACACCGACGAGGCCCACTCCCCCGATGGCGAGCAACGGCAGCGTCAGCTTGTCGTCGCCGCTGTAGAGCTCGAAACCGTCCGGCGCCTCCGCGAGGAGAACGGCAGAAGCCGCCGGGTCCGCGGCGGCGTCCTTCACTCCGACGATGTTGGGTGTGTCGCGGGCAAGGCGCAGGAGCGTGTCGTGGGCAACTTTGCGACCCGAGCGAATCGGGATGTCGTAGATGACCACCGGCAGATCGACAGCCGCGGCGACGGCGCGAAAGTGGGCTTCGATCCCTGCCTGGGAAGGCCGGCTGTAGTAGGGGGTCTGCGTGAGGATCCCCGCGACCCCCGCGGCCGCGGCCTTCTTGGTGAGCTCGACTGAGCGGCGTGTGTCGTTCGTCGTCGATCCGGCGAGCACGGGCACCGTCACGGCCGCCGCGACCGCCTCCCACAGCTCGCACTTCTCTTCGTCGGTGAGTGTCGAAGCCTCGCCGGTCGTACCGGCAAGCACGAGGCCGTCGTTGCCCTTCTCGACGAGCCAGCGCGCGAGCGTGCAGGCGGCGTCGACGTCGAGCGCCCCGCTGGCATCGAACGGGGTCACCATCGCGGTGAGCACCGAACCGAAGCGTCCCATCATGCCTCTCCCTCGCGATGCCGCTCGATGCCCAGCGTTACAAGGAGATCCTCGTGAAGCTCGAACCACACGGTGTGGTACGAGTCGATCATCGGCTTGGTGAACCACTCGGTCTCGCCCGCGCCGACCTTCCGCGCCGCATCGTTGAGCCGGCCCCGATAGTGGCCGTAGCGCTCGAGCACATTCGCCAGGTCGTCACAGATCGGGCCCACGCGCTCGTCGACTTGAACGAGCCGGCCGATCACCGCGGCGTCGTAGTCAGCGTCACTGTGGTCGTTGGGCACCGGCTGGGGTCCGTCGTCGCGCAACTGCCAGTCGGTGCAGACCTTCAGCAGGTCACGGTTGATCTCCAGGAACTGCCGATACGCGGTCTCGACCTTGTCGCGTGAGCTCGACTGCTCGATCTCGTCGGCGAGCATCTCGGCGTGCCGGGACCTGCCCCCGGGCGTGAGCGCCCAACCGCTGACGCGCCCTTCACGGTGGAGGACGAGGTCGTCGGTGCGCAGGGTGGAGAGCACGCCGTCGAGTTGCTTCGCGGTCAACCCGGTGATCGCCGACATGGCGTCGTTGTCGGCAAAGCCTTTGAGGCGCAACCCATGAAGTACGAGGAAGGCGGGATCGGACCGATGAGCCACAGCGTCACGCTACCAGCGGCAACGGGACGACTCCGTGAGCAAAGCCATGGGCCGGGTGGCAGAGTGACGTCATGCGGTTGGTACTGATCCGGCACGGCGAAGCCCAGACCGCGCTCGACCAACTCGTGGGCTGTCACACCGGTTGCACAGGCCTCTCGGAGCGCGGTCGCCGGCAGGCAGAACTCCTACGTGACCGGCTCACACGCACCGGTGAGGTCGACGACGCCACGGTGCTCTATTCGAGCATCCTGCCCCGAGCGATCGAGACCGCCGAGATCATCGCACCCGCTCTCGGCAGCCCGGAAGTCCGGAGCACCTGTGACCTGTGCGAGCAGCACGCCGGCGAAGCCGACGGCCTCTCCTGGGACGAGGCCAACGAGAGGTACTGGGACGTGACGGGCTGGCACTCGGGCGCGGAGTCGTGGACCGCCGCCTTCCACCCGCTGGCGCCGGGAGGAGAGAGCGTTTCGCAGTTCGTGAGCCGAGCAGCGACCGCGCTTCACGACCTTGCCCGCCAGCACCAGGACGAGACCGTGGTCGTGGCATGTCACGGTGGAGTGATCCGCGCCTCGTTTGTCGCCTTCACACCGGTAGCCCTCTCCTTCCTGACCCACCTCCACGTCGAGAACACCGCCATCAGCGAGTGGAGATATGACGCTGGCACCGGCGCCGACACCGGCACCGGGGCGTGGCGGCTCACGCGGCACAACGACCACGCCCACCTGCTACCGACCTGAGCTCCCGCGAAGCCGGAACGGAGTTCGGCCCGGTGACCTCAGGTGGGGCGGGGGAAGGCGACGATCCCGGTGCCGGTGGGACTCACCCGGACGTGCACGCCCACATCGAAGCGGCGGCGGGCGTGGAGGCGGACACGAAGACGACGGCCTGACGGAAGAGCGACGACGACAAGCTGGTCGTGGCCGTAGTACTCGACGTAGACGACCTCGGGTGCCGCCCGCGGGTCCTCCTCGAGATCGAGGTCTTCCGGTCGTACGAGGCCCAACGCGTCCCCATGGCCGTCACCCGCAAGGAGCGGGATGAGACCCAACTCGGTCTCGAGGGCCGCCCCGCGTACATCGCCCGGCACCAGATTGGCGTCGCCGAGGAACGCGGCCACATCTGGGGTCGCCGGACGTCGGTACACGTCTTCGGGTGGCCCCGACTGCACTACGGTGCCGTCGAGCATCACCGCGACGCGATCCCCCATGGCGAGGGCCTCGTCCTGGTCGTGGGTGACGAGAAGGGTTGTGACGCCCTCAGCTTCGAGGATCCGCCGCACCTCCCGCCGCACCCCGGCACGGAGGCTCACGTCGAGGCTCGAAAAGGGCTCATCGAGCAACACCACCTCGGGATGAGGCGCGAGCGCCCGGGCGACGGCAACCCGCTGGGCCTGCCCACCGGAGAGTTCGTGGGGCCGGCGGCGCTCATAGCCGCTGAGGCCGACAAGATCGAGTAATTCGGCGATCCGGCTGCGGCGGTCTCGGCGGGGCGTACGCCGCAGGCCGTAGCCGATATTGCCGGCCACATCGAGGTGAGGGAACAGCGCGAGCTGCTGGAACACCATCCCGACGCGACGCGCCTCTGGAGGCGTCCACCGTCCGGCCCCCGCCACCAGGTTCTCCCCAACCCACACCTCACCACTGTCGGGGGCCTCGAATCCCGCGATGAGCCGGAGCGTCGTGGTCTTTCCACAACCGCTCGGGCCCACGAGGGCGGTGATGCCCCGTTCGGGCAAAACGAAGTCGAGGTCGTGTACGGCGCGGACAGCGCGGAAGTTCTTGCTGACGTCGAACAGCTCGACCCCCCAGACCTCCTCCGGAGCGTGAGAGTGCCGGACGGTCACTCGGGCAACTCCCCCGGTGAGGCGGTGGCCCGCAGCGGCCACAGCACGAGCGCGGAGACACCGACGAGCACCAGAGCCGGGACCGCCGCCTGGGCGTAGAACCCTTCCGACGCTCCCGTCCAGACCTGCACCGCGAGTGTGTCTGCGCCGGCGGGGCGAAGGATCAGCGTGGCGGGCAGTTCCTTCATCGCGGTGAGGAACACGAGGGCTGCGCCCGCGAGGAGGCCCGTTCGTATCAGCGGGATGGTCACGGTGGTGGTGGTCCGCACGCGGCCGCTACCCAACGACCTCGCCGCGTCCTCGAGGGCCGGATCGACCTGGGCCAGCGAGGCGCGCACCGCCCCGAGCGACTCGGGCAAGAAGCGAATCACGTAGGCAACGACGACGAGTGAGTAGGTCTGGTAGACGATCGGAAGATAACGCGCCGTCACGTACACGAGCGCCAAGCCGATCACCAGGCCGGGTAGGGCATAGCCCGCGGTCGACAACGTCTCGACTACGCGGCTGAACCGCGACCGGAAGCGCACCGCGAGGACCGCAACCGGAAGACTGAGAACGACCGCGGTAGCTGCGGCTGCGACCGACAGTCCGAGTGACGTCGATGCGGCCTGGGCGAGCAGTCCACCCCGGAACGAGCGACTCCCGCCGACCACGATCCACCAGATCAGCACACCGACCGGGATGCCGACGCCCGCGAGTATCAGAGCGACCGTGGCACTCGTGGCCGGCCACCGCCAACGGCCGAGACGTACCGCAGATGCGACGCGGCGACCCGCGCCCGCCGGCTGCAGGCCCCCCGGACCTCGCAGCCGGCGCTCGGCCACGATGGCAAGCAGGGTGAGCCCGACCAACACGACCCCGAGCACCGCGGGACGGGCGCGATCGAAGGTGGAGCGATACTCCAGGAAGATCCCTCGGGTCAGAGTGTCGTATCGCATGATCGCTACCGCGCCGAAGTCGCTCAATACGTAGAGGAAGACCAGGAGCCCGCCGGCAGCCACGGCCGGACGGAGCTGCGGCAACACGACCCGACGAAACACCGTACGCGGGCTGTCACCCAAAATCCGTGCGGCCTCCTCGAGCGCGGGATCGGCCAACGCCAAGGCGGCTCGCGCCGGCAGCAGGACGTAGGGGAACGTCGTCAGGGTGAGCGCGATGAAGGCGCCCCAGAACCCGATAACCCATGGGATGTCGAACGCCAGGCCGGCAGGCCCGAACGCGGACACGAGCGCGAGCGCCCCGATGTAGCTCGGAACCACGAGCGGTAACACCGAAGCCACGCCGAGCACGCGGCGGCCGGGCAGGTCCGTGCGCTCTACCAACCACGCCACCGAGACTCCCAGCACGACGGCCACGGCGGTTACCGCAAAACCGAGCCGCAACGTCTCCCACGTGAAATGGGCGACGCGGGCCGATGCCACGAGGTCGACGGGGTCGTCAGACTCCGCTGCCCGTACGACCAGGTGGAGCACCGGCAACACCATCGCGGCCGAAACCGCGACGCCGGTCAGTGCGAGGAGGAGCGGGACCGGACGGCCCTCTGACCGGAGCGGACGGAGGCGCGCGCTCAGGTGACGCCCACTTCCTTCAGTAGGTCGACGGTGCCCTCGAGGTCACGCCCGAGCTGAGTCAGTGGCACGTCGATGGTGCGCAGATCCGACAACCGCGGCAGCTCGGGGATCGGATCGATCCCCTTCCGCATCGGGTACTCGGCGGTCTCGTCCCGGAAGTACTCCTGGGCGTCGTCCTCGAGGAGATAGCGCAAGAACCGCGTGGCTGCCTTCTCCTGGTCCGTTCCGGCGATCACCCCCGCTCCGGCGACGTTGACAAAGGTTGCCTCCCCCTGCGGTCCCTGACCCCCATAGTGGTTCTCGACGGGAAGCGACCCCCGCTCCCGGAAGGCGTTGTAGAGGTAGTAGTGGTTCACCAAGCCGACGTCGATCTCGCCCGCGGCGACAGCTTCGATCGTGAGGATGTTGTTGTCGTACTTCTTCGCGCCGTTTCTCTCCAGTCCTACGAGAAGCTCACGCGTCCGGGCGTCTCCGAACTGCTCGCGCAACGCCGACACGAACGCGATGAAAGAAGCGTTGGTGGGTGGAAAGCCGACCCTGTTCTCCCACTGCGACTCGATCAGGTCGAACACGCTGTCGGGCAGGTCGGCCTCATCCAGCCTGTCGGTGTTGTATGCCATCACCCGGGCGCGGCCGGTGATGCCCACCCACCTCCCGTCGGGATCGCGGAATCGCTCGTCGACAACATCGACGACGTCGTCAGGCAAGGGCGCCAGCATGCCCTCCATCGCCAGCTTGCCGAGCGCGCCCGCGTCCTGGGCGAAGAAGACGTCGGCTCGGGTCCGGTCACCTTCTTCGAGAAGGACCGGTAGCAGCGCCGAGGTCTCGTTGTAGACGACGCGGATGTCGATTCCGGTGTCGTCGGCGAACTGCTCGAGCAGCGGACGGACCAGGTTCTCGTTGCGACCCGAGTAGATGACCAACTCGTCGCCGCGGCCGCAGCCCGAGAGGCCGGCGGCGGCCACGAGCACCACGAGCACGAGGAGCGTGGACCGGCTGAGCCTGGACCGTACAAGCGTGTAGGAGAGGATCTTGGGCACACCTACATCTTTGTGATAGGCATCCCTAACATTCAACTCCGGTATCGCTAAAAAGCGGACGGGCCGCCCGGGGGAAGAGCGGCCCGTCCTGGGGGGCCGGTTCGGCAGGGGGGACGCCGAACCAGCGCTGGGGGATCTTGTTCAGGCGCCCGCCGAAGCGAGCGGCCGGTGAAACTTCAGCGGCCGTCGTCCTCCTTGCTAGCGACCGGACCTGAATTGCTGGCAACCAGGCCCGGAATCACGAAGCGCTCCACGAGCGCGCGGACCGACGCCTCGTCGGTGAGGTCTACCTCGCGACTCGGGTTCAGCGCGTAGGAGAAGAAGATCCGGGCAACCCACTCGGACGCCCGGCTCGCACTTTGGGGCGACAAGAAGCGGCTGAGATACGGCGTCGCAAACGCGCTGACGGCGGCGAGCACCCTGTCCATCTCCCCGAACGCAAGGCGCGGGAGGATGAGCTCGGGCTCGTGGTCGGTGACGAACCGGAGAGCGGGATGGCCGGACAGCAGACGGCCGGCGCTCGCCATGGCGCCCGTGATGAGGTCGGAGAGGTCGTGGGCCCGCGCCATGCGCTCGCCGACGGCATCCAGCACTTGTGCGACCTCCGTCGCCACGATCGCCCGGCACAGCGCGTCTCTTCCCCCGGGGAACACTCGGTACACAGTCGCCCGGCTGCAGCCGGCTTCGCGGGCGACATCGTCGAGGGTCGTCTTGGCGACGCCCCAACGCTCGATGCAGGCGAGCGCGGCGCTGACGAGGACGTCGTCATCGATGACGACTGGTCGTTCGAGCGCGGTGAGAGACCCCACGACATTGAGACACTAATGCATTTTTGTCTCATCGTCAAGGACGAAGCACACCTGCGAGCAACTCCGTACGCACCAGCTCGGCGACCTGTCCACGGTCGTGGAGGTCCCACTGACCCTGGGCACCGATGAAGGAGAGCACCATCCGGGCGACGTAGTCGGCGGCCGCCTCTGCAGACATGCCGGCGGCGAGCTTGTCCGGCGACAACCGGGGCAGCAGGAAGGAGCGGATGAAGCCGACCAGCACCTCGCTCTGACCGGTGAGGAGCGGGATCAGCCGCTCGGGCTCGGTCTGGAGGATCTTCTGGAGCACATCGTGCTCTTCGATGGCGCGGTGAGCGAAGACGAGAGCCTCCTCGACCACAGCGGTGACGTCGGGCGCAGCGTCGACTGCGGCCGCCAGGCGCCCGAAGAACCGGGACGCCTCCCACGCCACGACCTCTCGGACCATCTGGTCCTTACCGGTGGGGAACATGCGGTAGACGGTCGCACGCGAGACGGACGCCTCCCGAGCCACGTCCTCCATCGTCGTCTTGCCGATCCCGTAACGCGCCACGCACACGTAGGCAGACTCGAGCAGACGTTCACGCGCCGACGACCCACGCGCCGAAGAAGGCCCACGTGCATTAGATGAGGTCACAGGTCGCCGTCCGGCACCGAGGACGCCGGTACCCGTCCCGTCTCGATCCTCCGGTAGGCGCCGCCGTCGAAGCGGATGACGGAATGATGGTACGTGGCCGGATCAGAGCTCACAGACTCCCACGTCTCGAGCTGGACCGGTCGCACGCGCGCCACCCCATCGGTCACAACAACGTGGACGACGACGCGCCCCGGACCTTCGACCAGGTCGATGTCAAGCCCCGAATCCGCCCGTCTGAATCCGAAGGCGATCTCGGGCGCCTCGTCTCCCGAAACGTCAGCCACCCCGACGCGGATCGCCTGCCAAGGGGTGTCGTCGGGCGAAGCAAGGATCACCGCCCAGGTACCAGCGGTCGAAGGCCGCAACACCAGCGCCCGGAGTCGGTTGCCGCGTTCCTGGATCAGCCACATCAAGTCCGCACCGCGGGCCGCCACCCGGTCGCACGACCTCGCGGTCCAGCCGTCCTCGGCCAGGCTGCGGCAGTCCGAGACCATCGGTCGGGGCGTCGACAGGTCGGGCCGGGCAAGCACCGCGCCCTCACCGGTGACAATGTCTCCTGGTGGTGCAGTCGTCGGTGGCGGTTCCGTCGGCGGAGGCGGCGCCTCGCGGTCGGGTGGGCGCGTCGACGCCGTGACCGGCGCGAGATCGACAGTCGTCACCGTCGATGAGTCGGTGGCATCGAAGGAGTCGTCGCCCGTGCGGACGGCCACCTGGTCGCTCGAACCACCATCTACGACGGCAATGCCGACGGCGACGGACGCCAAGGCGATGAGCACGCCGATCGCCTGGAGCACGCGCCGCTGGGACTTCGTCACGTCGCACCACCGTACCGGCGCCGTCGCCACCGCCCGCGGCGCGCAAACTACCGTCTCGGGCCATGGACCGCCGCCGCAAGCTCTGGTGGTTGCTCACGCCGATCGTTGGTCTGACCGCCCTCGCGTACGTCGGCGACATCTTCTATGCCGACCTGGCCAACCGGAATCCGTACCTGCTGATCGCGCTCAACACGCGTAAGCGGTACCTCGCTCTAGTGGTGCCGAACACCGAACTCATCCCGTACTTCGTCGTCGGGCTAACTCGTCAGGTCGTCACCGATCCTCTCTTCTACCTCATCGGCCGCTGGTACGGAGACGCCGGCGTTCGCTGGCTCGAACGGCGCATGGGTGATAGTGGCGGCATGGTGCGGGCCATGGAGCGCGGGTTCGCGGCCGCCGCCTATCCGATGGTCGCGATCCTGCCGAACGCGCTCATCTGCATGATGGCGGGGGCATCGCGGATGCGCGCCTGGATCTTCCTGGTGCTCAACATCGGCGGCACCTTCGCCTCCATGGTGCTGCTCCGGATCTTCGGTGAGACCTTCTCCGGCCCGATCTCCTCGCTCCTGTCGTTCCTGGCCCGCTACCGGTGGCCGATCATCGCGTTCTCCGCCGTGGTCGTCGGCTTGTCGATCCTCCGCAACCAGCGGCAGGGCCGAGGCGAGCTCGACTCGGTGTCCGAGCTCGAGGAAGAGTTGGAAGAAGAGCTCGAACAGCTCGGGGACGAGCGCCCCGACCCTCCTTCCTGAGGTCAGACTTCGAGGAACGCTTCGAGGCCGACGGTGAGCCCCGGGTAGTTGGCAATCTCCTTGCACGCCAGCAAGACGCCGGGCATGAATGAGCTCCGGTCGATGGAGTCATGCCGGATCGTAAGGGTCTGGCCGGTCGTTCCGAGCAACACCTCCTGGTGAGCCATGAGGCCGCGCAGGCGAACCGCATGGACATGGATCTGCCCCACGCTCGCGCCACGCGCTCCTTCGGCGGCGACGTGCCGCGTTGGATCGCCGGCCCACTCTTCCGAGGCGGCGAGCATGCGTTGTGCGGTGGCCATCGCAGTCCCCGACGGCGCGTCGACCTTGCCGTCGTGGTGTAGCTCGACGATCTCTCCGGTCTCGAACCATGGCGCGGCCATCTCGGCGAACTTCATCATGAGAACGGCACCGATCGCGAAGTTCGGCGCGACCAGGCAGTTGCTACGAGTGAAGATCGACTCGAGGCGGCCGAAGTCGCCGGAGTCGAAGCCGGTCGTGCCCACAACCGCATGGACGCCGTGGTCAGCGCACCACTCGAGGTTCCGGCGCGCTTCGTCGAGCACGGTGAAGTCGACCGCCACCTCCGCTCGCGCGTCGAGGAGAGCCTCGGGTCCAGGGCTGATCTGTAGTGTTGTGTCGAGACCGGTGGCCTGTCGGAGATCGATGCCCGCTCGGTAGGGATCGACCGCGGCCACCAACTCGAGGTCAGGATCGCCCGCAACGGCGGCGCACACGGTTGACCCCATGCGCCCTCCGGCGCCGAACACGCCTACGCGCATGGGGTCGACCATCTCTGCGCGGTCCGACTCAGCGCCGGCGACGCCGGCCCGAACGCCGCGGGCCACCTTCGCCGGAGCCGCCGCTGGTGCCCGATCCCAGCGTGCCGAGCTCGTCGCCGATCTCCTTGTCGAAGAACTCCTCGAAGGAGACTTCGTCGGCTGCCTTCCGTTCGCCGGCGTCGCCTCCGCCCCGGGTCTCACGATCGCGGGCAGGCGCTTCCGCCGCCCCGTTGTCCGGGGTGGCGTCACCGACCAGTGACAGAGAGATCTTGCCCTGCGGGTCGACATCGTCGACGCGAACTTCGAGCTCGTCGCCGAGGTCGAGGACATCCTCGACCTTCTCGATCCGACGTCCGCCACCCAGCTTCGAGATGTGAACGAGGCCGTCCCTGCCCGGGAGGATGTTCACGAACGCGCCGAACTTGGTGATGTTGACGACCTTGCCCTTGTAGGTGGCGCCCACTTCGGCCTTGGGCGGGTCGAGGATCAGCTCGATACGACGGCGGGCCTCCTCGACAGCCGCGCCGTTTGTCGACCCGATGGTGACCGTGCCGACGACGCCGTCGTCGTCGACGTTGATGTCCGCGCCCGTCTCCTGGGTCATCGCGTTGATGACCTTGCCCTTCGGCCCGATGATCTCGCCCACCTTGTCGATCGGGACCTCGAGGCTCACGATCTTCGGCGCCGTAGGACCCACCTCCGGACGCGGTGTCGCCAGTGCGGCGTTCATCACGTCGAGGATCGCTAGTCGGGCCTCCTTCGCCTGCTGGAGCGCGCGGCCCAGCACCTCGGAGGGAAGGCCGTCGATCTTGGTGTCGAGCTGGAGCGCGGTGACGCAGTCGGCCGTTCCGGCAACCTTGAAATCCATGTCACCGAAAGCATCCTCGGCACCGAGGATGTCGGTGAGGGTGAGGTACTCGCCGTCCTCGTACACGAGACCCATGGCGATTCCCGCCACCGCCGCCTTGAGCGGCACACCGGCGTCCATGAGCGAGAGGCTGGACCCGCAGACCGATGCCATCGAGGTCGAGCCGTTCGAGCTCAGCACCTCCGACACGAGACGGAGCGCATAGGGGAAGGTGTCCTCGCTCGGAACGACCGGCAGGACGGCGCGTTCCGCCAGGAGGCCGTGGCCGACCTCGCGGCGCTTCGTGCCACCCACCCGTCCGGTCTCGCCATTCGAGAACGGCGGCATGTTGTAGTGGTGCATGTAGCGCTTCCGCTCATCGATGTTGAGGCTGTCGCGCAACAGGATGTCCATCGCCATCCGGGGCATGCCGAGCGTCGTGACGTTGAGAACCTGCGTCTCTCCCCGCTGGAACAGCGCCGAGCCATGGGCGGTGGGCAGCACGCCGACCTCCGCCGACAACGCCCTCAGGTCGGTGGGCCCGCGACCGTCGATGCGCTTCTTCTCCTTCGCGATGCGCTCACGCACCAGCTTCTTGTTCAGCGAGCGCGCCGCCGCCTTGATCTCCTTCTCGCGCCCCTCGAACTCGCCGCTCAGTTGGGTGACGACATCGGCGATCGCCGTGTCGACTGCCTGGTTACGGGTCGTCTTGTCGACGATGCTGATGGTCTCCTTGATCGAGGCGGTTCCCACCTCGACGACTCGTTGCCATACGTCGTCCTGGTAGTCGAGCCGAGGCTCGAAGGGGAGCGGTGGCCTCGTACCGGCCTTGGCTACCAGCTCCTGCTGCAGCTCGATCGACTCGCGGATCCATGTCTTGGCGGCATCGAGCCCGTCGACGATGACCTCTTCGGTCACCTTCGGCGCGCCGGCCTCGTAGTAACTCCACGAGTCCTCGGTGCCACCGGCTTCGACCATCATGATGGCGATGTCGTCGCCGACCTGCCGTCCTGCGACGACGATCTCGAAGGTGGAGGCGTCGCCGTCCTGAAAGGTGGGATGCGGGATCCACTTGCCATCCTGTGAGAAGGCGAGGCGAACCGCTCCGATGGGTCCGTCGAAGGGCATACCGGAGAGCATCAGCGCAGCCGAAGCGCCGTTTATGGCCGCCACGTCATGCGGATTTTCCATGTCGGCACCGAGCACGGTGCCGATCACCTGGGTCTCGTTGCGATAGCCGTCCGCGAAGGAAGGCCGCAGCGGCCGGTCGATCAGCCGGCAGGTCAGGATCGCCTCGTCGGAGGGCCTGCCCTCCCGCCGGAACACCGATCCGGGAATCATCCCCGCGGCATAGCGCCGCTCTTCGATGTCGACGGTCAGCGGGAAGAAGTCGATGCCCTCCCTGACCGAGGTATCGCCGTTGGCCGTTACGAGCACGACCGTGTCACCAATCCGGACGGTGACTGCACCTTGGGATTGCGGTGCAAGTTTGCCTGTCTCAAACGACAGGCTCTTGTCGGTACCCGTGATCGGGCCCGACACGCGAATGGCGTCCGCCATTGTGGTCCTCATTTCTGTTGGCGGAGATGAGGCGGCGGCGGGGCCAGTTCCCAGTTGAAGGTCACCGGAGGCCATCCCCGGTGGTCCACAACTGGCAGCTGACTCCTGACGCCGCCGTCACCACCTCCTGCATGTACAAAGAGCCGCCTCCGGCGGCTCTGAAGTGCGTCTAGTCGCGTCCTCGGATCCCGAGGCTCGTCCTGATCTGCCGCAGTCGTTCGATGTCGTTGTTGCGGAGGTAAGCCATGAGGCGCCGCCGCTTTCCGATCAGCTTCATCAAGCCCCGCCGCGTGTGATGGTCGTGCTTGTGCACGCGCAAGTGCTCGGTGAGGTGTTCGATGCGCTCGGTGAGGAGGGCAATCTGAACCTCGGGCGAGCCGGTGTCGGACTCGTGGAGCCGGTGTTCGGCGATGGTTGCGGACTTGTCAGGCATAGACGGCTGCCATCGTACCCCAGGACCAACCAGTCCCCTGCACCCTGCCGTCTAGGTGCCGGCCTCGGCTTCGCTCGCCCATGCCCGGAGTTGGTCGAGGGTTCGCCCGAGAAGCCGTGATACGTGCATCTGGCTGAGCCCTACCTCGGAGGCGACTTCCGACTGCGTCATCCCTCGCGCGAACCGCAACTCGAGGATGCGCCGCTCCCGGGCCGGCAAACGAGCGAGGAGGGGCGCGAGCAGTGAGTGTTCCTCGATGAGCCCGAATCCCGACTCGTCCGTGCCGACCTGCACCTGCAGGCCGGGATCGTCATCAGGCGTGGCGTCGAGGGAGAGGGTGCGCAGGTTGGCGCCCGCCTCCATAGCCTCGATCACCTGCTCCTCCGTGGAATTCGTGTACTCGGCCACCTCTGCCAGCGACGGTGACCGCGCCAGGTGCTGGGCGAGTTGGTCGGCGGCATCCTTCACCTTGAGGTAGAGCTCTTGCACCGCACGGGGCGTGCGTAGTGCCCATGCCCGGTCGCGGAAGTAGCGCTTCAGTTCTCCTGCCATGGTGGCGTTCGCATACGTCGAGAACTGATAGCCCTTCTCCGGATCGAATCGCTCGATGGCCTTCAGCAGGCCGATCTGGGCGACCTGGAACAGGTCGTCGTAGGGCTCGCCGCGGTTCATGAACCCGAGCGCGACGCTCCGCGCGAGACCGGCATGGGCTCGCACGAGCTCCTCCCTGATACGCGGTTCGCGTGTGCGGGAGTACTGGCGATGGAGGTCGAGGACGTCGACGGCAGTCATAGGCCTGGGCCACGCGACGCGGTGTCGTGCGCGCTTCGACCCTACCGCCTGCGGCAGTACCGTGGTGGAGTGGCCGGCGACGTTCTCAGGGTTACTCGCACGTGCACGATCCCCTTCTCCGAGCTGGAGTGGCGCTTCACCACCAGCGGAGGACCGGGTGGCCAGCACGCCAACACCTCGAACACGAAGGTCGAGGTGTTGTTCGATATCGCCAATTCAGCTGCGTTGGGCCCCCGACAGCGCGCCCGGCTCCTCGAGCATGTGGGGCCGGTTGTCCAGGCGTCCGCGTCTGAACAGCGTTCCCAGGCGCGCAATCGGGAAGTGGCCGCCGACCGGTTGCGGTCCAAGCTCGCGGATGCGTTGAAGATTCGACCCCAGCGGGTGCCAACCGGACCGACGAAGTCCTCAAATGAACGCCGGCTCAAGGACAAACAGCATCGGGCCAAGATCAAGCAACGGCGCCAGACGCGCCTGGATCCCGACGAAGCCTGACGGTCGCGCGCGCCTAGGCGCGGAGGTTGCGGCGCACTGCGGCCACATCGGCCTGCATTTGTTCGACCAGCGCCTCAACGGAGTCGAAGCGCACTTCGTCCCGCAGACGTTCGACGAACCGGACGCGCGCGGCTTCGCCGTAGAGGTCACCCGCGAAGTCGAGCAGATAGGCCTCCAGGAGCGACTCGGCCGCGTTCTCGTAGAAGGTCGGGCGGCGGCCCAGGTTGATGGCGGCGGGAACCACGCTGCCATCGGGGCGCTCGTACCAGCCGGCGTACACGCCGTCGGCCGGCATCAATATCGCGGGTGGCACTGCGACGTTGGCGGTCGGGAAGCCCAGGTCACGCCCGCGTTCGTCGCCCTTCTCGACCACGCCCCGCACCTCGTGCGGACGGCCCAGGAGTTCGGCCGCGGCGCCTACCGCGCCGGCGGTGAGCAGGTCTCGGATACGTGTGGATGAGACAACCTCTCCGTGGGTGGGATCTGGGACGAGGGTCACGCCGAGCACGTCGAATCCCAACTCGGCACCCATGCCCTGCAGCAGGGGTACGTTGCCGCGCCGGCCGTGGCCGAAGTGGAAGTCGTGTCCGACCACGACAGCGCGCGTGCGCAGACAGTCGGCCAGCACCTCATGCACGAAGTCCTCGGCCGACTCCTGCGACCGGGCTTCGTCGAAGCGGATGACGAGGGTCACGTCGACACCCGCCGCCTCGAGGAGCTCGAGCCGCTGGTCGAGGTCGGTCAAGAGCCGGGGCGCCGACTCGGGCCTCACGACGACCGCCGGATGAGGGTCGAAGGTGACGACGGCCGAGATCGCCCCCAGGTCGGACGCCATCGCATTGACACGCCCGAGGAGCGCACGGTGACCGAGGTGGACGCCGTCGTAGACGCCGATCGTGACGATGCTGCCGGTCCCCGGGCGCGGGCAGGCCGCGATGTCAGTGACGACGTCCACGCGGCAGCAGACTAATGGGGCCCGCCACCCGCAGCGCTGGCCGCCGCCCGTTCTGGCCGCGAGATCCCGCCGGATCCGGCGGGATCTCGCGGCCAGAACGAGGGTTCTAGGCGGTCGGGGCGGGGATCACGACGGCTGGCTTCACGGTGCCCTCGCGATGGCGCTGGTACACCGCCAGGAGGTCGCCGGCGTCGTTGACGACCCGCCACGGGCCGGCGCCTGCCCATCCAGGCTGGGTGGCGTCGAGGACCTTGCCGTGGGATACGGCCTGCGCCCCGTCCGAGCCGACAGTGACGGTGTCGTAGTCGCGCAGTGCCTCGGCGGGGCTCAGCACGTGGCTTGGGCCCGCCTGCTCGACAGCAACCGCCGCTTCCGCGTCGAAGGAACCGATGGCGAGACGGCGCAGCCCTCGCAGGTGCGCTCCCCCGCCGAGCGCCGCGCCCAGGTCGGCAGCGAGAACCCGGATGTAGGTGCCTGATGAGCAGGTGACCGTCATCCGGTACACGTCGGGCTGGGCGGTCGGAGCGACATCGAGGCGATGCACGGTCACGCGCCGCGGCTCGCGCTCGACCTCTACGCCCTCACGCGCCAGCTCATGGAGGCGACGTCCGCCGACCTGAACGGCGGAGACCATCGGTGGAATCTGGTCGATCGGACCGATGAAGCCTTGGGCCGCGGCCCGTACCGCCTCGAGGTTCACGCCCGCCATGTCCCACCTCCCCACCACCTCACCCGAGCTGTCCAGCGTCGTAGTGGCCGAGCCGAGCACCACGTCTCCGACGTAGGTCTTCGGGAGGTCGGTGAGAAACCTCAGGATGCGGGTGGCCCGGCCCAGTCCGACCAGAAGCACACCGGTCGCATCAGGATCGAGGGTGCCGGCATGGCCGATGCGTCGCTGCGCGAAGGTCTTGCGGCATCGGGCCACGACGTCATGGCTTGTCCATCCCGCCTCCTTGTCGACGACCAGCAATCCGTCGACCTGCGCTGCGTCGACCGGCGCCAAGGACTATTACCTGTCGTCACCCGCGCGTGCGACCGCGTCCCGCACGGTGCCGAGGACCTCGGCCACGGTGCCACTCGAGGTGAACCCCGCGGCGAAGCGATGGCCGCCACCACCCAACTCGGTCGCCAGCGCGCCTACGTCGAAGTGGGACACCGATCGCAGGGAGACCCGAATCCCCTCCGGGCTCTCCTTCAGCACGCACGACACCTCGGCTTCGGCCGACCGGCGCACGAGGTCGATGAGCCCTTCGGTCTCTTCGAACTCCACGCCGTAGTCCTCGAGGTCGGCGAGGGTTACCCACGTCGCGACGAACTCGAGCTCGCGATCGAGCTCGGCACGCGCCAGACAGGCCGCCACCAGCTGGAGGTAGGAGAACCGGTGCTCCTCGAACAGCTGGCGGGTGATCGCCGCGATCGGGAGGTCGAAGGATGCCAGCTCCTGGGCCAAGCCGAATACCTCGGGCGTCGTGTTGGAGTACTGGAACCGGCCGGTGTCGGTGACCAGGCCGGTGTAGATACACATCGCCGGATCACGGGTGAGGGGCCAGCCCAGCTCGGCGGCCAGCCGGCGCACGATGACCGTCGTCGAGGCCGCATCGGGATCCACGACGTTGATCGAGCCGAAATATTCGTTGCTCGCGTGGTGGTCGAGCACGATCAGCTCGCCTGCGCGGCGAGCCGCCTCCGCCAGCCCGCCGAGGCGGGAGAGGGAGCCACAGTCGAAGGTGACCATCACGTCAGGAGCCTCGGGGAAGTCGTCCGGCTTGGTCGCCAGATCGAGTCCGGGGAGGAAGGAGTAGTGCGGCGCAACGACGAAAGGTTCCGCCCACGACGCCGTCGACGGCTTCCCAGCGTTCCGGCAGAGAAGGTGGAGGGCGAGCATCGAACCGAGGGCGTCGCCGTCGGGGGTCACGTGGCACGCGAGGGCCACGGACGGGGCGGCGCGGATTACCTCGGCGGCCCGTCGCAAGGCGTCATGAGCCATCGTCGTCACCATCCCGGTCTCTATTGGCCAGTTCCGTATCGGCCAGTTCCGTATCGGCCAGTTCCGTAGTCGTTGTGTCGTCGCGTTCCGACAAATCCTTCAGGA
>CAZWDB010000010.1:4080-7063 GCA_964632885.1 uncultured Acidimicrobiales bacterium | reverse complement strand
GTATCGGCCAGTTCCGTAGTCGTTGTGTCGTCGCGTTCCGACAAATCCTTCAGGATCTTCTCCACGCGCCACCCACTGGCTAGCGCAGGATCGGGCAAAAAGGAAAGTTGAGGAGTGTGCCGCAGACGCGTCTCCCGGGCGATCGCCCGCTGCAGCCGGACCCGATGCTGCTCGAGCGCCTCGGGTGACTCCTCGTTCCGCGCCGCATAGAAGACCTTGGCGCGTCGCAGGTCGCCATCGGTCTCGACGCCTGTGATCGTCACGAGCAGCAGGCGTTCGTCGTCGACGGCGGCCCGCTCGAGTGCGTCGGCGAGCACCTCCTGCACGACCTGATTGACACGTGCGGTGCGGGGATACCGCCCGCGGCCTGCCATCTCAGTGCTCCATCCATGTCCAGACGGCATCGAATACCTCGATCTCGGGGAACGACCACACGAACCGCTCCACCGAATCGCCCACCGCCTCCGCGTGCGCGGGAGAGCTGGCGACGACCGCAAAGCCGAGCGCGGCCCTCTGCCACTTGTCCTGGTGGTCGACCTCGGCCGCGGCCACCCGGTAGCGGTGACGGGCTCCGTCGAGGATCGGAGTAATCATGGTTCGCTTCTCCTTGAGCGAGCTGGCCCCGAGGAGGCGAAGCTCGAAGCGAATCGCAACTACGTGCGCGGGATCTCCCGATCTTCGTAGGGTTCGATGATGTCGTCCTCCTTGAGGTCCTGGAAGTCGGAGAGGCCGATGCCACACTCAAAGCCGGCCTGGACCTCTCGAACGTCGTCCTTCTCCCGCTTGAGGGAGGAGATGACGCCTTTCCAGATGACGGTGCCCTGACGGAGGAACCGGACCTTGGACCCGCGGGTGATGCTGCCGTTGAGGACATAGCACCCCGCTACGTTGCCGACCCGCGGCACGCGGTAGATCCGGCGCACTTCGGCCTCGCCCGTGACGACTTCCTCGTACTCGGGCTTGAGCATGCCCACCATGGCCGCTTCCATGTCCTCGAGGATCTGGTAGATGATCTCGTAGGTGCGGATCTCGACGTCCTGCTGCTCGGCGGCCTCGCGTGCCTTCCGGTCTGGCCTGACGTTGAAGCCGATGATGGTGGCCCCCGAGGCACTTGCCAGCTGCACGTCGTTCTCACTGATCCCGCCCACGGCGCGGTGTACGAATGCGAGGTTGACGTCTTCGCGCTCGAGCTTGCGCAGCGACTCCGTGAGCGCCTCGAGCGAACCCTGCACATCGGCCTTGAGGATCAGGTTGAGCGTGGCGACTTCGCCCGCCTGGATCTGATCGAAGATGTCTTCGAGCTTGGCGCCACCCGCGCCGGAGGCGGTGGGAAGCGTGAGGCGGCGGCTGCGCTGCTCGCGCGTCTCGGCGATGGTGCGGGCCGTCTTGTCGTCGGTTACGACATGGAACTCATCACCGGCCTCAGGAACCTCGGAGAGGCCGAGCACCTGCACGGGCGTCGACGGCAACGCTTCCTTCACGTTGTCGCCGGTGTAGTCGACCAACGCGCGGACTCGGCCCCACGCACTTCCGGCTACCACCGAGTCGCCCACGCGGAGGGTGCCGTTCTGCACGATCACCGTCGCGACCGGACCGCGGCCCACATCGAGGTTCGCCTCGAGGACGACGCCCCGCGGCCGGCCCTCCGGATTCGCGACGAGCTCCTCGATCTCGGCGACCACCAGAAGCTGCTCGATCAGGTCGTCGATACCGAGGCTCTGCAAGGCGGATACCTCGACCGTGATGGTCTCGCCGCCCCAGTCCTCGGGCACAAGATCATGTTCGGAGAGCTGCTGTTTCAGCCGGTTGACGTCGGCGCTCTCGCGGTCGATCTTGTTGATCGCCACGACGATCGGCACGTCGGCCGCCTTGGCGTGGTTGATCGCCTCTACGGTCTGGGGCATCACACCGTCGTCGGCCGCGACAACGAGCACGGCGACGTCGGTCACGTCGGCACCCCGGGCCCTCATGGCGGTGAAGGCCTCGTGGCCGGGCGTGTCGATGAAGGTAACGAGCCGGCCCTCGCGTTCCACCTGGTAGGCGCCGATGTGCTGGGTGATGCCACCCGCCTCGTCCTCTACGACGTTGGTCTCCCGGATACGGTCGAGAAGCAGGGTCTTGCCATGGTCGACATGGCCCATGACGGTGATAACCGGAGGCCGGGTGCGGAGGTCTTCGTCGCTGTCCTCCTCCTCGGCTCCGAAGTACCGGACCGCGAGTTCGGCTTCCTGTTCCTCGCCCGGGTTGACGAGCTTCAGCTCTGCGCCCAGCTCGAGGGCGAAGAGCTCGATCTGCTCATCAGTAAGGGTCATCGTCGCGGTGACCATCTCGCCGTGCTCGAGCAGGAAGCGCACGACATCGGCAGCCGAGCGGTTCAGCTTGGGTCCCAGCTCCTGGGCGGTTGCGCCCCGCTCAACGATGACTTCGCCGCTGGGAACGGGCGCGTCGGAGGGGGTGTAGCGGGTTAGCTCCTGAGCCTCGAGCTCTTCATAGGTGCGGCGGCGCCGGGTGCGGCGGCGGCGGCGTCCACCCGGGCCGGGGCCGCGACCGCCTGCGGGCGGTCGGGGCGGAGGCGCGGTGCCGGTGCGTCCGCCACCGAATCCACCGCCGCCGCCGCCTCCTCCTCCGCCGCCACCGCCACCGAAGCGGCTACCGCCACTGGGTCCGCCCGGGCGCGACGCGGGGCGACCACCGGCGGGACGGGGCGGCGGCATGGGCCGACCACCCATTCCGGGGGGCGGCGGAATCGGCTTGCCCGAACCCGACTTCGGGGGTCCCGGCGGGGGCGGGATGGGCTTGCCCGATGCCGACTTGGGGGGCTTGGGCATGGAAGTGGACGGGGGCGGCGTGGCCGGCTGACGGGGCGCCTGGGGCGGCGGCCGCGACGGTGGCTCCGGACGGCGGTCAGTGCGCGCGGCGGGCGCGGCAGGGCGCGGCGCGGACTGAGGCCGATCCCCCTGACGTTCCGAGGCCTGACGTTCCG
>CAZWDB010000010.1:0-3980 GCA_964632885.1 uncultured Acidimicrobiales bacterium | reverse complement strand
CCTGACGTTCCGAGGCCTGACGTTCCGGGGCCTGACGTTCGGGGGCCTGACGTTCGGGGGCCTGACGTTCGGGGCGCTCGGGCGCCTGACGCTCAGGTGCCTGACGGGGCTCGACCTCGCTGGCGGGACGGCTCGTGATGAGCCCGGGACGGCGTTCGCTGGGGCGGTCGACGGGAGGAGGTTCGGTCGAGCGCTCCGCGGCGGCGGGTTCGTGGGCTGCGGCCGGAGCCACGTCGGGCGCTTCGGCGGCCGCGGGTGCGGGTGCTTCCGCCGGGCGGGAAGCAGGTTCGGGAGCGCGCCCACTCCGGTCGGTGGCCGGCTCGGTTGCTGTCGACGACTGAGGTGCCTTGGAAGCCTTCTGCGCCGGCTTCGGCGCCTCGGGCTCGGGCGTGACTTCTCGCCGCAAACCCTCCTGGTCGGCCCGCCTCCGGACGCGATCAGCCTGCGCCTCCTCGACGCTCGAGGAGTGGCTCTTGACGCCGATCCCAAGGCGTTCACAGAGCTCAAGTGTCTCCGCGTTGCTCAGGCCAAGTTCGCGTGCGAGCTCGTAGACCCGGATTTTCTTGGGCAAGGGCTGGCTCTGTCCTCTCTCCGTATCGTCGTTCAGTCGGCTTCGTCGGTCAGGTCTCGTCGTTCAGTATGACGTCGCGACCTTCAATCCTCCCACGTTTTGGCGCATTGGCACGAAGTCGCTCGATCGCACCGGGGGCGAACGCCGCTCGCAGCGCCCGCTCGAGGGCCTTTCTCCGGAGGGCGAGATCGAGACAAGGGCCAGGGATTTCGCACAGCCATGCGCCCCGTCCCGGGTTGTTCCGGCCGATGGCCAACTCGCCATCGGAGGAGCACACCACGCGCACCAACTGGTCCACCGGTGCCGTTCGGCGGCAACCGACACAGGTTCGCTGTGGGGCTATGCGCCGGGCTCCTTCTGCGGTTCCCTATCGGCGTCCGCGGCCCCGGCCCCAGCCTCGGCCTCGGCCTCGGCCCCAACCTCGGCGGAGTCCTCGGTGGCACCGTTCTCGGACACATCGGCGCTGGCCGCGGGCTCGGTGCCGGCCTCGGGTTCAGCTTCGGTGCCGGTGGCGGGCTCGGTGGCGGGCTCGGCGTCCGTGTCGGCAGCGTCCGTGTCGGCGTCGGTCTCGGCCTCCGCCTGGGTCGACCACTGCTCGGCCGAGATGGCTTCACCGCCTTCGGCCGGTCGCCAGACCAGCTCACCCGACTCCTCGTCGGTTACCCACTCGCCCTCGGCCCAGTCCTGGCTGGCGTAGGCCTCCTCCTCGGCGAGTTGGGTTTCGCTCTTGATGTCGATGCGCCACCCCGTCAGCCGCGCCGCGAGGCGCGCGTTCTGACCTTCCTTCCCGATGGCCAGACTCAGTTGGTAGTCGGGGACGATCACGGTCGCGGTGCCGGTCTCGTCGTCGAGCCGGACCTCCTTGACCTTGGCCGGTTGAAGGGCGCGCGCCACGAACTCGACGGGATCCTCGGAGAACGAGACGATGTCGACCTTCTCGCCCCGGAGTTCGTTGGTGACCATTCGGACGCGGCCGCCCCGCGCACCGACGCAGGCCCCCACAGGGTCGACGTTGGCGTCGTTCGACCAGACGGCGATCTTGGTGCGGTGCCCCGGCTCGCGGGCTGCCGCCTTGATCTCGACGACCCCGCCGCCGATTTCGGGCACCTCGAGCTCGAAGAGTCGCTTGATCAACCCGGGGTGGGTGCGGCTCACGACGATCTGTGGACCCTTGGGATTCTTCCGCACCTCGACGATGTAGGCCTTCACCCGGCTGCTGTGCTCGTACCGCTCATGCGGCACCTGCTCGGCCTGGGGCATCAGTGCCTCGACGCTGCCCAGGTCGAGCAGCGTGTAGCGGTTGTCGGTCTGTTGCACGATGCCCGTGACGATGTCACCCTCGCGGCCGGCGTACTCCTCGTACTTCCGATCCCTCTCCGCTTCCCGTATGCGCTGCAGGATCACCTGCTTCGCCGTCTGGAAGGCGACCCGGTTGAAGTCGTCGGGCGTGTCGTCCCACTCGCGGATGACGTTGCCGTCCTCGTCGAGTTCCTGGGCATACACCCTGATCTCGCCGGAGGTGGGGTCGACCGTGACGACCGCCTCTTCAGCGGCGTCGGGCAGCCGCTTGTAAGCCGCGACGAGGGAATTGGCGATCGCATCGAGCAGCGTGTCGACGGGGAGGCCCTTTTCCTGCGCGAGAAGCTGGATCGCCTCCAGGAACTCGAAGTTCTGCTTGGTCATGGCGTCGGCGTCCTCTTCTTCTTGGGCTTCTTCGGGGCCTTCCCTGGCTTCGGCGCGGGACCCCAGTCGAACACGGTACGGGCACGGTCGATGTCGCCGTAGGCCAGCCGCTCGGTCACGCCATCGTCGGTCTCGATCGCGATGCCCGTCTCATCCGCCAGAGCGAGCAAGCCCTTGAAGCGCCGCCCGTCGTTGCCTGCGGTGCCGCGCGTGCGAACCGAAACGTCGGAGCCGACGAAGCGCTGGAAGTGCTCCGGCGTCTTGAGTGGGCGCTCCAGACCGGGGCTGGACACCTCGAGGGTGTAGCTGCCGGGGACAGGGTCGTGGTCGTCGAGGGCGCGAGAGATGCTCTCGGTGGCTTCTGTGATGACCTCGAGGTCGATTCCGCCAGGCTTATCGATGTAAATGCGGACGAGGCCACGGTTGGCCTCCACATCGACGAGCTCGAGGCCGTTGTCGTCGAGAATGGGCGCGACGAGCTCCCGGACCGCATCCACGACGCTCATTTCGCCTCCTCTCAAGTCGCCACACAGCCGAACAGTGTCCCAACAACTTAGCGGTACCGCCCACCGCCCGAACTTGAGGCAATAACGATCGGTTTCCGATCGTTATTGCCTCAAGTTCGGCGGTCAGTAGGCGCGGCCGACGACTGCGACGGTGTCAGGAGCGCCGGGATCGAGCGCGAGGCCACCGTCAGCGGCTCGAAGGCAACGGACGGTGACCCCGTCGGCATTTAGCGCCGTCTCCCCTTCGAGGCCCAGGGTCGCCCACGGGAGCCTGGCCAGGCCGGACTTGGCCGCCTCACGGGCCTCGTCGACGCTCTTCACGTCGACCGTACGTTCGTCGCGCCGCGTCGTCGCCTCCTGCAGGTAGACGTGGTGGAGCTCGTCGAGAGCGTCCATCGACTCCTGCACAACGGCGCCGACCGGCACGGCGCGCTTCTCCCCCGTGTCGCGCCGGACGAGGGTGGCAGTACCTTCGGCGAGGTCACGCGGCCCGACCTCGATGCGGACCGGCACGCCCTTGAGCTCCCATTCGACGGCGCGCCGGCCAAACGACGTCGTCACCCGATCGTCGAGCTTCACCCGGGCACCCGCCGCCGCCAGGTCGGACGTCAACCGGGCCGCGGCCTCCCCGGCGCCCTCCTCGCCTCTGACGAGCACCACGACGACCTGGGTAGGCGCGACGCGGGGCGGCACCCGCAGACCGGCATCGTCGCCATGGGCCATGATCACGGCGCCGACGAGCCTTGTCGATGCGCCCCACGACGTCTGCCATACGAACTCCTGAGTGCCGTCGTCACTGAGGTACTGGGTTCCGAACACTTTGGCGAACTTCTGGCCGAGCTCGTGGCTCGTCGCCATCTGGAGCGCTTTGCCGTCGCGCATGACGCCCTCACAGGTCCATGAGACGTCGGCGCCCGCGAACTTCTCCGCGTCCGTCTTCCGGCCCGCCCACACGGGAACCGCCAGCACGTTCACCATCACGTCCTCGTACACCTCGCGGAGGATGCGGATGGCGTAGGCGTGGGCGTCGTCGTGGGTGGCGTGGGCGGTGTGTCCCTCCTGCCAGAGGAACTCGGTGGTGCGCAGGAACAGGCGGGGCCGCAGCTCCCATCGCACCACGTTGGCCCACTGGTTCAACAGCAGCGGGAGGTCTCGGTAGGACTGCACCCACTTGGCGAAGTAGCTGTTGATGATGGTCTCGCTGGTCGGCCGGACGACGA
>CAZWDB010000009.1:0-62628 GCA_964632885.1 uncultured Acidimicrobiales bacterium | reverse complement strand
CGCCGAACTTGAGGCAATAACGAACGGAATCCGTTCGTTATTGCCTCAAGTTCGACTCGATGCGGAGGGCGGCGAAGCGGAGAGCGTCGGCAAGCTCTCTGGTCGAGGCCGTGGCGGCGTGGAGTTCGGCGTCGAAGTGCTCGCGGTGCCGGCCGGACCAGACCGGCAGCCACCGGGTGGCCAGGCGGACGCGCCGCGCCGCGTGGTCTTCGAGGAGGTCCGCGGTATGTCGGAGCTCGGCCGCGGCGCGGGTGGCGTCGGCCTCCCAGGCAGCGATCCCCACGGGTTCAGTCAGTTGCCACCCGCGGACATGATCTCCGCGGTAATGGCCGCTACCCGCCGCTGCAGCTCGCGCAGCGACTCCAGTGTGCGGTCGAGCGAGGCGCGCGCCTCGGGCCAGATCCCGTCGCGGAACTGGCGGGCGAGATTGCCGTCCCACACCTCGGGATTCGCCAGCAGGTCTCCTTCGTTCTTGAGCTGCTGCACCTGTTCGAACAGACCACCGTTGACGGTGGTGAGCAACCGGGTGGCTGACGTCCTTGCTTGATCGCTCGAAAGCACTCGTGCACTCATGGCCCGAGACTACCTTTAGTGATATTTCATGTCAATCCATACCGAGAAACTACACAGTGGAGCCAAAAAGTACTGAGGACCGCTGATTCGTAGCCGCTTACCACGGGTAGTGGTCGTTGCATGCGAACGGTGGTTGGCGCGGTCAGCTTCGATCAGGGTCTGCAGGAAGCCTGGGACACAGTCGCAGGCGTCGCTCCCCTGGTCTTCGTGTTCGGACTCATCCTCGTAGCCGGTGGCGCATTAGCCGCCCTCGCCTCGGCCGGCACGGTTCGAGTGTTGCGCCGCACCGGCTTCGACCGGGCCGTCGAGCGGGGCGGCATCGGCCGCGCGCTTGCCAACTCCCGTGTAGACGCGACCCAGCTGCTCGGACGAATTGTGCTGTACGGCCTGCTGTTGTTCACCTTCCAGTTCGCGTTCGGTGTCTTCGGTGAGAACCCGGTGAGCGAACTGCTGGCCTCGATCGTGGCGTATCTGCCCAAGGTGTTCCTCGCCATCGTGATCATCGTCGTGGCTGCTTCGATCGGAGCCGCGGTCCGAGACGTCGTCGGTTCGGCTCTAGCCGCGGTCAGCTATGGCGGGGCCCTCGCCACTGCAGCGGCGGTCACCGTCGTGGCGATCGGCGTCTTCGCGGCCCTCGACCAGCTCGAGATCGCGCCCGCGATCGTGCTCGGCCTCTTCTATGCACTGCTCGCCGTTGTCGCCGGCTCGGCGATCGTCGCCATCGGCGGCGCCGGCATCCAGCCCATGCGCGCCCAGTGGGAGCGCGCCCTGCACAGAGTCGAGGCCGAAGCGCCCCGCGTCCGCGCCGCCGCCCAGCAGGCGAGGCGGGAGCGCGAGCAGGCGGAAGAGTCATACCGGCTCGACCTCGTCGCCGAGGAACAGCGGGCGGTCGCCGAGGAACAGCCGGCCGTCGAGGAGGAGGGCGCGGCGCCGCCCGCCGAGCAGGCCAGCACCATGCCAGACCCTACGCCCGCTTACGCTCCCTCGACCTCGCGTGAGCCCACCGAGGAGCTTCGTCCCCCGCCGCCGACTGCAGGCGGATAGCAGGTCGCCGCTACGATCGAGCCGGTGGCAGAGGAAACCCGCGATCTTCGAGACATGACACTGGCCGAGGTCGCCACCTCGCGCCGGATACTCGTTGTCATCGCCGTGCTGGTCGTCGTTGCGGTGGCCGCGCTCGTAGTGTTCTTCATCCGACCCGGGGCGTCCGATCGTCCCGGGGGTAACCGCTGTGCGGACTCGGCGGCGTACTCCTGCGAGGACTTCGAGGACCCCAAGGGCGGCGGCTGAGCCACGGTTCAGGTGGAACACGAGTTCATCTTCGACGCCGCTCCTTCTCGGTCGTGTCACGCGGCCACGATTGTCGAACTCGGCTCCGAGGGACTAGCCGCAGCGTGGTTCGGTGGCGCCCGCGAGGGTGATCCCGACGTCGCCATCTGGCTGTCGACCCGCCGCGGAGGCGGATGGTCGGAGCCGCGGGTGGTGGCCGACGTCGAAGGCGTGCCGTGCTGGAACCCGGTACTCCACCTGACGCGCGATGGGGAGTTGCTGCTGTTCTACAAGGTGGGCTCACACCCCCAGACCTGGTCGGGATTCCTCCGCCGCTCCGGTGATGCCGGAGCGAGCTGGTCAGAGCCCGAGTTGCTGCCGGCGGGGATCCTCGGTCCCGTTAAGAACAAGCCCGTCGAGCTCGACGATTCCCTCATCTGTGGGTCGAGCGTCGAGAGCTACCGAGCGTGGGGCTGCTGGATCGAGCGCACCGCCGATGGTGGACGCACCTGGTCGAAGCACGGGCCCATCAACGTGCCGGGCCACCTCCATGGCGCGATCCAACCCGCCGTCATCGCGGACGGCGACTACCTCGCGATCCTCTGCCGGACGAGGGGCCTCGGCCGGCTCGCTCGCGCGACGTCCGCCGACGGGGGGCGGACATGGAGCGACCTCACACCCGTGGAAGTTCCCCACAACAACAGCGGCATCGACGCCGTCCGCCTGGCTGACGGTCGCACGGTGGCGGTCTACAACCGCACGACGAGCGGCCGAACGCCCCTCAACGTAGGGGTCAGCGGCGACCTCGGCATCACGTGGACGGATGGTCCGGTGCTACAGGATGGTGAAGGCGAGTTCTCCTACCCCGCCGTCATCCAGGCGGCGGACGGTCGAGTGCACGTCGCCTACACCTGGAACCGCCGGCGGATCAGCCACGTCACCCTTGGCCCAGAGGAGCTTCCGTCCGTGTCGTGAAGCCTTCGCTGGCGCAGGCGACCGTTCCGGGCGGAGCCTCCTCCATGCGGCGGACCGCGAGGTCGACCGCGGGCCCGTAACAGCGGCCCTCGGTGATCAGCATCGTGCCGGTAGCGACGCCCGCCCTGACCGGGAGAAGTAGGTCGGCGTGGTCGCCCCGGGCGACGAGCGCTCGGGCGATCGCGTCCGCCTCGTCCGCGCTCGCCACGGCGTAGACGAGCTGTCCCGATCCGATCCTGGGCACGACGACTTCGCGCGCTCGCGACAGCACCTGCCGGCAGACCGCCTCGAACGCGGCGTGCACCTGCTGCAGGTGGGGGATGTCGAGGAAGCGACGGATCGCATCGAGCCCCGCAAGCTCGGCGACGCCTACCGCGAGCCGTCCTCCCGCGGTACCCGGCCGCAGCTCGACGAGGGCAGCGCCGCTCATCGCCGCACCTTGGTGAGCTCGACGTCGCCGGAGCCGGTATCGATCGACAGCAGCCCGTCACCTTCGCCGTCGTAGAACCACTTCTCATCGGTGTCGACGTCGTCTTCCTCGAAGCCCTCCGCCTCGATGTCTCCCGATCCGGTCGTGACGTCGACGTCGGGATCTCCGGCGACGGTCAGCTCGACCTCGCCCGATCCGGTCGTGATGTCGACATCGGGATCGCCCGCTACCGCAAGATCGACGTCGCCTGAGCCGGTCGTGATGTCGACGACGCCGCCGTCGACGGCGCCGCTCACGTCACCTGAACCCAGCCCAATGCGGAGATCGGCGCCTGCGGGAAGGACAACGAGGTATCGCACACTGCCCCCTTCGCGCCAGTTGCCCCGCCGCGCCCCGACGACTATCTCCTCATCGCTGAGGTTCACCGGCGGGCGATCGTGGTTACTCCGAATCGAGGCTCTCACCGACAGCGACCGCCCGGTTTCCACCGTCACGTCACCCGATCCGCCTTCGAGCACGAGGGTGCGGCCATCGAGGGGAGGGACGTCGAGCACGACCGTGCTCCGCCGGCCGAATCCGTCGCCCAAACCGTCGAGGGCGCGTGCCAGGCCGCCGCCAACGGCGGACAGGCCGAGAGTCGCGGCCACGACGACCCCCACGACGAAGACTTGGGGAGTCAAGCGCCGCCGGAACACGAGTAGGACCCCGACAGTCACGACCGCGAGCGGCGCGGCTGCTCCGCCGAACGTGGCGCCGAGCGCCCGTCCGATGCCGACGGTCGTTGCCAGCTCGAAGAGGGCCGCAGTGAGCGTTATCAGGAATCCGACGCGCGCCCAGGCGATGCGCCGGCCGCTGACCTGTTGGATGAACCAGAAGCCCCATGCGAGGCCGGCGGCGTCGGCGAACGCGAAGGCGTTCCCGAACAGCGACTGCACGAGGAGACCGAGGCCCAGCCCGAAGGAGAGCGAACCGGCGACGAGGAACGGGAAGCGGTCATGGCGGAACCACACCGCGAGCAGCACGAGGCCGAGCGCGGGCAGCAGGAGACTGAACTCACGATCGAGGAGGCGTTCGAGCAAGAGCTCCACGCCCACGAGCACGAGCAGCACACCGCCGGCGGTCCGCATCCACGACCCATCCCCGCGGCTCGGAGCGTCGTCGTAGGGCGTGTGCGAAAGCGGTCCGGCGTCCATCAGTTCCTACGGTACGGAGCGCAGCGGAGCTTGTCGTCGGCCGCAGGGGGGATTTGGCCCTACTCCTCGGGGAGTAGACCGGACTCGTAAGCAAGCACCACCGCCTGGATCCGATCACGCAGGTCGAGCTTCGTGAGGATGTGGGCGACGTGGGTCTTCACGGTTGTCTCGCTGATGTACAGCTCTTGGGCGATCTCGGCGTTCGACAGCCCGCGCGCGACCGCGCGGAAGACATCGGCTTCGCGCTGGGTGAGTTGCTCCATCGCCTTGGGTGGCGCGGGCGGGGGCTCGCGGGTCGGCGCTTGGGCGAACTCGTCGAGGAGGCGGCGTGTCATTCGTGGTTCGATTAGGGCGTCGCCCCGGGCGACGGCGCGGACTGCGCCCGCAAGCTCTTCGGGGGGCACGTCCTTCAGCAGGAAGCCACTCGCGCCCGCCCGGATCGCCCTGAAGAGGTAGTCGTCGAGGTCGAAGGTCGTGACGATGAGCACCTTCCTCTCCGACTCCTCGACGAGTTGTCGGGTGGCCTCGATGCCATCGAGCCCCGGCATTCGGACGTCGATGAGCACGACGTCTGGATCGAGGCGCCGAGCTTCCTGAATCGCTTCGTGTCCGTTGGTGGCTTCTCCGACCACGGTGAAGTCGTCTTCGGCGTCGAGGATGAGACGGAATCCGAAACGGACGAGCTCCTCGTCGTCGACTACGAGAAGGCGGATCACGCGCTCACGCGGCCGCGCCCACGAGCGGGATGGTGACGTCGACTTCCCAGCCCGGCCCGAACGGGTTGGGTCCGGCGCGCAGCGTGCCGCCCGCGGCCGCCACCCGTTCTTGCATTCCCACGAGGCCGTGGCCGTGGCCGTGTCCGCCCTCGGGTTGCACGCGGGAGGCGCCCGCGCCATCGTCCTCCACACTGACGTGGATCTTGTCTGCCGCGTAGGTGAGTGTCACCCGCACAGCCGCCCGCGGCGCGTGCCGGACGACGTTGGTGAGCGCTTCCTGCACCACGCGGTAGACGGCGAGCTGGGTGCCAGGTGGTGCGGGCGGCGCGATGCCGAAGGTGTCGAGGTCGACATCGAGGCCGGCGAGGCGCAGCTTGTCGACCAAGCCTTCGATGTCGGCGAGCTGGGGGAGCGGCGCCGTCCCGTTGCCATCGGCCTGAGGCTGCTCGCTACTCGGATGGAACGCGGCCGCCCCCAGGTTGGCGTCGGCTCCCCGGAGCACCGCCAAGATGCTGCGGAGCTCGTTCATCGCCTGCCGGCCCGCCTGTTCGGCGTTGAGGAGCGCACGCTCGGCCTGATCCGGCTGCCGGGTCAAGACGCGCCGCGCCGCGGTGATCTGGATCGTCATCAGACTCACACCATGCGCCACGATGTCGTGCAGCTCCCGGGCGATGCGCACGCGCTCTTCTGCCACTGCCAGCTGGGCGCTCCTGCCCTCTTCGATGCGGACGCGCTTGGCGCGACCGATCAACACCGCGACGCCGATCGCGATGAGGCAGAGGGGCCACAGATAGACGAGATCGACCGTCCACACGCCCAGGCTCTCGAGTAGGAACCCGGTGCCGATGAGCGCGAAGAGGATCCCCGCCACGAACCTCGTCGACTTGACCTCGACCACGTGATCACTAGGAGGCATCGTCACCCCCGCTCCCTACCGGCAACTCCGCCGGTGCCCGCCGGACGGTCAGGTCGCCGAAGCCCACGTACAGGTCCAGTACCAGCACATCTGGGTCTGGATCCGTGCCCTCGTAGACGGCGTTTTGTTTGAGACGGCTTCCACGGCTTTCCTGGCCCAACAGGTTGAGCTCGCCTCCTCGGACCTCTGCGCTCACCGCGACGTCGATCTGGGCGGGAACTATCACAACGAGCTCACCGAACCGAAGGGTGGCTTCGACCGTGGATGACTCCGAGTCGGCTTCGAATTCGCGGAGGTCAAGCGTGAGCTGGCCCGCTAGCTGCCGGTACGGCTCGTCGGGCTCGGACGTGACCAGGATCCTGCGCTCACCGACTCCTCCAGTGAGGCCGAGGTCGCTGACGGAGGAGGTGGTGGCGAGGGAGACGGTTAGGAAGATGCCGAGCACCATGAGGAAGCCGCCGCTGCGGGCGCGGGCGGTGATCGCCATGCCGATGCCGAGCACGATGAGCACGACCGAGAGAAGCGACTCCCATTTCAGGTCGATGACGCCCGCGACCCGAAGGAACCATCCGAGGCCGAACACCATGAGCAGCACGCCGACCACCTGGCCGCTGGCCGACCGGCGCGAGTCGACCGGCCGGTGGGCGCGGTGGTGCCGCGACGCGTGCTCGGTGGCCGATCTCGCCATGGGGTCAACGGTAATGACGGAAGCCGCCGTCCGTCGTCGTCCTCGAGGTCGAAATCATCCTCATCCGAGCGGATGAAGCAGGCACGGAGTGCGGCTCCTATTGCCTCAGGTTCACGAGCTTGCCGGTACGGGCCGACTCGTACGCGCCGCAGATGACGGCGAGCGCTTCCCGCGCGTCGGCGGCAGTCACCGATGGTGATGGTCCGCCCGTGCATGCGGCGACGAACTCCGCGAAAAGGTCGGGCGTCGAGTCCGGAAGGTCGACCTTGGTCGCATCGCCCGACGCAGGCTTGAACGTGAGAGGCGTGGAGCTGTCGAGATGGAGCGTCCCCTCCGCGCCGAAGATCGTGAGCTGATGGTCAGGTCCAGGCTGCGCCGCCCAGCTGGCGTGGAGGCTTCCTACCGCGCCGCCCGCGAAGCGCAGGACGAGTTGTCCGGCCAGTTCATTCTGACCTGGCTCTCCCAGGATCATGGCGCCCACCTCCACCACGTCGTCGTGGAGGACGGACCGGAGTGCGTCCGCGGCGTGGATCCCGAGGTCGATGAGCGCTCCGCCACCCGATTCGGAAGGCTCGAAGAACCACGCGGCGTCGGGCGCCCAGCCGCGCGGTCCACCGTGCCCGAAGGCCGAACGGACGCCGACGACTTGGCCGACAAGACCGTCAGCAACCGCGAGACGGGCGGCCCAGAACGGCTTGGCGAAGCGCACGTTGTGGGCGGGCATGAGCACCACGTCGGCCGCGTCGGCCGCCTCGACCATGGCGTCGGCTTCCTCCACCGTGCACGCGATCGGCTTCTCGACGAGCACATGCTTTCCCGCCTGCGCTGCGGCCACGGCGATCTCGCGGTGTAGGTAGTTCGGAGTGCAGATGTCGACCGCGTCGACATCTGATGACGAAACTGCGTCTTGCCAGCCGGGCGCGATCACCCCGCTGCCCCAGTCGGCGAGGGCGGCTTCGGCCGACTGGCGCGAACGGCTCGCGAAGCACGTGATGTCAGCGCCGGCGCGGCGGAGAGCGGGTAGATGCGACCGTCGGGCGATGGAGCCGCAGCCGATGACGGCCACTCGCAGGGTCATCCGCCGAGCAGAGCCTTCGCGACCTTGGTGACCGCCTCGGCCACGTCGTCACAATCCTTGTCGGTGTACTGGGGCCCGATGGCGACGAGGAGCGACCGTGACGCGAGGTCCTCCGTCTGCGGACACATCCCCATCCCGTACTCGACGGCCGTCGGGTGCTCGGCGCAGTTCCACGGTCCGCCCTTGCCTGTGACCGTGCGCTTGTCGAGGATCGACGGGGTCGCATAGACGGGACGGCCCCTGTACATCTGGGCCGCCGGCACGCCTTCGGCCCGAACCGCGGCGGCGAACCTCTTGGCGACGCCGGGATCCGGGAGGAACCACATCGCGCTCGATCCGCCTTCGCCTTCGGGATCTGGCACGCGCCGGGGTACCAGCCCGTCGATGTCCCCGATCCCCTTGATGATGCGTGCCTTGTTCGCCCGCAACGACGCCAGCATGTTGGGCAGCTTGTCGAGTTGGGCGCGCGCGATGGCGCCCGCGATCTCGGTCATTCGTAGGTTCTCGCCGACGAATGGTTCGTCGAGCTCGGCGCCTCTCTCGGTGGCATAGCTCGTGACGAACTGGCCGCCCTGGTCGGAGTAGCGGGCCGCCCGCACGTGCAGGTGCTCGTCGTCGGTCGTGAGGATGCCGCCCTCCCCTGAAGTGATGTTCTTCTCGAGTTGGAGCGAGAACGCACCGCACGCCCCCAGCGTGCCGACCGATCGACCGCGATATGACGTGCCAACCGCTTGGGCGGCGTCCTCCACGACTGGAACACCCCGCCGGCCGGCCACCTCGAGCAGCGGGTCCATGTCAGCGGGGACATTCTCGAGGTGCACCGCGATGATCGCCCGCGTGCGTTCCGTGATCTTGGCGTCGACGTCAGCGGGGTCGAGGTTCAGGGTGTCGTCAACCTCCGCGAAGACGGGGACGGCCCCGCTCACGACGACGGCGTTGACGGTGGCGATGAAGGTGAAAGCGGGGACGATGACCTCGTCGCCGCATCCGACCCCGAGAGCGGCGAGCGCGCATCTCAGCGCGGCAGTGCCGCTCGACAACGCGACGGCGTAGCCAGACCCGAACCGGTCGCACACCGCGGACTCGAGATCGGCCACCTTGCCGAGTAGCTCGGGTCCGTAGTAGCGGAACAGCGAGCGACTCTCGAGTACCTCGAGCACAGCAGCTCGCTCCTCGGCCCCGAGCACCGCCATTCCCTTGCCGAGCGGCGGCATGGCCGCCCGCACCGGGGTGCCTCCGTCGATGGCCAACTCGCTCATAGGTGTGACGCTACCGCCACGCCGGGGGAGCTGCCCGAAAGGGAACGCTGGTCTGCCCGAAGTTCGGCACCGTCGCATCGCGGTGGGCTTGGATGTGGGCGCGACGCTTGCTCGGAGTGTCGGAGGTCATTTCGTCGCGTCTCGAGGCGGCCGCGAGTCGCATCCGAGCCGACTCTGAAAGGGGCGGAAGTCGGAAGCCGAACGCCGAGTCTTCCAGAGCAGGCGCGGTGCTCGCGCTGCAGCGCCGCGCGGGCAACGCTGCGGTGAGCGCCTTGCTCGCGGGCAAAGCCAAGACCACCGACGACACCAAGCTCGACCACATCGAGGCGGCGATCAAAGAGGTCAAGAAGAACGACCCTGACATCGACAAGGTCGAGAAGGGCCTCAAAGACACGAAGGCGGCGGGAGTGCCCGTCGACCTGGAGGGTGAGGCTCAGAAGCCGCCTCCCAGCCTGCTCGAGGTGGTCAAGACAGGCTTCGGGCCGGGCGCGGTCGCTCCCAAGGCGGCGGTCGCGCCTAAGGGCAAGGTGGCGGAGAAGTCCCCGCTGGGGAAGGGAGCCCAGACCCCTAAGAAGCCGGGCGGCACGGGCGGCAAGGGCGGCAAGTCGGCGGTCTCGAAGGCGAAGGCCGATGGCGCGGGCGGCAAAGGTGAGAAGGATGCTGCGGGGGGCGCGCCTGGCGTCGGCGCTGCGGTGTCCCCGGAGGCGGCGCTAGGCGGAGGTAAGGAGCTCGAGCCGCCGGTCAAGCCGGAACCGATGCAACCCGAGGACGACCCCGGCTTCGTCGCCGTAACCGGCAAGACGGCAAAATACGCCAAGGCCAAGGGCTCACACCCGCCCGCGTCGTCGAAGGCGAAGGAAGCCCAAGGCGCCGCGGCGGCGCCGGCCGAGGACATCGATGGTCAGGCAAAGGCCGCCAAAGCCGACGAAATGGCGGCCCAACAGCCCGGCAGCTTCGACAAGAAGGCGTTCATCGCTTCTGTCAAGCAGGCGATCGAGGCCAAGTCGCCCAAGACGCTGAAGCAGGCCGACGACTTCAAGAAGTCGGGCAAAGCGGGCGAGGTCCAGGGCCAGATCAAAGGCCTCGTGACTGAGGGAAAGGGCGAGTCAGAGAAAGACATCGCCGAAGCCACCGACGCACCACCGGACACGTCAAAGGCGGTTCCCAAGCAGGTGACGCCCATGGGAGCCGAGGATCCCGGCAAAGCCGCCAAGGTCGCCACCGCCGCGGCCGTACCCAAGGCGGCGCCTCCCGAGCAGACCAACCTCGCCAAGGGCAAGCACGACGTTGAGAACGAGATGGCCGATGCCGACGTCGACGAGGAGCAGCTCGCGAAGTCGAATGAGCCTGAGTTCCAAGACGCCCTCTCCTCGAAGAAGGAGGCGGCCGAGCACGCGGACACCGCTCCCAAGGAGTTCCGTCAGGAGGAGAAGAAGACACTCGAGCAGACAGCCAAGACCGCGGACGCTGATACCGCCGAGGCGATGGCAGGCATGCACAGCTCGAAGGCGGCTGCGCTCAGCAAAGTTGTTGGCGGCAAGGACTCGGCCAAGACAAAGGACGAACAGAAACGGAGTGAGGTAACCGCCAAGATCCAGTCGATCTACGACGCGACCGAAGCTGACGTCAAAAAGACCCTCGACGGCATCGATCCCAAAGTCGAGGCTGCGTTCGGGGCGGGCGAGAAGGCCGCCCGGAGCCGCTTCGAGGCGTTCGTCGCCGCCAAGATGTCGGCCTACAAGAAGGACCGATACGGAGGCTGGCTCGGAGGTCTCAAATGGGCCAAGGACAAGCTCCTCGGCATGCCTTCGAAAGTGAACGACTTCTTCGAAGCTGGTAGGGAGCTCTACCTCAAGGAGATGGACAAGGTCATCTCCAAGGTGGCCGACATCGTCGGCCAAGACCTCAATGCTGCCAAGGCGCGCATCGCCAAAGGTCGCCAGGAGATCGCGGCCTATGTCAAGAAGCTGCCGGCCGAACTCAAGAAAGTCGGCAAGGAAGCGGCCTCAGACATCGGCGACCAGTTCGAACAGCTCGAGTCGGACGTCAACTCGAAGCAGGAAGGCCTGGTCGATTCCCTCGCGAGCAAATACGTCGAGGCGCGGAAGGGCATCGACGAGCGGGTGGAGCAGCTCCAAGCCGAGAACAAGGGTCTCGTCGACAAGGCGATAAGTGCGGTCAAGGCCGTCATAAACACCATCCGCCAACTCAAGGACATGCTCCTCGGTGTCCTCGCCAAGGCTGCGAACGTCATCGGCAAGATCATCAAGGACCCGATCGGCTTCTTGTCCAACCTGATCGCAGGCGTCAAGGGCGGCATCCTCAAGTTCAAGGACAACATCGTCGAGCACCTGCGGAAGGGCTTGATGGGCTGGCTGTTCGGTCAGCTAGGCGACGCGGGCATCGAGTTGCCGGACAGCTTCGACCTGAAGGGCATAGTCCAGCTCCTCGCTCGCCTCTTCGGATTGACGTGGGCCAACATCCGCAAGCGGCTTGTCAAGGGAATGGGCGAGAAGGTCGTGAGCCGGGTCGAGAAGGGCGTCGACATCTTCGTCACCCTCGCGACAGAAGGACCGGCGGGTCTGTGGCAGACGATCGTCGAGAAGATCGGTGACATCAAGGAGATGATCTTCTCCAAGGTCAAGGAGTTTGTCGAAACGAGGATCATCATCGCCGGCGTTACCTGGCTGATCGGCCTGCTGAACCCGGCGGCAGCCTTCATCAAGGCGTGCAAGCTGATCTACGACGTCGTGATGTTCTTCGTGCAGAACGCGTCGAGGATCGGCCGTCTGGTGAACACGATCCTCGACTCTGTCGGTGCCATCGCGGGCGGTGCCATCGGAGGTGTGGTCAACAAGATCGAGCAGGTGCTGTCCCAGATGCTGCCGATCATCATCGGCTTCCTCGCCAGCGTCCTCGGCCTGGGCGGCATCGGCAAGAAGATGCGCGGCATCGTCCAGAGCCTCAAGAAGCCGGTCAACAAGGCCGTCGACTGGGTCGTCAAGAAGGGCATGAAGCTCGCCAAGCCTCTCCTGACCAAGCTCGCCAAGGCGGAAGGCTGGGTGAAGGGCAAGGCCGCTTCCGCAAAGGCATGGGCCAAGGGGAAGGTCGAGAAGGGCAAAGCCTGGGTGAAGGGCAAGGCCGAAGCTGGTCGCGACCGGCTGGGGAAGCGGGATGGGGAGGATGTCAGGCAACAGGCGAAGACGGAGATCGCCGCCAAGACGACCGCACCATTTGACTCGCTCCCGATGCTGCAGGCCGAAGTGCGCAAGGTTCGGCAGGCACTCCGACCGCGGGGTCTGAAGGACCTATACGTCAAGGAGGCGGGGGGTCGCCCTGGCACATACGAGATCGTCGCGGTCGCGAGCCCGCCGCAGACCGTGGACCAGGCCGAAGTCAAGTCCTCAGGGCCGACCATCGCCGTCGGCGACCAGATCCAAGTCAAGAGCCGGAACAAGTGGAATCTTGCAACGGTCACGGAGTTTGTCGCAGGTAGCCACGTGGGCTACACGGGCGAGACCCTTCAGGGAAGGATTTCTGGGCGGCTGAGTGCCAATGGACTGGGCCGAACTTGGCGCAAATACAACCCCGCTATGGGCTATAAGTCGGACGAAGCCTTCGATGCGATCAAGGACCTCTCGGCGTGGGCCAGCTTTCCTGACGCCCGGCAGGTGCTCAACTACAGGCATCACGGTACCTATAGCAATCCGCCCGGGAAGCAGTGGCACCACATCCACGAACAATCGGCAAACGGGCCTAACAGCGTCGCCAACCTCGCCCTTTCGACGAGCGGCCAGAACGCGGACTTCAACACTTGGTATGGCCGGAGTCAGCCGGGGACCGGTGGCCTCACCGTGAGGCAGTTCCTAAAGGGGCAGGCGGCGGAGGCTCAGCGGGAATGGGGACTGAAGTGCATTCGGCTGCATGGGCTGTCAATCGCCATGAAGGACCTCGGACGTGGGCCATTCCAAGAGATCGTGTGACCTCGCGGTGACGATTCCTGCACAGTTCATTGTCGAGGCGGATTTGAAATCGCCGTCGGGCGAGGCGTGGCGTGTGCTCCAAGCGTTCGCGGCCCAGCACACTCGGCACCGGCGCCCGCCTACGACGACTTTCGTGTTCGACCGCCAGGATGAGGCCGTCGCAGCAGCCAGGTTCTTGACCGAACGTGGCGTAGGCGCATCGCTGCTCTTTGAGCTGACTCCGAGCGATGACCAGATCGAACTGTTTCCCGGCTACTACTTTTCCGGCACTGAGAAGGTGGGGCTCCTCGCGGGCGATCAAGTCGATGATCTCGTTGCCGGTCCGCTCGAGGTCGCCCTTGACTATGAGACTGCGCACATCCTGGTTGCTCCGAGAGCACAGGAGGTTCTCAGTGCCAGAGGTGTGGCGGTCGCAAGGTTGCCTGGGACGCGGCGACAGGCCTGGTGGCGCCTGCTCGACGCCGCACCACTACCGGAGCCAGTTTGGGTGCCACACGTGGTCGAGTCCGGGCCTCTGGCCGGTGGTCAAACAGCGATCCGGTCCGACGGACGCGAAGTGTTGACCAACCCAAACAAGGTTGCGCTTGGGAGCAATCGGATCGCGCGTAGTGCCCACGCTCGGACTCGACGAGGCACCGTGTCGTGGGTTCGACCGCCGATTCTCTCGTCGAGTGTCGTCGCAGAGCTTGTGAGACTCGGTGTAAGGGGGCTCGAGATCACTGCACTGTTATCGATGGACCAGGCGGCGGAACTGGAGCGAAACCCTACGCGCCCGAGAACTTGAGGCAATAACGCACGGAATCCGTTCGTTATTGCCTCAAGTTGGGTGGTGGCGTAGAAACAACGCCATGAGTCAAGTGAAGCTGGTGGTGCAGGGGGACGACTTCGGCATGTGTCATGCCGTCAACACAGGGATCGTCACCGCCTTTACGGAGGGGATCCTCACTCAAGTATCGACGATGGTGCCGTGCCCGTGGTTCGACGAGGCCGCCGAGCTCGCCCAGAAGCACGGGATACCGGCCGGCATCCACTCGACTCTCACCTGCGAGTGGGATTACCTGCGCTGGAAACCGCTTACCGCGGGTCCGTCGCTCCGAGGGGACGACGGCACGTTCCGCCGGACAGTGCGTGAGGCGGCCGAGGCGGTCGACGTCGGCGAGGCGACCGCGGAGCTGGTTTCTCAGGCCGAGAAGTTTCTCGCCACCGGCTTGTCCATTAACCACTTCGACGCCCACATGGGTCGGGTGTGTATACCGGCCTACGAGGAAGTGTGTCGGCGGTACGGAAAGCGGTTCATCTACGACGGCGTCGAACCCAACGTCGGGTTCGACAGCGTGCGGAGCCTGAGCGAGCGCGAGGCCGACCAGAAGAAGGGCTGGCTGCTGCACCGGCTCGAGAAGCTCGAGCCCGGTAACCATCTCATCGTCACGCACGTCGCGACACCGGGGGAGGAGCTCCGCTCCATCACCGGGCCAGAGTCGCCCGTGGTGCGGTGGGCAGAGGAGTATCGCAAGTCCGACATCGAGGTGGTAACCGATCCGGAAGTGCGCCGCCGCATCGACGACCTCGGCATCAAGCTCGTGTCGGTGGCGGAACTGTGAGCGCGACGGCGATCAGCGCCGGCGCATGCGCGGTCGACATCACTGCCCCCATCGGCATCTCGATGGGCGGCTACGGCGCGCGGCAGGGGGTGTCCACCGGCATCCACGACCCACTCCATGTGCGGTGCCTCGTGCTGTCCGACGGCACGACCACCATCGCGATCGCGATCTGCGACCTCGTGGGCGTCGGCCCCGACATCGTCGACGGGGCTCGCGAGCTGATCGAACAGGAGACAGGGATCCCGGCCGCCAACGTTCTCGTCGGCGCGACCCATACCCACTCCGGTCCCGCAGGGCTCCGGATTGGGAGCATCGACACCGACTTCGTCAAGGTCACAGGGCGTAAGGTGGCTGGGGCGGTGCGGCTGGCCTATGACCGCCTGCAACCCGTCACACTGAAGTTCGGGACCGCGACCGTCACCACCGTCGGCCAAAACCGGCGGCATCCCGACGGGCCGATCGAGCCGACTGCTCGCATCCTCCTCGCCTCGCCCGAAGCCGGTGGCACACCGGTCGCCACGCTCGTCAACTACGCGTGTCACGCCACGGTCCTCGAACACGACAACCTGCTCTACTCTGCCGACTTCCCCGGGGCGACGGCGCGGTTCATCGAGCGTGAACTCGGCGGGACTGCCATCTACGTGCAAGGCGCGTGCGGCGACATCAACCCGGTGTGGATGCGGCACGACTTTGTCGAGACCGATCGCATCGGCGGCATCCTCGGGGCGGCGGCAGTACAGGTCGCGCATGAGCTCCGCCCCGTGGGCGAGGGCCAGTGGGCGGTCAACCTGTCGTGGAGCGAGCAGACGCCCGCCGACAATCCCGGCACGAGACTGGACCCCGCGCTCGCAGTGGCTCGGGAAGTGATCGAAGTCCCGAGGCGAGTGTTGCGGGAGCGCGACGTCATCGCCAAGGAAATCGAGTCCCTCGAAGCAAAGCTCGCCAAGCTGGGGCCCGACGACGTCGACGGCCGTCGTGCCATCCGGCCTCGCCTGAACGAGGTGCGGATGGAGTACGTGTTCGCGGGCCGGGGCCGGGCCGAGCCCGGTCAGACGGAGAAGGCTGAGGTGCAGGCGTTCCGGTTGGCGCCTGACTGTGTCGTCGTTTCGCTCCCAGGCGAGTTCTTCGTCGACATCGGCCGGGACATCGAGCGTCAATGTGGCTACCCCCACGTGCTGATCGCCGGCTACGCAAACAACTATCTCGGTTACGTGCCGACGGCCGATGAGTTTCCCAACGGTGGATACGAGGTCGGCTGCGCCCGCTTCGAGCCCGAGGCGGCAGCGATGATCACTGACGCCGCCGTCCGCACGGCGCGCTCGCTCCGCCCCTCGACCTAGCCGGCGCGGCTATCATCGGGGGATCGCTCGTGGCCGGACTTCGAGTCTGGCTGGTTGAGGCGCAGGTGCGTCGAGCGCAGCAGGAATCCGAACGCGTCAAACGGAGGACTTATGCGCGCCCAGACGATCTTGTCGTCGATCCACGGCTTTCCACGTATCGGAGCTCGCCGGGAGCTCAAGACCGCCACCGAGGCCTACTGGTCCGGCCAGGTCGGAGAAGACGAGCTTCTCGACGTCGCCCGTCGACTTCGGCACTCCAACCTCGAGCTGCTCGTCGAAGGCGGACTCGACTTGGTGCCGGCTAACGACTTCTCTCTGTACGACCACGTGCTCGATACCAGCGTGCTGGTGGGCGCGGTGCCAGAGCGATACGCAGACCTGGACGGCCTGACCGGTCTGGACCGCTACTTCGCGATGGCACGGGGTCACCAGCGAGGAGGCGTCGACGTAGCCGCCCTCGAGATGACCAAATGGTTCGACACGAACTACCACTACATCGTGCCCGAATTGGCACCCGACACGGACTTCTCGCTCCAGGCGCGGAAGCCGTTCACAGAAACCGCGGAGGCGCGGACGGCGACGGAAGGGCGACCGGTCAAGACGGTCCTTCTGGGGCCGGTGACGTTCCTGCTCCTCGCGAAGACCGTGCCCGGCGTGCCGCCCTTCGACCGGCTCAAGCTGCTCGATCCTCTCCTTGGTGTGTACGCCGAGCTACTCGGTCAGTTGCGTGACGCCGGAGCTACATGGGTGCAGTTCGACGAGCCCGCGTTCGCTCAGGACCGGCCGCCCGCGGAGCTGGATGCTCTCGCCCGGGCATACGAACGGCTCGGCGACGTGGTCGACCGGCCCCGCCTGCTTGTCGCCACCTACTTCGACCGAGCGGGGGATGCCCTCGACGTGCTCGCGGACGCGCCCGTCGAGGGCATAGGCGTCGACCTCTGTCGGGGCTCCGCCGACCTCGAACACCTCGAGCGAATCGCAGCTCGTGGTGGCCTCCACGGCAAGACGGTCGCCGCCGGGGTGGTGAATGGCCGAAACGTCTGGGCTAACGACCTCGAGGGGTCACTTTCGGCGCTCGAGCGGCTCGCGGACCTTACGCCGGAGCTACACGTGTCGTCCTCGTGCTCGCTGCTCCACGTGCCGATCAGTCTGCAGCGCGAGCGGCGGCTCGACGCGGAGGTCCGGAGCTGGCTCGCATTCGCCACCGAGAAAGTGCACGAGATCTCTGTCCTGACTCGAGCGCTGCGTGACGGACGGGAAGCGGTCGCAGAAGAACTCGCCACGAGTCGGGCGCGACAGGCACATCGCGCCGCGTCTGCTCGAGTTCTCGACGCGGCAGTGCGCGGTCGCCTCGACGGGCTGTCGCCTGCGGACCGTCAGCGCCCCGCGCCGTACGACGAGCGCGCCGCGTTGCAGTCCGCGCGGCTGCAACTGCCTCTGCTGCCGACGACCACCATTGGTTCGTTCCCGCAGACGCCCGAAGTGCGAAACGCCCGCCGGGACCTATTGCGCGGCCGTCTCGACGCGGCCGCCTACGACGACCGCATGAAGGCAGAGATCCGCGACGTCGTGCGTCTCCAGGAAACGGCTGGTCTTGATGTCATCGTTCACGGCGAGCCCGAGCGCAACGACATGGTGCAGTACTTCGCCGAGCACCTCGAAGGGTTCGCGTTCACTCAGCACGGCTGGGTCCAGTCGTTCGGCACTCGCTACACGCGGCCGCCCATCATCCACGGCGGAGTCTCTCGCCCGTCTCCCATCAGCGTGAAGTGGACGACGTATGCCCAAAGCCTCACGGACCGTCCCGTGAAAGGCATGCTGACTGGTCCCGTTACGATGCTGCTCTGGTCGTTCGCCCGTGACGACCAGGCCCTCGGTGACACGTGCCGGCAGATCGCGCTTGCGATACGCGACGAAGTCGCAGATCTCGACGCGGCGGGAGTGCCGATCATCCAGGTGGACGAGCCCGCGATCCGGGAAGGCCTGCCATTACGCCGGGAGGGGCGGGACAACTATCTCCACTGGGCCGTCGACGGGTTCCGCCTGGCGACCGCAGTGGCGCGGCCCGAGACCCAGGTGCACACACACATGTGCTACGCCGAGTTCGGCGACATCATCGATGCCATCGCCGATCTCGATGCGGATGTCGCTTCGATAGAAGCTGCCCGGTCGCAGATGGACCTGCTCGACGCATTCGCAACCCGGGGCTACGACAAGGGCATGGGACCCGGCGCCTGGGACATCCACTCACCTCGCGTCCCGCCGGTCGCGGAGATCGTCGAGCTACTGGAGAGGGCGATAGAGGTGCTCGGCGTCGAGCGCGTCTGGGTGAACCCGGACTGCGGTCTCAAGACGCGTGGCTATGCCGAAGTCGAGGCCGCCCTGGGCAACCTGGTGGAGGCGGCTCGCGGGTTGCGGCCGTAACTGTCCTCACGCAACGGCGACTACGGTCCGGGCGTGTTCGAGGCCGCCATCTTCGATATGGACGGAGTTCTGATCGACTCCGAGCCCATCTGGCGCGAAGTCGAAGTAGCCATATTCGGCGCTCTCGGCGTGCCGCTCACCGAAGAGATGTGCTTCGAGACGATGGGGTTGCGGGTCAACGAGATGGTCGACCACTGGTACGACCGCTTCCCGTGGGACGGCCCGACGCGCGGCGACGTCGTCGCTGACGTGACGGCCGGAGTGATCGCAACCATCCGCCGTAAGGGTGCTGCGTTGGAAGGCGTCGACCACGCGGTTGGCTATCTCCGCAATCGGGGCCTTCGACTCGCGATCGCGTCGTCGTCGTACCACGTCGTGATCACCACGGTGCTCGAGGTGCTCGGGTTGGACGGCACCTTCGACGTCGTTCATTCGGCCGAGGACGAGGCGCACGGGAAGCCGTACCCGGACGTCTATCTCACGACTGCGGCCAAGCTCGGTGTCGCGCCGGCCCGGTGCGTCGCGCTGGAGGACTCCGTCAACGGGATCCGGTCGGCCAAGGCGGCGGGGATGGCCTGCATCGCGATCCCGGAGCCGGGGGTCGACGGGGGCGAGGCTGACCTCGTCTTGCCCTCCCTCGCCGCCCTCGACGACACCATCTGGCCGAACTTGAGGCAATAACGACGCGAATTCTTTCGTTATTGCCTCAAGTACGGGGAGGGGGAGGTCAGGAGCGGGAGGGGGAGGCTAGGAGCGGACCTGGATGGCGGTGCCGGCCTGCTCGACGAGTTTCGGGACGATGGTGCCGAGTTCGGACGGATCCCACCGCTCGCCCTTGTTCTCGGATGGTCCCCGCTGCCAGTTGACCGCGACGCCGACGTTGCCGCCCGAGACGTTGAACACCTGGCCGGTGACCTCCTTCGACTCAGGGCTGCCGAGCCAGACGACGAGAGGCGCCACATTGCCGGGATCCCGAGCGTCGAACTCGTCCTCGGCCGGCTGGCTGCGCCGGGGGCGTCCCGGCCGGTCGGGGACGCTCTCAGTCATGCGCGTGCGAGCACCGGGCGCGATGGCGTTGGCGGTGACGCCGTAGGGCGCGAGCTCCTTGGCGGCGATGATGCTCAAGCTGGCGATGCCTGCCTTGGCGGCGCCGTAGTTCCCTTGGCCGGCGGCGTTGTAGAGGCCAGAGCCCGAACTGGTGTTGATGATTCGGGCGTCGTTGGTCTCGCCCGCCTTGGCCCGCTCCCGCCAGTACGCCGCTGCCCACCGCATGGTGCAGAAGGTGCCCTTGAGATGCACGGCGATGACAGCGTCCCACTCCTCTTCGGTCATGTTGAACAGCATCCGGTCACGCAGGATGCCGGCGTTGTTGACGAGGACGTCGAGGTTTCCGTAGGTCTCGATCGCCGTGTTGATGAGGCGTTGCGCGCCTTCCCAGTCGGCGACACTGTCGGTGTTGGCGACCGCCTCGCCGCCCATCTCCTTGATCTCGTCAACAACGGACTGCGCGATCGATGTCGAATTCCCGCTGCCGTCGAGCTCGGCACCCAGGTCGTTGACGACGACCTTGGCACCTTGACGGGCGAACTCCAAGGCCTCGCCTCGCCCGATACCACGCCCCGCGCCGGTAACGATCACCACACGTCCTTCACAGATCCCAGACAACGCTGGCACCCCCCACTTTCTGTCGGCTTCTCCTACTGACGACCAACCATATGCCGCTCAGCCAACCACGAGCGAGTGAGCGGCACTCCGCTGCGGCCCTGGTCGTCGACCTTGACGCCTAGCACCTGGTGCACGCTGGTGCGCGCTTCCTCGAAGTTGACGGCCGAACCTGCCATGTAGAGACGCCAGATGCGAGCGCGAGATGGGCCCACGAGTCGTTGCGCCTCCTCCCACCGGGCTTCGAGGTTGGCGACCCACCGACGGAGTGTGAGGCCGTAGTGCTCGCGGAGCGACTCGAGGTCGCGCACCTCGAAACCCTCCTCCTGCATGGCAGTCACCACCGCCCCGACCTCCTGGAGCTCGCCGTCCGGGAAGACGTACCGGCCGATGAAGCTCTTCGAGTGGACCGGTGGATCCCCGGCAGGCCGCGAGATCGCGTGGTTGAGGAAGCGACCATGGGGTCGGAGAAGTCCGTACATGGTGGAGAAGTATTCGGCCAGCCGATTCAGTCCCACGTGTTCGAACATCCCGATGCTCGACACCGCGTCGAAGGGTCCGTCGTCAACGTCGCGGTAGTCCTGGAGCCGGATCTCGACCCGGTCGTCGAGCCCGGCTTCCTTCACCCGCTCGCGGGCGCGGCTCGCCTGTTCCTGCGACACCGTGACGCCGACCGCCGAGACGCCGAAGTGTTCGGCCGCGTGCAGGACCATCCCGCCCCAGCCACAGCCGATGTCGAGGAGCCGCATACCGGACTCGAGGGCGAGCTTGCGGGAGACCAGCTCGTGCTTGGCGGACTGGGCCTCCTCCAATGTCAGGCCGTCGTCGTTCCAGTAGGCGCACGAATACGTCATGGACGGCCCCAGAACCAGTCGGTAGAACTCGTTGCCCACGTCGTAGTGGTGCGCGATCGCGGCCGCATCCCGCCGGCGCGAGTGAATGCGACCGCCGAGGCGGACCTCCTCGGCCGGGGGAGGGATCGGTGGGCCCAGCATGCCGAGTCGGTACGCCGCACGAAGCGCCGAGAACCACCCGCGGGGGCGGAGGCCGAGGTGCAGCCCCTCGTCGCGTCCGGCGAGCAAGGCCCGCACGTCCAAGGCGGCGTACACGTCGCCGTCCACGTCGAGTTCGCCCGCGACGTAAGCGCGCCCGAGGCCAATCTCGTTCGGCTGGTACAGCAAGCGGCGAAGTGCCCTCGGGGACCGGATGACGATCGTGACTGGCGCGGTATCCGGCCCGATGGTGCTGCCGTCCCAGCACCGGATCGTGAATGGTGGTTCTCCCTTTCCGATGATGCCCCGCACGACTGGCCGGAGGACCTCGGCTGCAGGTCTCTCTGCACTCGCCATCGCCACCAGCTTGCCAGCGTAAGAGGTCTCGTCCAGCGGATTGATAGGCCGCTCCGGATCCGAGGTGGCTGTGACCTCCGTCATTGATTAGAGTCCCGAAGTATGCGACAGCAGAGAGCTGGCTGATATGGCCATCGCCGTCGAAGCATTCCGGGCCGAGGCCCGCAAGTGGCTCGAAGACAACGCGCCGCGCCGCCAGGCCCGCGGTGACGACGAGGCTCCGGTTGCGCGGCAGCCGAACGCGCGGGTCGAAGGCGACACGGTGGCGCGGTCTAAGGAATTTCAGGCGAAGCTCTATGACGCAGGCTTCGTCGGCATCACCTGGCCAGAGGAGTACGGCGGTCAAGGTCTGTCGAACGCCCACCAGCAGGCGTTCAACGAGGAGGCCTCGAGTTTCGAGCTACCCCAGGGCACCTTCACGATCGGCCTCGGTATGTGCCTGCCGACCGTGCTCGAGCACGGCACCGAGGAGCAGAAGAAACGCTACGTCCGTCCTGCGCTGCGCGGCGACGAGGTGTGGTGCCAGATGTTCTCCGAGCCGGGCGCGGGCTCCGATGTAGCGAGTCTCCAGACCCGCGCGGTGCGCGACGGTGACGAGTGGATCGTCAACGGTCAGAAGGTGTGGACCTCGGGCGCGCACTACTGCGACTACGGCATACTCATCGCTCGCACCGACCCCGACCAGCCGAAGCACCGCGGCATCACGATGTTCATCGCCGATATGAAGGCGCCCGGCGTGACCGTGAAGCCGCTCCGTCAGATAACAGGCGGCTCCAACTTCAACGAGGTGTTCTTCGACGACGTTCGGGTGCCGGCCGACAACATGGTCGGTGACTACAACGACGGGTGGCGGTGCTCGATCACGACGCTGATGAACGAGCGGGTCGCGATCGGCGCAGGTGGTGGCGGTGGGGGAGGCGGCCGTGCCGGTGGGGTCGCCGCACTTGTGCGGGCGGCGAAGGATAGTGGCCTCAACGCCGATCCGGTGCTTCGCCAGGAGATCGCGGATCTCTATATCAAGTCGACGGTTCTCGGCTATATCGGTCTACGGATCCGGGCCGCGGTCAAGACCGGAAGGTCGCCCGGGCCGGAGGGTTCGGTCGCCAAGCTCTATGGCGCCCTGCTGGCGCGGAAGACTGCCGATGTGGGCATCGCGATCGCGGGCGCCGGCGGGCAGGCGTGGGACCCCGATGACGCGACGGGGAACCGGTGGGCGATGTCGGTGATCAGCGCACCGAGCTCGGGCATCGCCGGCGGCACCAACGAAGTTCAGCGCAACATCATCGGCGAGCGGGTGCTCGGGCTGCCCAAGGAACCCCAGGTTGATCGCGACGTTCCGTTCCGCGAGATCAAGGTCGGCACTCAGAGAAGCTGAGCACGGAACCTGAGCACCGCCGCGCTTTGCCTCAGGTTGGGCTGAGGTAGGCAGCGCGGAGGCGTTCCAAGCGCGCGAGGCTGTCTACGAGGCCGCCAGGTCGGTTGCGCGCCAGCCAGAGCTCGCGGTGGCGGGCCATTATCTCGTCGATCCCCTGGGCGAGTTGGCCGCGTACCTTCTCGGGCACAGACTCGATCCGCCCATCGACTGTCAGCCGGGCGCGTGCGTCGGCGACGAGGATGCGCAGGAGGGACGCCGAGGTAGTGACCTCGTCGACGACGAGGGACGCGTCCCCACGCTCCGACTGGGCGCGACCGAGTCGCTCCATCGCCTCGACGATCGTCTCGTCGACCACGAGGAGGTCGTCGTCGGTCAGCCCCTCGCTGTATCCGGTCCCCACGACGAGCTGTGGGTAGTAGAGGTGCATCGCGAGCACCGACATGTTGGCCACCTGGGGTGCGACAGCGCGATGTACGTCGCCGAGGGCAAGCAGCGAAGCGGCGAGCTCCCCAGTCGCGTCAGCAAAAGCATGCGCGCTGAGAGCCGGCGCCAGGTCGAGGTCGTGGTTGGCTTCGAGGCACCATGAAACGCCGGCGCCGTAGGCGAAGGCGGGCTCACTAGCCGCCGGATACTGGAGGTGGCCGTTGTCGCCCCAGTCGGTGATGAGATACCCCGACGCCCCGTATGCCATGGCCGCTTCCGCCGCCCCCCGGCAGTTCTCCACCGCGTTGGTTACCCGCCCGACCAGGGTGTTCCAACTCGACGTTCCGGGGCAGACCCAGAACCTTCGGCCGGCTGTTGCCAGTGCGGATGCCCGGGCCGCGAAGGGATGGCCTGCTTCATAGCCCCACTCGCAGACCGTCATCGCATCGGGAACCTGCTGCAGGAGGTCAGGGTGGCGGGCGACGATGTCGCCCCACATGAGCGTCTCCCATCCGTCCAGTTCTTTGAGGCCACGGATGTTCGAGATCCATGTCAGGTAATCGTCGAAGCGCTCGTCGGGGAGTTCCCACGGTTCGTCGAGGCCGACGTGGATGCGGCGTGACGTGAACAAGGGCAGTAGCTGGTCGAGGAAATCTTGGATCAGGCGGAGGCTGTCCGGCTTGACAGGATCGATCGTGGTCGGTGGCCGGTGCCTACCTCGGCGGTCGGTCCAACCGTCTGGAGCGATCGCGAGGCTGCGGTACCGGTCGTGCCGGAGCCAGCGCTCCATGTGGCCCAGACAGTTCTGGTTCGGTACCAGCTCGACATGACGCTCGCGACAGAACTCGTCGAGCTCGGTGATCTCCGACTGCGTGAATGCTGACGCGTCACGCCACACCTCCTCATGGCCCCGGTAGGCGAAGGTGTGTTCCATGTAGAGCTGGACTTGGTTGATCTTCCAGGACGCCAGTCGGTCGATCAGTGTCCGGAGCGTTTCAAGGGTTGGCACCTTGTCACGAGATACGTCGAGCATCACGGCCCGTACCGGCAGGTCGGGCCAGTCTTCGACCGTGCCTAGGGGCAACCGGCCGCGGTGCACCCGGCTGAGCTGCCGCAGCGTCGCGCGACCGTAGAACGCTCCCGCGGCGTCGGCCGCATCGATGTGGACCGCCTCGGGTGCGATGCGAAGGCGGTAGCCCTGATCAGGCAATGTGGGGTCCGACACGACGACCACCGGCGGAGCCGGGACGGTTCGATCGCCGGGACGGGCGGACCGAACTCGTGGCAGGAGCGTGTCGAAGGTCTGTTGGATCTCGTCGAGCTCAGACGTCACAGGTGCTCGGCCGCGGCCTGCTGGACGGCCATGACGATCGGGTCCCAATCAGCTCCGGGCGTCCGGTTGATGGTAACGAAGTCGTTCACTCCGAAGATCGACGCGACGCCGGGCGCTGTGAAGACTGCTTCGGCGAAGGGGTTACCCGCGGCGTCCGCCTCCGTGGCGAAGTTCCACGTCTCGGGGAGCGTGACATCGAGCGTGAACTTCAGCGCATTCGGGTTGGGACTGGGTTCGGGCGTGGCACTAGCCACCATCAACCTCCGGGTTCGTTGGCGTCTGGGCCTGCTCGAGGAGGCGGGCCGCTTCCTCGTCGACCGGCACGGTCGCGGCGATCGCCTTGCCCGCGTCGCTCATCTTGACGAGGGTCTTGCGAAGGACATCGACCATCTTGTCGGTATCGAGCCGCCCGGCGAGCTCCGCGAGCTGGGTCTCGAGAAACACGATGCACAGGGCGTCCTCGAACGACTGGACCTCAGGGTCGTCGCTGAGGTTGCGCTTCCGCACGATGTCCTGGACGCGCTCGATCGTCGAGGCGTCGTACCCCTCGGTCGTGAGAATCTCCGCGACATGCGCGGCGTGACGATCGTGGAGTTCCCGGCGCCAGCGCAGGTAGCCAGCCCGCCCGTCGGGATAGGAAGATCTGGGCACTTCCCAGCGCCGTAGGTGGTGCGCGCGGGTGGCGAGCCGGAGGGCTTCGCTGGCGTTCGGTCGGAGGGTGGAGAGCCACTCGGTTGCTAGCTCCGCCTCTCCCAGGGCTTTAGGCCGATCGTGGCCCCGCACGGCTAGCCGGTTCGGGTCTGCGCTGTTGGCGCGATCGATCGCTGCGATGGCCCGCTCGAACCGGCCACTTACCTGGGTCACCCGCGTTTGGCGATCTCGTAGATCGCGGTGTGCGTGGCGTGCAGTGCAGGCTCGTCAGACGCGAGCACGAGGACGTCGAGCACGACGAAGCGGTGGCCCTTGCGCTCGAAGAGGTCGGCCACTCGCGCACGGGTGGCGATCCGGTCGCCGTCGACCACGGTGCGGTGATGGGTGACCTCGCTAGCGGTATGGATCCATGGTCCGAGGCGAACGTTGGCGGCCAGCACAGCGTTCGCGAATCGGATCAGCCAGCCGGGATGGGCTATCCGCCCGTCCTGGAACAGAGCGTGGTCATCGGAGATCCCGTCGAGGTAGGGGCCGGCCGACTCGGCCCGAAACGTCGTCGTAGGCGTCGACAGGCCCGCCAGAGATCGGAAGACCTCCTCGGTCGCTTCGGGGCGGTCGTCGGGCGCAGGTGTGGGCACGTCGGGGTAGAGCGTGGGATCGGGTGGCTGGTTCCTCGCGGGGAGGCCGGCGTGGCCGGTCGCTCCCACCGCAGTGCCGTCCCGCGCCGCTGTCAGCTCCAACCGGACATCGCGATCTTCGTTAACCAACGTAGGTGTCACGACGACTTCATCACCCTCGTAGAACGGTTGGACGAACCGGACCGCCATCGTGCCCTGGGCAACCCAATCCGGGCCGAAGGCCTCGACCGCGGGCCGGGTCATGTAGGCGTAGACGGCCACTCCGGGAACAAGGCCGCCACGAAAGCCATACGCGGCGGCGACGTCGTCGTGGTGAATGCGGTTCTCGGAGGTCGTCGAGGTGTTGTGGGCCCGAACGCGGTAGGGCTCGGGGGCCTTCCGCACGGCAGATGTCACCTGTCGAACTCTAATGGCGCCGCGGGCTCGTACGGGGCGAGTAGGGCGAAAGGCTCATGCTCGGCTACGCGATTGCCGATGACAGACTCACCCGCGCGACGCGGCCGCGGCGCTCAGCTTGACCGGATCCCCGTCGAATGAGGGAAAAGTGGTGAAATGGCGATGACAAATCCGAGTCAGGTGTCGCGGCGGAACCGTGGCCCGCGACTCGGTGAGATGCTGCTCGCGCGCGGCCTGATCAGTGAGGATGATCTCGACGGCGCGCTCGAGACCCAGCAGCGAACCGGAGAGCGCTTGGGGAGCATCCTCGTCAAGGTGGGCGCGGTAACCGAGGTTGACCTCGTACGGGTCCTCGCCGAGCACTTCGGCCTCGAGTTCGTTGACCTCGATGACCGCCCGATAGACCCGTCGGTCGTTCAACGGGTGAAAGAGTCCTTCGCGCGCTACCACCAACTGGTTCCCTTCGGCTGGGATGACGAGAAGGGGCGTCTGTTGGTGGCGATGGTCAACCCGACCAATGTCTTCTCGCTCGACGACGTACGCACCGTCACGGGCTGCGACATCGAGCCGTACATGGCCGAGCAGAACCAGCTGATGCGTGCGATCGACCGGATCTGGAACGTCGAGTCCACCGACGAAGCCGTCCTCAAGCTGGAGCAGGAGCATTCAGAGGACATCGAAGAGGTGTTCGGGGCCGCCAGCGCCGAGGACGCGCCTGTCATCCAGTTCGTTAACCAGATCATCACTCGCGCCGTGACCGAGCGGGCATCCGACGTGCACTTCGACCCGATGCAGAAGGAACTCAAGATCCGGTTCCGCATCGACGGTGTGCTGCACGAGGTGATGACTGTGCCGAGGAACGCGGCGGCGAGCTTGATCAGCCGGGTGAAAATCATGGCCGAGATCAACATCGCCGAGCGTCGGGTACCTCAGGACGGCCGCATGTCTCTCACCATCTCCAACCGTCCGGTGTCGCTTCGGGTCGTCACTCTGCCGACGGCATATGGCGAGGCTGCCATCATCAGGGTGCTTGAGGAGACCACAGGAATCCTCGACCTCTCCCAGCTGGGCTTCCGACACGAGGCCCTCAAGTCCTTCGAGGACGCGGTGCACCGGCCTTGGGGCGCGGTGCTCGCGACCGGCCCCACCGGGTCGGGCAAGACGACGACGCTGTATGCCGCCCTTGACGAGCTGAACGACCCGTCCCTGAACCTGGTGACGGTGGAGGACCCGATCGAATATCGGATCCAAGGTGTCAAGCAACTCCAGGTCAACCGCAAGGCGGGCCTGACCTTCGCGTCGGCGCTCCGCTCGATCCTGCGGGCCGACCCCGACATCGTCTTCGTGGGTGAGATCCGCGACGTAGAGACCGCGCGGATCGCAGTCGAAGCCGCCCTTACAGGCCACCTCATGCTCAGCACGCTGCACACCAACGACGCCGCCTCCACGCCCCACCGCCTCATCGACATGGGCGTGGAACCGTTCCTGCTTACGTCGGCGATCAACGCAGTCGTGGCCCAACGACTCGCCCGGCGTCTCTGCGACAAGTGCAAGGAAGCGCACAAGGTGACCGCTGACGAACTGGCCGAACCGGGTGTCAAGGACGTAATCGAGCGGAACACGAAGCTGTACCGGCCCGTGGGCTGCCGGGTATGCAGTAACACCGGCTACTACGGCCGCGTGGCGATCAACGAGGTGATGACAGTCAACGAGGAGATCGGTCACCTGATCGCGACCTCGCAGGCGCCGAGCCAGATCCAAAGGGCGGCGGTCGAGAACGGGATGGTGCCCTTGCGAACCGACGGGCTCCTCAAGGTCGCGGCGGGCGAGACCAGTCTCGCCGAAGTTCTCCGCGCGGTGGGCTGACCGCACTTCCTGGGCTCACGCCGGGATCCACGTGCTCTCGGGGCTTGTCAGCCACTATGGAGAGCCACCACCGGAGAGTCACTATGGGAGACATCAACACGCCACGGGCGGAGCACGAGGCAGGCCGCGATCCCATCGACGGGGTCGACGTCCAGCTCCCCCTCTGGGGTGAGCTCGTCGGTCGCCGAGAGTCGGCCATTCGCGGCCGGCGGCGCCCTCGCCTGACCGATCCGCACGCTGCCGCTGTCCACGAGGTGATTGCCGGCGCAGTGGCGTGGGCTGACCTCCTGCTCCACGCCGCCGACCGGGAGCGGCGGCGAACCCAGGAAGAGGTCGAAGACGAGGTCATCGAGTGGCTCGATGAAGCGCACCTGGAGCGGGCGCGACTGGTCGAATCCGCGACCAGGGAGGCGGCACGGATCGTCGCCGAAGGCGAGGCAGCACGTCGGTCGCTGATCAACCAGGGCCGGGAAGAGGCCGAGCGACGAGTGGCGGCCGGCGATCGCTTGGCGGAGGAGTTTCTCGCCGAGGCCGACGCCGAACGAGACGCCATCCTCAGCCGCGCGGCCGACGAGGCGAGCCGCCTGCGCGCCGAGGCGGACGCGGTGCTCGGCCGCTCGCTAGAGGAGGCCGATCGCGAGCGCACCCGGGCGATTGCCGCGGCGCGGGAAGAGATAGTGGCGTTGCGCGCCGACGCCGATCAGTCCCTGAAGGCTGAGACCGCACAGATCATCGACCGAGCCCGCCTCGAGGCTGACACCATTCGGGTCGAGGCCGACCGGCACGCGTTAGTTGTGCGGGCCGAGGCGGCTGCCGCGTTCGCCCGCCGCGTCGAGGCAGCGGTGGGTCCCGAGTCAGCGCCCCAGGAGGACGCCGCGACCAGGCGGCCGCGTACGCCTCCGGTAGAAGGGTTCATCGGCTCCGGACTCCGCAGCCCGTCGACGGCGGAGCGCCGCTCGGGCGAGGGAGAGGCCGAGGAAGAGCAGAACGCCGGTAAGCCGCGCGGGAAGTCGCGGCGCGGGCTCGGCCGGCTTCTCCTCCGGGCGCGTTCCTGACTCCGATCTTCAGTCGACGCGCGATTCGTTGACGTCGTCAGGGAGAGCGGGGAGATTGAGCCCATTGCGCCGCTGAACGTTGAAAAATGTCTCCCAACAGGAAAAGGGCGTGCTTCCTGGGAAAACTGTCTCGTTCTCGTCTCAGACGCGCCGCTAACCCAAGTTTTGATGTGTCATCAGGGGGTCATCTTCGCTATCTTCGACGTGGCTGAGCTCACGGCCGTATGTGACCGCGATTCGCCAATTGGAGGTGGTTCCGAGAGCCGGTCGGGAAGTGTCCCACTTCGTCCGACCGTTGCCGAACCCGGGGCACTGCAGAAGCCATGCACCGCTCGCGGATCGCGCACCAGCGCGCTCTCGCCGGCAGAAGGCGATGCAGACGGCGATGTGGCGTCCTGCCAAACATCGTGGAACCAATCGTTACCAAACCCGAGACCCGGCGGCCGCAGCGGCATGACGCGCCCTTCGAGCTTCGAGGTCCAGTCCCGGAGGACGCGGCGCCGATGTGGCGACTCGTCGTCGACATGGGAGCCCTCGACGTCAATTCGCCGTATGCGTACTTGTTGGTATGCAGCCACTTTGCCGGTACCTCGGTCGTTGCTGACGACCCCGAGGCCGGCGGACTCATCGGTTTCGTAGCGTCGTACCGGTTGCCCGAGGATCCCGACGTGCTGTTTGTGTGGCAGGTCGGCGTAAGCCCTCGACAGCGGAAGCGGGGCATCGGAAGAAAGCTGCTGCACGGCCTGCTCCAACGACCGGGCAACGCAGGCGTCCGGTATCTCCACGCCACGGTCACTCCCTCGAACACCGCGTCGGACCGGCTCTTCCGGGCCTTCGCCGACGCGATCGCAGCACCCTGCAGCACGGCTGAGGAGTATCCAGCCGACATGTTCCCAGTTGGGGGACATGAACCTGAGGTCCTGTATCGAATAGGACCTTTCCCCCCGGCACCAATGGAAGAGGTGACGAGAACACCGTGAAATTCACGAACCGACTCGAATCCGAGGTCAGGTCCTACTGCCGCACATGGCCGGTGACCTTCAGCCGCGCCAAGGGCTCCTACCTCTATGACGACGAAGGGAGGGAGTACCTCGACTTCTTCAGCGGCGCGGGCGTCCTCAACTACGGGCACAACAACCCTGATCTGAAGAAGGCCCTCCTCGAGTACCTCGAGAGCGACGGCATCGTTCACAGCCTCGACATGGCGACCGAAGCCAAGGAAGCGTTCCTCGAGCAGTTCGAGGAGATCATCCTCAAGCCGCGCGGTCTCGACTACAAGGTGCAGTTCCCCGGCCCTGCCGGCACAACAGCAGTGGAGGCCGCCCTCAAGCTCGCGCGCAAGGTCACAGGCCGTGAACGGGTCGTCGCTTTCACCAACGCGTTCCACGGCATGAGCCTCGGTTCGCTGTCGATCACCGGCAACTCGATGAAACGCGACGGTGCAGGCGTGCTCCTGAGCTCGGGCACGAGCATGCCCTTCTGCGGCTTCCTCGGCGCTGACGTCGACACCGTCGACGTGCTCGACTCGTTCCTCGCGGGCGGCGGAAGCGGTCTCGATATGCCCGCCGCTATCGTCGTCGAGACGATCCAGGCGGAGGGCGGCATCAACGTCGCGAGCCACGAGTGGCTTCGCCGCCTGGCCGACGTCTGTAAGCAGCACGAGATCCTTCTCGTCGTCGACGACATCCAGGTGGGTTGTGGCCGCACCGGCCCCTTCTTCAGCTTCGAGGACGCCGGCATCGAACCCGACATCGTGTGTCTTTCCAAGTCGCTGTCTGGCTACGGCATGCCGTTCGCCGTAACGTTGTTCAGGTCGGAACTCGATGTGTGGGAGCCCGGTGAACACAACGGCACCTTCCGCGGCTTCAACCCCGCGTTCGTCACCGCGACCGAGACCCTCAAGCGCTACTGGAAAGATGACAGCTTCTCGAAGTCGGTGAAGAACAAGGGCTCTCGCGTAAGCGCGGTGCTCGAGGGCATCGCGACTGCCTACCCCGAGCTGGAGGCATCCGAACGTGGTCGTGGCCTCATCCAGGGTCTGGCCTGCGCCGACCCCGGCATGGTCGGCAAGATCGTCGGTGCGGCGCTCGAGCGTGGCCTCGTGATGGAGACATCGGGTCCCGAGAGTGAGGTCCTCAAGCTGCTGCCGCCGCTCACCATCACTGACGAGGAGCTCGAGAAGGGACTCCGACTCCTCGATGAGTCCATTGCTGCCGCGCTTGGCGTGAAGTCACGGCTCGACGTCTCCGACATGTCGGAGGTCGTGGCGTGATCGTGCGTCAACTCGACGATGTCGTCGGCACCGACCGGGACGTGGGCGCGCCCACGTTCCGGAGCCGGCGGTTTCTCCTGGCTCGGGACGGAGCGAGCTTCTCGTTTCATGACACCGTCTTGAGCGCGGGTACGTCGACATCGATGTGGTACAAGCACCACGTCGAAGCCGTCTACTGCATCGAGGGTGAAGGGCTGCTCACGAACCGGGAGACGAACGAGACCCACCCGGTCCGTCCCGGCACCTTCTACTGCCTCGACGGTCACGAACGACACGAGCTGCGCGCCGACACCGATCTGCGGATGATGTGTGTGTTCACGCCCCCCTTGACAGGGGGCGAGGTACACGACGAGGAAGGCGTATACCCCCTCATCGCCGACGGCGCCCCCGCAACTTGAGGCAGTAACAGCCGGAATTCGATCGTTATTGCCTCAAGTTGGGCCGGACTCTGCGAGGCTCGGGGCATGCGTATCGGTGTGTCGGTGCGGAGTGCCTATCCCGTGGACGATGTCCGGGTGGGGGCGCGGTGGATGATCGAGCGGGCGGCTGCGGCACGCGATGCCGGCCTTGCCTCGCTCTTCGTCGGTGACCACCACGCGACGGGCATCCCCTACTACCAGAACTCCGCGATCCTCGGTCGAATGCTGGGCGAGTGGGGCGACGCCCCGGCGGGCGCGCTCTACCTGCTTCCGCTCTGGCACCCGGTTCTGCTGGCAGAACAGGTCGGCACCCTCGCCTCGATCGCCTCGGGACGCTTCGTTCTCCAGTGTGCCGTGGGTGGCGGCCGGGCTCAGTTCGGCGCCTTCGGCCTCGCGGAGCGAACCCGGCCGGCACGGTTCGAGGCCGCACTCGACATCATCCGCCGGCTCCTGGCAGGCGAAGAAGTGACGACGACCAGCGGGCCCTACCGCGTCGAAGGTGTGCGAATCGGTCCGCGACCGGCGGAGCCGCTTGAAGTGTGGATCGGAGGCCATGCCCCTCCCGCGATCGACAGGGCGGCGCGGCTGGGTGACGGCTGGCTCGCGGGTCCGGAGGTCGACTTCGACACCGCGTGCGCGCTGCTCACCCAATACCACGAGCGGTGCGAGGTCCATGGACGTACCCCGTCGGCGGTGGCCATCCGGCGCGACATCCATGTCGGTGCCGACGACGACGACGCCGAGCGCGTTGCAGGGCCTGTCCTCGAGCGGGGCTACCGCGGCTTCGGGCGAGGAGTCGTGGTGTCCGGTGGGCCTGACACCGTCGCGGCGGAGTTCGCCCGGTTCCGCGACGCCGGGTTCACCGACGTCATCGTCCGCCATCTCGCCGATGATCAGGAAGAGGTGCTCGCGTCCTTCGCCCGCCTCCCCTCCGTCCAGACCAACTTGAGGCAATAACGAACGGAATGCGATCGTTATTGCCTCAAGTTCGGAGGTTGGCGATCTCTTCGCTGCTCAGGAGCTCCCCTTCCTTCGCCGCGAGTTCATAGGCGTTGGTCCCAAGGACGGTCCGCACCCTCATCACGGCGTCATCGAGGAGAGGGCGTCGCACTGGCGGAAGCGGAACCCTGCACTCAAGTCTGAGGGCCGCGGCGTGGCCGAAGAGGCGGGCGGCTTCGGTCCAACGCTCCATGTCACACGCGACCATCCCCAGTTCCTCGAGGCATGCAGCCGCGCCGGCCGCCCGACCACGTCGCGGTCGGATCAACAACGACTGGCGGAGGAGCTCGGATGCCTCGTCGAGGTCTCCTCGCATGCGAGCAACCACCCCCAAGCCGTGAAGCGGCCACCACAAGAGGCGCCGCCACCCGGTCTCCCGGGCCAGCTCGAGGCTGTTGTCGTAGAGGCGGGTCGCGTGGCCGACGTCACCCCGTACCCGCACAAGGTCCGCGAGATTGTGAAGCGCGATCGACAGCTGGCCGTTGTCGTCTGCATCGCGCGCCAGTTCAACGGCTTCGTTCAGGAGTGGTTCAGCTCGCTCGAGGTCGCCCACGAGGAACCACGCCCAGCCACAGAGGTTGGTGAGCCGAGCGAGAGCGCCCGGGTCGCCGCCGTAGCGGCGGCGCAGCGCTTCGTCGAGGTGGAAGGCCGCCGCCTGATAGTCGCCGGCACTCAGCGCCATTTCACCGAGCACCGTGCGGGTCCACGTCGTGCCGTCGCGTGACGCCAGTGCCTGCCACCCGGCGTTTGCCTCGGCGAGCAGCGACGACGCGGCCTTCTCGTCACCCTCGGCCGCGCTCACGCCGCTCAGCACGGTGAGCGCTTCGGCACCGCCCTGCCGATCGCCGAGCTGGCGAGACATGGCGAGGGCTTCCTCCGCGAGCCGGCGGGCCTCGTCCCAGTCACCGTCGGAGAACGTGACGGTGGCCAGCGCATGAGTGAGTGTCGCGATCACCCGCTTGTCGCCCGCGGCCCGCGCGAGCGGCAGGGCTTCCTCGAAGTAGGTTCTCGCCGTCTCGAAGTCGCGCTGCTGGCTCGCGAGGAGTCCCAGGTTTCGCAACGACACGGCTACGCCGCGTTCATTGTGGGCGGTGCGGCGAATCTCCAGTCCCTCCTGCAGGAGGGCGCGCGCCGCGTCGGTCTCGTAACGGGCCCGCGCGAGGTTGCCGAGGTGATTCAACGTCTTCGCGATCCCCTCGGCTTCGTTGAGCTCTCGCCACAGTCCCAGGCTCTCCTCGAGCTGGTCGCGCGCCTCCTCGTACAGGCCGTCCTCGGTTGCGAGGTCGCCCGCGGCGGCGAGCGCGCGTGCGCGGGTCGAAGGCTCGGAGTGCCCGCCTGCCTCCAGCGCCCGACTTAGCCAGGCGCGCCCCTCGGCCCAGTGGCCGCGGACGAGCCAGAATCGCCAGAGGGAGGTCGCCATTGTGAGAAGCAGGTCACTTCCGGCGGGGTGCGACGCACTCCATTCCATGGCGGCGCGGAGGTTGTCGGCCTCGGCCGCGAGGCGGCTGAGCCACGAGGCCTGGTCGGCGCCCGTCAGCTCGGGTTCGGCCTCCAGGGTCAGGTCGGCGAACCAGCGCAGGTGCCGGCTACGAATCTCGGCCGCTTCACCTTCTTCGAACAGCTGCTCCGTCGCGTACTGGCGGATCGGTTCCAGCAGGCGGTAGCGCGCCGCGCCGTCCTGCTCCTCGACCACGACGAGAGAGCGAGAGACCAGCCGTGCCAGGAGGTCGAGAATCTCGTCGCCGTGCAGTTCGTCCGACTCGCTCGCGGTCCCGCACACCGCCTCGGCGGCGGGCAGCGTCCAGCCTCCTGAGAAGACCGCGAGCCGGCGCAACAGGATCTGCTCGTCGCGGCTGAGCAGCGAGTGGCTCCACTCAACAGTGGCTCGGAGCGTGCGCTGCCGCGGGAGCGCGGCGCGGTCGCCGCCGGTGAGGAGCCGGAACTGGTCGTCGAGACGCGAGGCGATCTGGACAGGTGTCAACACATTGACCCGAGCGGCGGCGAGCTCGATGGCGAGCGGGATCCCTTCGAGTCGTCGACAGATCTGGGCCACTGCTGAGGCATGCGGCCCTTCGAGCACGAAACCCGGACTGCGAGCTTCGGCTCGGTCGGAGAAGAGCTGCACGCTCTCCTCTGGGGCGAGCGGAGGGACACCGAGCACCGTCTCACCTGCGACGGCTAGAGCTTCCTGGCTAGTTGCCAGCACTTGAACGCCGGGACAGGTCCGGATGATGTCGGTGACCAGTCGCGCGCTGGCCTCCACGACGTGCTCGCAGTTGTCGAGCACGAGCAGGAGTCGCCGGGCACGCAGAAACACGTTCAGGGCGACCTCGAGCCCGACACCCGGTTCGTCCCGCACGCCTAGCGCGGCGGCTGCTGCGTGCGCGACCAGGTCTCCCTCGTTGACGTTCGCCAGTTCGACGACCCACGCCCCGTCGGAATAGTTATCGACGGCCTCGGCGGCGACTTCGAGCGCAAGGCGCGTCTTGCCACACCCTCCGGGACCTACGAGCGTTACGACCGCGCTCCCCGACTGGAGCAGCTCCCTGGCCCGGGCGACCTCCTCGTCTCGACCGACGAAGGTTGTCACCTGCTTGGGCAGGTTGCCGGGAACGGCGTCGCTGCGGAGGCGGTTGGCGCCGCCCTCGAGGTCGGCGTGGACCAGCTCGAAGAGGTGATCAGGCTCGGGCAGGTCCTTCAGGCGGTGTAAGCCGAGGTCGACGAGATCCGCGCCGGGCGGAAGTTCGCCCGCGGTGACCGACGCCGTCGTTTCTGACAGCAGAACCTGACCGCCGTGGGCGGCCGAACAGATGCGTGCCACTCGATGGACGTCGAGTCCGATGTAGGTGCCGCCTCGAACCACCGCTTCGCCCGTGTGAATGGCCATGCGGACCCGAACCTCGTGTCCGTCCCATGGATGGGACCGGAGCGCCCGCTGGGCTTCGAGCGCGCCGGCCACGGCGCCCACCGGGTCGGAGAAAGAGGCGAACAGGGCGTCACCCTGGGACCCGAAGAGCACGCCCCCGGAGCCGGTGAAGGCCACCGCGATCAGCTCGTTGTGGGCTTCGAGGACGTCGGGATAGGCGTAACCGAGCTCTTGGAGCAGGTGTGTCGACCCCTCAATGTCGGTGAAGACGAACGTCACCGTTCCCGCCGGCAAGCTCATATTCCCTCCATGTTGGCCAACCACCCCCGAACTTGAGGCAATAACGCACGGAATTCGAGCGTTATTGCCTCAAGTTCGGCCGGCTGGTCAGAACGTCGTGGAGCACCAGGGCATGTAGCCGGTGCGGAAGAGGATGTCGGCTCGGGCAAGCGCGCCGGGGGTGCGCTCGATAACGCGGCCGGCGCGCGCCAGGGTGGTGAAGCTCGTCGCGCCGAGGTACGCGGCGGCGAGGTCCTCGACGTCGAGCGTGAGGTCAGCCGGGTCGCTCACCGGACCGCACTCGATGCCTTCCGGGCTGCTGATGAGCTCGACCTTGCCCGCATTCCACTTGCAGAAGTCGTCGCTGATCTGCAGGACCATGCGGTCGGTGCCGTGGTAACCGCGGGCGACCAGTGCCTCAGGGAGGTCGACGATCCGGAGCCACACGTGATCACGAACCCGCAACTGCAGCCGCCGCGGATCTGCCAGCATCCACTGGAGGGGTTCGTCGACCGGACGGAGGCTCGCACGCACGCTCGTGATGAGGTCGATGTCGAGGCAGTACCGCCACAGCGCGGCGTATGCCCCGGTGTCAGCCGCCATGAGCTCGGCCACGTGGACTGTGCCGGCCGGCCCGCCTTCGTCGGAGGCGTGCTCTACGCGGTACACGACGTACCCGTCGGCCTCGCCCGCCTCGGAGGAGTGGATCGCATAGAAGAGCGGACCGGCCGCACCGGCGGTCGGTGTGTCGGGGAAGCGCTGGTCCCACCACCGTCCGTAACGGGCGAGCAGTCCGGGATGGCCCGTGCGGATCCCGTCGTAGACGGTGGCCATCGTGGGGAAGGCTTCGTCGCGGCTGGCCAACCGCATGTCGCCGCTCGGTTCGACCCGGCGTGAGAAGCCGCTTGTGTGGTGGGCGAGCTCCCACGAAGCCGCCGGGACCGCCGACGCGAAGCCGAACCGCCCGTAGATGGATCCCTCGGACGCGGTGAGAATCGCCACCGCCTCCCCCCGTTCCCGCACCTCGTCGAGTTGACGGCGCATGAGGTGGGTGAGCACCCCACGACGGCGATGGGTTGGCAGCACTGCTATCGATGTCAACCCGGCGGCGGGGGCCTTCCCGCCCGGAACCGTCATCTCGAAGGAATGGGCCCGGCCGGTACCGATGATGTCGCGGCCGTCGACGGCGACGACGGCCCGTTCGAGTTCGAACAGGCCCCGCTGCTTGTCGAGTGCTTCCGACCCGGCCCTGGTTCCGAAGGCGGTGTCGCAAGCGAAGACGAACGCGTCGATCTCGTCAGCCTCGAGGCTGCGGATCTCCACCGTTGATGAGTCGTCCATGGTCACATGAGTTCCGTATGACAACCAGCCTTCCAGAGTGTAGGGAACGCAGTGATCATGCCGACGCATGGTCGCGACGCGGCCGCGACGACGACGATGCGTCCAGCGTCACTTCCGCAGGTTGACGTACACCTCGGCGCCGCGTTCGCGGAACTCGTCGGACTTCTCTTTCATCCCGACCTCGATCGCCTCTTCGTCGGTCACCCCGTGCGATTTGGCGTACTCCCGAACATCCTGGCTGATGCGCATCGAGCAGAACTTCGGTCCACACATCGAGCAGAAGTGCGCGCTCTTGGCCGGCTCCGCCGGCAGTGTCTCGTCGTGATAGGACCGGGCCGTCTCAGGGTCGAGACTCAACTCGAACTGGTCGTTCCAGCGGAAGTCGAAGCGTGCACGCGACAAGGCGTCGTCCCACGCTTGGGCTCCGGGATGACCTTTGGCGACGTCTGCGGCGTGGGCGGCGATCTTGTAGGCGATCACCCCTTGTTTGACGTCGTCTCGGTCGGGCAGGCCGAGGTGTTCCTTAGGCGTCACGTAGCAGAGCATCGCAGTGCCGTACATTCCGATCATCGCCGCGCCGATCGCGGATGTGATGTGGTCATAGCCGGGGGCGATGTCGGTTGTGAGGGGCCCGAGTGTGTAGAAGGGGGCCTCATGACACCACTCGATCTGGAGGTCGACGTTCTCCTTGATCTTGTGCATTGGGACATGACCGGGTCCCTCGATCATCACCTGGCAGTCGTGGCGCCAAGCGACCTCGGTGAGTTCACCTAGCGTGCGCAGTTCGGCGAGCTGCGACTCATCGTTGGCATCGGCGATCGACCCCGGCCGCAGCCCGTCCCCGAGGGAAAAGGCGACGTCGTAGGCGGCCATGATCTCGCAAATGTCTTCGAAGTGCGTGTAGAGGAAGTTCTCCTGGTGGTGGGCGAGGCACCACGCGGCCAGAATCGACCCGCCCCGACTGACGATGCCCGTGACTCGGTTCGCGGTGAGGGGGACGTAGGCGAGCCGAACCCCGGCATGGATCGTGAAGTAGTCGACACCCTGTTCCGCCTGCTCTATCAGGGTGTCGCGGTAGATCTCCCACGTGAGCTCCTCCGGCCGGCCGTCGACCTTCTCGAGCGCCTGGTAGATCGGCACGGTTCCGATCGGCACAGGAGAGTTGCGAAGGATCCACTCGCGAGTGGTGTGGATGTCGGATCCGGTCGACAGGTCCATCACCGTGTCCGCGCCCCACTGCGTCGCCCATGACAGCTTGTCGACCTCTTCGCGGATCGAGGATGTCACCGCCGAGTTTCCGATGTTGGCGTTGACCTTCACCAGGAAGTTGCGTCCGATGACCATCGGCTCCGACTCAGGGTGATTCACGTTGTTCGGCAGGATCGCTCGGCCGCGGGCAATCTCGTCACGTACGAACGCGGCGTCGACACCTTCGCGTGCCGCGACGAACTCCATCTCGGGTGTGATGTCGCCCCGTCGGGCGTAGTGCATCTGAGTGACGGTCGCTCCCGGCTTGGCGCGGAGCGGCGCAGCACGCTGGCCTTGGAAGGCCTCGGCCGACCGGCCGCGCCGGACCGCAGCGCGACCGTCGTCTCGCGGGTCGGTGACACGGCCGCGATACTCCTCGACGTCGTCGCGATCGAGGATCCACGCGTGCCGTAGTGGCGGGAGCCCAGCTTCCGGCTCCGAACCCGGTCCGCTGGTGTCGTAGAGGCGCACCGGCGGCTCGCCGTCGAGGCCGACCTCGACGGCCGGGACGCGCACGCGCCCGGTCTCGGTGTAGATCTTGCGTCGTGTGGTCATAGTGTTCCCTCCGCCCGCATTACCGGGATCAGGTCAATACGGTCGGCGCCGGTTGCAGGCACCCTCTCAGCCCGTCACTCCGAGCTCCCGTGAGGATGAGGCTAGCCGCTCAGTCGTCGTCGCGTCCCCCGCCGCGCTGTTTGCGGGGGTGGTCGCCGTCGTTCTTGTCGTCGTCGCCCTTCGAGCGACGGGATGGCGTCGGCGAGTCGGCGCTTTCTCCGATCCACTCCGAGGCTCGTTCCGGCGGCGGAGCGGGGAACGCCGTCGCTGGATAGGCCTGTGACGCCGGGTCCATGAAGGCGGCCCAGATCTGGGCAGGGAAGCTGCCGCCGGTGACGCGGCGACCATCCACGTCGTGCATCGACACCTGTCCTTCGGGGTGTCCCATCCAGACCGATGCCGCCAAGTGGGGCGTGAACCCGTTGAACCAGGCGTCCCGCCACTCCTGGGACGTGCCGGTCTTGCCTGCAGCGGGACGGTTGATCTCGGCGGCTCGACCGGTCCCTCGCTCGATCACCTCACCGAGCACGTCGCTTACCTGCAGTGCGGTTTCGGGCGACATCGCCCTTCGGCCCGCCGGTTTGTTTTTGAGCAGATCGTTCCCGTCGGGGCCCACAACCTTGGTCACGAACCGCGGCGCGTGATAGACGCCTTCCGCCGCGATCGCGGCGTTTACTGCAGCCATCTCGAGTGGCGAGGCTTCGAGCGCGCCGAGTGCGATCGAGGGCACCGCTACCGGGTGGCGCGTGATCCCCAGCGCTCTCGCCATCGCAGTGATCTTGTCCGGTCCGAGCTCCATGCTGAGTCGCGCGTAGGCGCAGTTGGACGACTTGACGGTCGCGTCGCGGAGGGTCATCGCACGCGCACCCGATTCGCCGTCGTAGTTCAACACCGTCCACGGCTCCTGTCCCGCGGGCATGTCGAACACACATGGCGCCTCGGTTTGGATGCGGTCGACGGTGGCGTATCCGCCTTCCAGGGCGGCTGCCAGCGCTAGGACCTTGAACGATGACCCTGGCTGGCGTGTTCCCTGCGTCGCCAGGTTGAACTTCGCCCGTTCGAAGCCTGGACCTCCTACCAGCGCGACGACATCCCCATCGGCGGGATCGATTGCGACGAGCGCGGCGGTGAAGTCCGATGCCGGAAGCCGCGAATGCACCGCCTGCTCCGCCAGCTCTTGGAGCCGCGGGTCGAGTGTCGTGTGAATGGTGAGGCCGCCTCGGAGGAGGGCGTCGCGGCGTTCGGATCGCGTCTCGCCGAAACGTTCGTCCTTCAACAGACGTCGCCGGACCTCCTCCGCGAAGTAGTCATTCGGTTGGGCGAGCCGGTCGTGGGGCTCCGCGGGCAACGGCTCGCTCTTCGCGCCGGCGGCTTCGTCCTCCGCTACGTATCCTTCCGCCACCATCCGGTCGAGCACGTAGGCACGTCGCGCCCGTGCCCGTTCGGGTTCGCGGAAGGGGTTGAAGTGTGTGGGACTGGCGACCTGGCCCGCGATGAGCGCCGCCTCGGCCAGGTTGAGGTCGCCAAGTTCCTTTCCGAAGTAGCGTTGGGCCGCGGTGAAGATGCCGTGGGCGCCCTCACCGAAGTACACCGTGTTGAGGTACTGCTCGAGGATCGTGTCCTTTGAGTACTGCCGCTCGACCTGACGCGCTAGCACGAGCTCACGCAGCTTCCGGGCCATCGTCCGATCGGGCGTGAGCAGGTCGTTCTTCACTAGCTGCTGGGTGATTGTCGAGCCGCCTTGCTCGATGCGCCCCGCTGTCGCGTTGCTCTTGAGGGCCCGGATCATGCCGGGGACGCTCACGCCGGCGTGCTCGTAAAACGAAGCGTCTTCGACCGCGATGACCGCGTGGCGCGCCACATCCGGAATCTCGTCGAGCGACACTCTCACGCGATCTTCTGCGTACACAGTCGCGAGTTCCGATCCATCGGCGGCAAGAATGCGGCTTCGTTGCGCTAGTGACGGCAGTTCGACGGAAGCAGCCGTCTTGCCGTCTGTTGCATGCGCGAGGGTCTGTAACCCTGCGCCGAGCAGCGCGATGCATCCGACGATGACCACAACCGAGATCGCGAGCGCGCCGAAGATGGGGCCGCCGAACGCGCGCCTTCGCTGCATCGTCGCCCGTTCGAGTGCCACTTCTCGGGTGTACCCAGAAGGCTTGGGCTGTTCACATCGAGTGTCCCGCTTCGGCATGTGAAGCGCTCACGCGCGCAAGGTTGCGAAGAAATCATCACATGGATCTCACGCGCCAACTTCGACCATCGCGTGACCCAGAAGCCTTGAAAACAAAGGGATCCACGGCTCGCGGTGCGCCAGATGCCTTGTGTCGCAAGGGAACTGCTCGATGGAAATGCTTGACCTGAGCACGCAAACGCTCTTTCATTTGCATTTGAACTTCCCCCGTACGCCAGGAGGTGGCGGTGAACAAAGGCGAGCTCGTCGACCAGGTCGCATCGTTGGGCGGTCTTGACAAGCGCACAGCGGAGAGCGCCCTCAACGCGTTCACGCAAGCAGTGATGGACGCAACGAGATCGGGTGACCGCGTCGCCATACTCGGATTCGGGACGTTCACACCGACTTCCCGCGCTGCCCGCGTCGGTCGCAACCCTCAGACCGGTGCTCCCGTGAAGATCGCGGCATCGAAGAGCGTTCGTTTCTCTCCCGGGTCGCAGTTCAAGTCGGCGCTCAACACCAGAGGCGGCGCAAAGAAGGCGGCCAAGAAGGCATCGGCCAAGAAGGCTCCAGCCAAGAAGGCCAAGAAGGCCGCCAAGTCAACCAAAAAGCGGTAACTGAGGGAGAAAGGGACGCTCACATGAGTCCTACTGCCAAGAAGGCCGCTGCGTCGGCCAGGAAAACCACCCGAAAGTCGACTGTCCGCAAGGGCACCGCCAAGAAGACGGCCAAGAAGGCCGCGAAGCGGGCGCCGGCACGGAAGTCGACTGCGAAGAAGGCCACCAAGAAGCGGGCGCCGGCGAAGAAGACCGCCAAGAAGGCAACCAAGAAGCGCCCCGCGAAGAAGACGGCAAAGAAGGCTGCCAAGAAGCGGCCTGCCAAGAAGACTGCGAGGAAGGCTGCCAAGAAGCGGCCTGCCAAGAAGACCGCAAAGAAGACTGCAAAGAAGGCTGCCAAGAAGGCTGCCAAGAAGCGGCCTGCCAAGAAGACCGCGAAGAAGGCGGCCAAGAGGAGCACCAAGAAGGCCGCCAAGCGGCGTTGATTCGAGGCTCTGGCGTGGTCAGGGGTGCAGGCGTACAGCCCCTGACCACGGCCAGAGTTCAGAGGTGCCGCATGATCTTGAAGCCTTCGCCGTGCACGAAGCCGGCTGGCTGCCCGAAGTCGGCAAGCCGCTGTGTGATCCGTTCCCGGAACCGCTGCCGTTGTGCTGCGTCGTCAGGGTCGTCGATCCCCATCGTCGACCGGAACTGACTGCGGTGCGCCATCAGGGCTTCGACCTTGATGTCGACGCAGCCGGAGACGTCTTCGACGTGGTCAGGCTCTTCGGCTTCCCACAGCAGCGCGACATCCGGCCGGTGGTGTTGCACGTCATGCTCTGGGAAGAAGTGAGGGTCGCGAGCTGCGACGATGCCGTCGGTGAGGAGGAATCCGGCGTTTCGATGATCGGGGTGGAGCCGGTACCGCCGCCACGGATCATGCCCAAGCACCACCTGCGGCCGGAGTTTCCGAATCCAGAACGCCACCTGCCACTGCTGGCGGATCCCGGCCTGTAGTTCGCCGTCGGGCCATCCGAGAAAGACCACCTCACCTCGCCCGCCGAGGGCGAGAGACGCGTTCCGCTGTTCTTCCTGGCGTGCCGCGACGAGCTGCGCTACATCTTCGCTCGGGTCCCACGAGCCCTTGGCCCCGTCCGTGCAGACGAGGTGGAAGATCTCACAGCCGGCCGCGGCCCACTTGGCGAGGGTTGCACCGCAGCCGAATTCGATGTCGTCGGGATGGGCGCCGACCGCCAGCGCGCGGCTGGGCGGGTCGAGGTTGGTGCTCGGTTCCATGTCGCTGCTCAGCTTCCCGCGTAGCTCAAGTCCGCGGGCACGTCGACGTCCCAAGCGAGGGAGGGGATGCGCGCGATCCGTAGCGGTAAGCCGCGCGCGGCCGCCTCAGTCTGGTGGCGTCGGAACGATCCTGCGCCATAGGCAAACTGGAAGCCGCTGCGAGCCGGTATGCATACGACGTTGGTGCCGTCGTTGTGCCGGTCGGGAACGAGGGTGACACCGGCAAATTCGGCGACGGGCCGGAGATCGTCGGCAAGCGGCAGATCTGCGTGGGCAACGATGACTTGCTCTGCGCCGAGGTCGGCCAACTGCTCGACGCCGCGCTCAACCGCGCGGTTGAGGCCGAGGCCAGGTGTCCATGCCACGATGGCGCCCTTCTGGATCGCCCATGCAGCCACCTCTGCGTCGTCACATGCGACTGCGGTGACGAGGCCGTGGGCGGCTCGCAGAACTCCATCCGCCATCATGCGAGCCAGGGCGGCCCGTTCGTCCGGGGGGAGGGCAGGGGCGAGACGGACCTTGGCGGTTCGAAAAGCCTTCACCGGGACGAGCACCGCCACCGGTCCGACGCGGGACGGTCCGACCATGGACCCGAGTCTAGGGTTGGGTTGTGGCTTCGAAGGTCGCCGTTGTCGGTGCAGGGTCGTGGGGGACCGCCATAGCATCGATCGCGGCGCGCAACGCTCCCACCGTGCTCTGGGCCCGACGCAAGGAGCTTGCAGACAAGATCGCTATTGACCACGTCAACGACGCCTACCTGCCCGACTTCACGTTGGCGCCCGAGCTCACCGCTTCCTGCGAACTCGCCGAAGTGGTCGACGGCGCGACCACTGTCGTGATGGCGGTCCCCTCCCACGGATTCCGCGAGGTCCTCACTCAGGTCCGCGACCACCTCGACGACGGTGTGCCGATTGTCAGCGTGGCTAAGGGCCTCGAACAGGGCTCCTTGCTGAGGATGAGCGAGGTGAGCTCCGAGCTGGCGCCTGGCAACCCCGCAGGGGTTCTCACCGGCCCGAATCTCGCCAAGGAGGTGCTGGCGGGCCACCCATCAGCGAGTGTGATCGCGCTGGCCGACGACGCCGTGTGCGGCGACTTGCAGCAACTCTTCCGGACCGACTCCTTCCGTGTGTACACGAACCCTGATGTGGCCGGATGCGAGATCGCCGGGGCACTCAAGAACGTCGTCGCCATCGCTTCGGGTATGGCCGACGGTATGGGTTTCGGAGCAAACACGAAAGCGGCGCTCATCACTCGCGGTCTCGCGGAGCTGACGCGGCTAGGGGTTGCCCTGGGAGGCGATCCTCTGACCTTCTCCGGCCTGGCGGGTATGGGCGACCTGATCGCCACATGCGTCAGTCCTCAGAGCCGTAATCGCTACGTGGGAGAGGAGCTCGGCAAGGGCCGGCGGCTCGAGGAAGTGATCGCTGAGATGCAGATGGTGGCGGAGGGCGTGAAGACCGCTCTCGTCGTTCGTGAACTGGCGGCACGTCATGGAGTCGAGATGCCGATCGCCGAGCAGGTCGCCGCGGTGCTCGACGGCACCAAGACGGCGCGCGACGTCATCCCCGCCCTGATGCAGCGTCAGGCAAAACCCGAGATGCACGGCCTCCGGTCGGACTGAGGAGCGAGGTGGGTCTCTCAGCGTGGTTTGTGCGCCGGCTCATGGGCCGGATGCGAATCACCGACGACATCGTTCGCCACCTGTCGACGTTGCAGCGGCTGGGGGAGGCCGTCGAGATCCAGATGCCGAGCGAGTTGCTGCCGGTGGGAGCGCGCACCGTCTTTCGCGCGCTACGCACGCGCGCCGCAGGTCAACTCGGTCCGGACTGGGTGTGGCCCTACTGGCTCGAACGCCAACTCGACCCGCGGTCGCCGGCGTTTGTCCCGCGTGGCCACCTCCCAGTTCTAACCAACGTGACCCATCGCAACTGGACCACGGTCGGCACCATCGGCACGGTCCGCGAGGCGATCGTCGACACTGCGGGGCTCGTGACTCCCTGGTACGACGGCTGGTCGCTCGATTGGTGGATCGGAGCCGATGATCGCTGGCATTTCCCTTCCCAGGAGGTCGGCGTGCGCCAGCGGCTTATCGACAACGCGCCGGTGGTTGAGACCGCGATGAGGATACCGAGCGGCGACGCGCTGCAACGGGTGTATGCGATACCCGGCGACGACCCCATGGTTGTTGTGGAATTCCACAACGACTCTCCTGTGCCCGTCGCGCTCGCGCTCGCGGTCAGGCCGTACAACCCCGAAGGTCTCGCGGTCGTCGAACGGATCGCGCTCATCGACCGGACCGTCACCGTCGACGGCCGTCCCGCGTTGCTGCTGCCCAAGGACCCTGCCCGGATGGCCGGGTCGACGTTCGTGGAGGGTGATGTCGCGAATGTGATCCGGCGGGGAGAGGCGGGCGACCAACTGCCGGTGACATTGCGGTGTGAAGCCGGGCTCGCCCAGGCGGCCTTCCTCTTCCCGTTGCCGCATCGGGCGACGCTCCGAGTGGCCCTGCCGCTCGACGCCCGGCGGCGTACTCGCCGGCGCGGGTTGGCGCGCCGGCGCGTTGCTCACATGCCGGCAAGGCCCGAGCTTCCGCCCAGCGACGCGGTGGCACGCGGTTGGGCGTCGCAGGCACGGCGGGGGATGCAACTGGAACTGCCCGCCGGTCGCCTGGCCGACGCGGTCGCCGCCAATCGTGCCTATCTCCTCCTCTTTCACGACGGTGATGAGATCACCCCGGGCTCCTTCACGTACCACCGCTTCTGGTTCCGTGACGCCGCCTTCATGCTCGCCGCCCTCGATCGTTACGGATTGCATAAGGAAGCGGCCGAGGTACTTGCCTCCTATCCCGACCGTCAGCACTTCGACGGCTTCTTCTTCAGTCAGCGACAGGAGTGGGATGCCAACGGCTCCGCCATCTGGGCCATGGCTGAGCACTGGAGGCTCACGCGGGATGAGGATCTGCTGAAGAGGCTCGCGCCGTCGGTGTCACGCGGTGTGCGGTGGATCCAGCGCAAGCGGATGACGCGGCGCCGCCGCAACGATCCCGCCCTGCGCGGCCTGATGCCTGCCAGCATCTCGGCCGAGCACCTCGGGCCGTTCGACTACTACTACTGGGACGACTTCTGGTCGTTGCGCGGCCTCATCGATGGCGCGCTCCTATTGGAGCAGGCAGGCGAGGCGCGGGCCGCGGCCAAGGCAGGGGAGTGGGCGACGGCCTTTCGCGCCGATCTCGAGGCCTCGATCGATCTTGTCGCCGCCCGTCTGGACACTCGTGTCATCACGGCCGGACCGCGCCGCCGGATAGACCCGGCCGTCATCGGGTCGCTCGTCGCTTGCTACCCGCTGGCGTTGTTCCCTGCCGACCATCCTGCGATCGCGGCGACGGCAGAAGTGATACGCGAGCGGTTCTGTCTTGGCGACGGCTTCTTCCAGGCCATCAGCCACACCGGCCTCGGGACCTACCTGACCCTGCAGCTCGCCCTGGTGGAGCTTGAGGCTGGCGACGAACGTGCTCTGGTCCGGCTCCAGTGGCTCCTCGACCGCGCGACCGACACCTACACGTGGCCCGAGGCGATCCACCCCCGCCTCGACGGTGGATGCATGGGAGACGGTCATCACGGGTGGGCGGCAGCCGATTTCCTCACGACAGTCCGCAACCTCCTGGTGCGCGAGACCAGCGACGGGCTGGCGCTCTGCTCGATGCTCCCTGAGACGTGGCGTGGTGAGCCGATCGAGGTGCACGATGCCCCAACCCACTACGGCCTCATCTCGTTCGCGGTCCGCTGGCATGGCGACCGCCCCGCCCTGCTTTGGGACTTCCGTCCCCACGCCGACATGACCAGCCCCGTCGTTCTCCGCGCACCGGGCATCGCGCCCGGCTGGTCGACCACGGAGGCGTCCGGCGAGACCCTCCTCACCCGAACTTGAGGCAATAACGTACCGAATCCGAGCGTTATTGCCTCAAGTTCCGCCGGGACGACCGAGGCGAGCGGTGGCGATGCCCCACGGACGAAGTTCGAAGGTGCCGTCGAAGGGCTCGAGTGGTCGCCCCCGCAGGTCGACGAGCCAGCCGCTACGGTCGCCGAACCCGACCATCGTGGGGGTCGGCGACGGGTTGAACACCCGGACCTCGAGATCGTTGCCAGCGCGCTGAACCGCCGAGACCCGAGCGCCCTCGACGACGAGCTCAGTTCCACGCGCGGACCGGTCTCCACCACCGTGAGCGCTCACGACCGGCATCGGGAGGAAGGCGTCGTCGACGAGCTCGTACGGATCCCGGTCACCGATGTGCACCGCGCACTGGACAATGACCTGCCCCTGCATCTGCGGACCGTCGAGCACGATGTTGGGACCGGCCGGTTCGGGCCGATAGGTCATCGGAGGGCGCGACAGCATGGCGTTGGCGCGCAGCAGAGTGAGCGCGACGGCGCCGCCGTCGTCGACGAGCTCATACTCGAGCAACCCCTCGTGCAAGACCGTAAGACCGCCCGCCGAGACGAACCGGCGGCTCGGGAAGGTCGCCAGGCCGTACTCGCCCGGACCTCCTTCGGCTTCGAGACCCCGCTCCACCACCGCGAACGCGCACTCCGCCCGACTGGACTCGGCCGGTTGCGGTAGCGGGAACCAGGTACGCAGTCGGTGGTCGCGCGCCCGGTTGTCGAAGGCGGTGACGATCCGCACCATGTCGTCGCCGGCGCGCAACTCCAGCACGGTCGTCACGACGGTGCTGACCGAACCGGCGCGGTGGCTCGTGGCGTCGACGTGCGCCGGCCAGGTGTAGGTGCGGTCGATCTGCAGGCGGGCTCGCATCGGGCCACTCTCGACCACGGTGACCGATGTGTCGTCAGGGGCGTCGATGACCGCGTCGTGATCGGGAGGCGAGTAGTTGTAGGTGTCGCCTTCATCGCCATCGTCGACGAGGCGGTTGAACCCATCCACTCCGTTCAACGAGAACGTGCCGTCAGATGCATCGACTTCCACGGTGACCGCGCCGTTCCGCATGGTCGTGCCGTCGACGACAACCGGCTCGACGGCGCTTCCGGCGGCTTCCTCGACGTCCCATGTCGACCACCCATACCCCGGCACGCCATCGATGCGGACCAGGACCTTCTGGAGGGCGGGGCGGTCGAGCCGCACCACGAACCTAGCGTCGGGACGCGAGGCGATTACCTCGTAGAGCTCGCGCCGGGCGGCCTCGATGGACGCCGTCGGGAGAGGCTTGTGGCTCGTCCGCAGGGTCACGCCCACAGAGCCGTCGGTGTCCGCCGCTTCGGCATCGGCAACGTCGATGCCCGTCACATAGGTGTGTTCGCCGAGGCGCTGCCCGCGGATCGAACCCAGATAGCTCGCCAGGCCCGAGGCACTGAGCTCGCGGCCCGCGGTGGTGCCGGGGGTCCGCCGGTAGGTGACCTGGCCGCCGGGTACGGGGTCGCCATGAGGAACGACGACTTCGACGACGGCCCCACGGGGGTGGGCGGAAGGGTTGACGACGACATTGCCCTCGACCGACATCGAGCCGCCCAAGGCGCCGAGCGCCCGGTTGGTGAGTCCCTCGGCGATCTGACGCGCCTCCGCGTAGCGGTGGATGACGGCATTGACCACCTCATCGTGCGAGCAGGCACAGATGGAGTCGTGGGCCGCGTTGCGGATCACCTCGTGCCACGCCGCGGCCAGCAGGGCTCGAGGCCAGTCGCCGGCCGGCCGGAAGAGCGCGGACAGCGGCTCGGCCAGTTGCTCGAGGGCGCGCTCCGCCCGGGCTGCCGCCTGCTTGACGTCGACCCGGTTCGAAGCCACGCCCATAAGAAGGTTCGCTCGTGCACTCGAACGGAGCTCTCCCCGCCATGCCGGAAGGCCGTCGACCGGCGCGTCGGCCAGGTACTCGGCCAGGGACGTGACCTCGAGGTGGTAGTCGTCCTGCAGCTCGTTGGCTTCGGCGACGACGCGGCCGAGCCACGGCTGAGGCACCTGATGGTCGGTGCCGTTCATGAAGAGGATCCCGTCGATGCGGAACGACGCGACCTCGGCGTCGTAGGCCGCGATTCTGCGGATGAGCGCCTTGGCGTCGTCGGGGATGCCGGCGCCGTTGCCGTAGCCGTGGCGGAGATACTCCGCGCGCACCGTCGAACCATCGGGTGCCGACCACCAGAAAGCGCTCTTGTCGATCGCGGCCGGGACACCCCGCCACACCACGGCATGTTCGAAGCCGGCGAGGCGCAGGATCTGTGGCATCTGGGCGACGTGGCCGAACATGTCGGGGAGATAGCCGACGTCCATTGCACCACCGAACGCCCCTGCCCGTGCCAGGCCGAGCTGCAGGTTCCGGATGTGGGTCTCGCCGCTCACGAGGAACTCGTCGGGCAGCGTGTACCACGGCCCCATGGCTACGCGCCCGGTCGCGGCCAGCCGGCGGAGGCGGTCCTCAGCCTCGGGGCGGACGGCGAGATAGTCGTCGACGACCGCCATCTGGCCGTCGAGCAGAAAGCGGGCGTAGCTGAGGTCGCCCTCCAGCTGAGGGAGAAACTCGTCCAGCAGATCGACCAGCCGGAGCCGGAAGGTCTGGAAGGGCGAGTACCACTCGCGGTCCCAGTGGGTGTGAGGGACGATGGCTACCTGGCGTGTCATGGACCTTAAGGCTAGGGAACCGCGAGAATGGGGGGAAGCCGTGACCTCACCAACCGATCGAGAGAACCACATCCCCTTCCGAAAAGCCGCCATCGTCGACCTCTGCGCCACCGACGCGCGCCTCGATGATGCCGACCGCGACGCCTTCCGGAAGTTCTGTCGCATCCTCGAGAGCGTGTTCCACTTCGAGTATCACGAGCTCCTCGAGCGGCTGAAGGAGTCCTACGCGCCCTTCGACCCGGGCGCCGACTTCCAGCGGGTGCGCACCTGGTCGACCGAGGAACGTCAGCATGCCCACGAGCAGCTGGCGAAGGACCTCCGCGAGCTCGTCGAAGCCGCGAACTATTCGGAGATCTCCGAAGAGGTCTTCGAGCAGGCCCTCGCGGAGCACACGCTGCTCAAGATCCGCCTCCATGTCGACTTTGACGACTTCGACGAGGTCGTCTTCTTCCGGAGGGGCAAGCACACGACGACAGAGACCTTGTCGCAGTTTTTCGGGTTGCGGAAGAAGGAGATCTCGTTCGAGAACTACGAGCGGGTGCTCATCTACGTGAAGTTCAAGGACGCCGAGAACCTGGATGAGAAGCGGCGTTCCGAGCTTCCGGTCGAGCCCGGCTCGACGATCATCAAGCTGTTCCAAGACGTTCCGAAGGCCGACCTGGAGATGCTGTTTCCGAACACCCAGGTCCGCATGCGGACTCTCGACAAGCTCGTCATCGGGGTGCCCGCCGTCGCCGGAGCCATCGCCGTGCTGAGTAGCAAGGTGCTGGCGTCGCTCGGTCTGCTCATCGTGCTGGTCGGCTTCTGGCTCGGGCTCCGCGACGAGCCGGTCGAGCTCGACCAGGCCAGCCTCGTCGCGCTCGGCGGCGGTATCGGGGCGATCGGTGGCTACATGTGGCGCCAGTTCAACAAGTTCAAGACCCGCAAGATCCGCTTCATGAAGATGCTGTCCGACAACCTGTACTTCAAGAACCTCGACAACGACGTCGGTGTCTTCCACCGGCTCCTCGACAGCGCCGAAGAGGAGGAGTGCAAGGAGGCGATCCTCGCCTACTTCTTCCTGCTCACTAGTTCCGAACCACTCGACGCCCGTGCTCTCGACGAGGCAGTCGAGGCGTGGTTCGAGGATCGGCTTGACTACCGGCTCGACTTCGAGATCCACGACGCCATGGGCAAGCTCGAGCGACTCGGCCTCGTCCAGCGGGTGGCCGACGGCTACCGAGCACTCTCGCTGGCCGATGCCAAGGGAGCTCTCGATGCCAGGTGGGATGGCTACTTCGACTACGAGCCTTCGGCGGTACGGTGAACGGGATGCGGGTTGTGTTCGGCACTGACGAGAAGACCGAGCTGACGGAAGCGATCGTCTCCGCGCTGGCCGAGTTGGGTCACGACCCGGTGGTCGTGGCCGAGGGCGATGCCTGGCCTGACGTCGGGCGGACCGTCGGCGAGCTCGTCGCGGGCGGCGAGGCCGACCGCGGCGTGGTCTGCTGCTGGACGGGTACGGGAGTGGCCATGGCGGCGAACAAGGTGCCTGGAGTGCGCGCCGCCCTGTGCACCGACGCCGAGACCGCTCGCGGCGCCCGGCGGTGGAACGACGCCAACGTGCTGGCGTTGGGCCTCCGCCTCACGTCGCTGGTCGTGGCCGAGGAGATGCTCGAGGCCTTCTTGACGACCCAGCCCGACGAAGACGAGCGGCACGAGATCGCGAAGGTCCGATGACCGGCACCGACGCACTGGCCGGAGCGCCGCTGCGGCTCACCGAGTGGACGAGCTGTGGTGGTTGCGCGGCGAAGTGGGGGGCCCAACCCCTCGATGCCCTCGTCAAGGAGCTGGCGGCCGGCGCTGACTCCGCCCTCCTCGTGGGGCTGGCCCCCTTTGACGACGCCGCGGTCTACCGGCTGTCGGAAAGCCTCGCCCTCGTCTCGACGACCGACTTCTTCCCTCCTCTCGTAGATGATCCCTCCGACTTCGGGGCGATCGCCGCCGCGAACGCGTGTAGTGACATCTTCGCCATGGGCGCGCGTGTGATCCTGGCCCTCAACATCTCCGCGTTTCCCGAGCGCATGCCGGTCGCGGCGGTGGAACAGATTCTCTCCGCGGCCGGAGCGGTCGTCGCCGAGGCGGGCGGGGTGGTCGCGGGTGGGCACACCATCCGGTCCGAGGAACCGATCTTCGGCCTGGCCGTACAGGGGACTGTGGATCCTGACCGCGTCTGGACCAAGGGCGGGGCACGCCCCGGTGACGTCCTTGTCCTCTCGAAGCCGCTCGGCACCGGGATTGTCCTCGCGGGTGGGTCCGACGAGCACAAAGCGCTGGCGATCGCGAGCATGCGAGTGCTCAACCGGGCTGCCGCCGAGACGCTGGCCGACCTGCCCGACGGCCCCCACGCCGTGACCGACGTGACCGGTTTCGGACTGGCCGGCCACGGGTGGGAGATGGCCGAGCGATCCGGAGTCCGAATTCGTTTCGACACGGCACGCCTGCCGATATATGACGGCGCATTGGAGGCGGCGGAGGCGGGCATTCGCACGGGCGGCGACCCCCGGAACCGCGCTCACCTCGAGGGGCGTGTGCACTCCGACGTCCCCGAAGCGATCGAGGCGCTTGCCTTCGATCCCCAGACGTCGGGGGGCCTCCTGGCTGCGGTCGCACCGGCCCACGCGGCCGGCCTAGCCGGCTCCGGCTTCACGGTGGTCGGCTCGGTGCTCGAAGGCAGCAGCGCGGTCGAACTGGTCTGACCGGGTCGGGCTACGCCGGTACTGTCGGGACGGTGGCGGCGAAGAAGGGAGCTGGCAAGAAGCAGGCCGGCAAGAAGCGAGGCGGCCAGATCACTCGGCGCACGGTGCCGTCCCTTGCGGTCGAGCGGGCCCTGTGGGAAGACGGCCACGACGTCGTGGTTGGCGTCGACGAAGTGGGGCGCGGCGCGTGGGCCGGCCCGATCTCGGTCGGCGCGGCAATCCTCCCCAGGGAGCGCCGGGTGTACAACGTCCGGGACTCGAAGCTGCTGACCGAGACGGAGCGGGAGCGCCTCTTCGACCGGCTCGCGGCCTGGTGTGTGGCCTGGTCGGTCGGCCATGCCAGCCAGGACGAGTGCGACACCCTCGGCATGTCGGCGGCCCAGAAGCTCGCCGCGGGGCGGGCCCTCGAGGGGCTCGGCGTGGAGGCCGACTACGTGCTGATCGACGGTCGCTGGGACTTCGTTGGTGGGCTCCGCACCGAGCGCCTCGTCAAGGGCGATGCACGATGCCTGTCGATCGCGACTGCATCGGTGCTCGCGAAGGTCACTCGTGACCGGATCATGCGGGCCGAGGCCGAGCACTTCACCGGGTGGAACTTCGAGGAGAACAAGGGTTATCCGTGTCCGCGCCACAAGGCGGCTCTCCAGTACCTCGGTCCCAGCGCGATTCACCGCCGGTCGTGGGTGTTCATGGACAACCTGCCCTGGGCGGCACGCTTCGACCGCAGCGGCCAAGCCACCCTCTTCGCGTGACCCCCGCCCGAGGCCGTTCTGGCCGCGGAATCCCGCCAGAATTGGCGGGATCCCGCGGCCAGAACGCGCCGTGGGCCGTGCGCCGTTCGTTATTGCCTCAAGTTCGGCGGCGGAGGTGCCAGAGCGTTGTCCGCTGGCCGAGAAGCCGGACGGGGTACTTCGTCTGGATCGGGAGGTCGTCGGACGGCCCCAGACGCGGGGCAAGGATTACGACGGAACCGCCTGGGGCGACCACCCGCGCGAGCTCGGCGAGCGCGGCCGCGTAGAACCGACGGGGATCGTCGATGCCGAACTGGTGGCCGAACGGAAGGTTCGTCGCGACTGCGCCGTAGGCACCGGCGCGTACCGGCACCGCCCGCACGTCACCGACGAAGAGTTGCGCGTGCCGGGCGTTGGCTCCCGCAACCGCGACCGCGTCCGCATCCAGGTCAGCGCCGGTCACGTCCCAGCCGCCGCGGCCGGCTTCGCCGAGGATGGTGCCGGATCCGCAGCAGGGATCGAGCAGTCGACCCGCCGGCGGCCCCGCGAGCCGGACCATCGCCGCGCCAACCGTCGGACGGAGTGCACCCGGTCGCTCCTCGGCCCGACCACCCCGTTGACGGTGCTCCCGGGGAGTAACCCGCAGGCCGAGGCGGAACCGGTCGGGCTCGACTTCAAGGACCCAGAGTTCGGCATGGGCGGGATCCCCCGTGCGCCAACTGGGACGGAGTCTCGCCACTTCGGCAGTCAGCGCGTCCCTCAACTGGGTGCGTCGGAAATCGCGCTCCGTCCGCACCCGCGCGACGACGCGAAAAGTTGCGTTCGCCGGCAGCCGGAGTCCCTGTCCGGACGCCACCGATAGAGCCCGTTCCAGGGCGTCGCGCCTGACCAGCGTCCCGGCCAGCCGTGCGACGTCGCGCTGCCGGGCGGCCGCCGTCACCTCGGCAAAGATGTCCTCAGCCGTCGTGATCTCCCCAAAGTCCGCCGTGCCTTTGGCGCGGAAGGCAACCAGGTCGTTCCGGCCGTCGAAGAGAGGAGAAGACGTCACCTCGCTGACGTGATCGGCCAGCTCCGCTCTCAGGATGGGTCCGATCCCTGGGATCGCGGAGGCGAAGAAGTCGGTCACGCAAGGCTCAGAAGGCGACGTCGAGGGCAAGCGTCAGACACCGGCAGCCGCCCCCCGCCTTGAGGAACTCATCTACGGGGCACTCGGCGACCGAGAAGCCCCAACGTTCGAGGATGCGGCCGACCCGCGGCGGACACGACGGCATCACGACATTGGTGCCCACGACGACCGAGTTCGCGCAGAACGCCAGCGCCTCGTCGTCATCGAGCACGAGCGGCTCGGGCACCAGGGCGCTCATCACCTTCGTGCCGTATACGTCCCAGCCCATCGGCGCCACAATCGCCCGCCGCTCATCGAGAGGACAGAAGGTCAGGTCGAGGTGGTAGAGGCGCTCGTCGACCAGCTCTACCGACCTCACCGCGACCCCAGCGAGGCGTGACACGTAGGCATGGGAAGCCGCGTCCGACCGGAAGCGGTACCCCGACACCAACCCTCCACCGAAGGGCAGCGCGTCGCCTGCCCCCTCGTGGGTGACTTCGTCGGGGAGTTCGGCGACGTCGTACCCGCGCTCCTCGAACCAAGCGATGTCGTGCGGCGTCTCGCCCTGACGTTCCGGGTGCCGGAAGCGGGCGGGGATGAACTGCCGGCCGTTCACGAGTCCCGCGTTTGCCGTGAACACGAGGTCGGGGAGGTCTTTCCGGGGTTCGAGAAGCTCGATCTCGGCCCCCGCAGTGCGAAGGCACTCGACCAGGGACTCCCACTGCTGACCCGCCTGGATCGGGTCGACTTGCACTTCGTGGTGCATCCAAGGATTGATCTCGTACAGCACGCCGAAGTGCTCCGGCGGACACATCAGGTAGCGCCGGCCCCACCCCAGTCCGGTCACGCCCGGCTCACGAGCACAGCTCGGTGGCGAGCTCGTGCACGAACAAGCCCACGTCGGTCACGATGCCGAGCGCCTGATGGCTCCCGCGGTCGGCAAGCTTGGTTGCCACCGCCGGGTTGATGTCGACGCAGTAGGTCTCGACTCCTGCCGGAAGGATGTTGCCGGTAGCGATCGCGTGGAGCGTCGAGGCCAGCATCAGAGCGGCGGATACGCCCGGCACGAGATACCTCATGGCATCGGCGGCGCGCACCACATCGGTCTCCACGTCGGGGAGGGGGCCGTCGTCGCGGAGCGACCCTCCGAGGACGAAGGGTACGTCGTGCGCGACACACTCATACATCACGCCGCCATCGATGTAGCCGGCCTCCACCGCCGAGGCGATCGACCCGTACCTCCGCACCTCGTTGATCACGCGGAGGTGGTTGCTGTGGCCGCCCTCCGCGGCGGTGCCGTGCGAGACGGAGACACCGAGCGAGGTACCCATCACGTTGGCTTCGATGTCGTGGGTCGCGAAACCGTTGCCGGCGAACAGCACGTCGATCCAACCGTCGCTCACGAGCCGGGCTACGTCCGGGCTGGCGCCGGTATGAACAACGGCCGGTCCGCACACCGCGAGGAGCTTCCCGCCGCCCGCCTTCGCGGCGCGGATCCGCGCCGCCACCTGCTGCACGAGCAACCCCTTGGGTTTCTCCGACGAGACCTCCGAGGCCATGAACTCGAAGGGGCTCGCGCCCCTCGGACGCTCGGGCGGATTGACGCGGACGCCGTCGGTTCCGACCACGATGAGGTCACCGGCCTTTACCCGGTGCATCGGCACGGTGCGGACGTGGCCCGCGGTCACGACGACAGCACAGTCCATCTCCGGATTCTCGACCTCGACCCACTCGCCCTCGATGCGAACCGCAGTGGGGAGGTTGGTGGTCGAGTAGAAGCCCGGTGGCAGCACACCGTCGCGCTCGGCGGCTACCAGTTCGGCGTTGCCACCCCCGAGCCGATTGGCGCCATGCGCCTTGAGTTCGACCAGCAGCGATGTCAACGCCCCGGCCGAGTCGGAGGTGACCTGGAGGCGGGCGCGACTGGTGTCCGCGTTCGTCTTGCCGATGTTGACCTCGAGCACCTCATAGTCGGCTCCGGCGGCCAGGATCATGTCCATGACCTTCGCCAATATGAGCGAGTCGACGATGTGACCCTCGAGCTCGATGACCTCGCTCGGCATCAGAGGCGCTCCTTGGTGGTTGGCTCCTTGGTGGTTGGCTCGTTGGTGGTTGGCTCGTTCGCGGTGGACGGTGTCCGGGCTGGCGTCGGGTCCCGCCTGAGCTCGTGTTCTTGCCAGAGGTCGCGCACGATCACCTGGATGATGCCCGCGGCGGGGATGGCCAGCAGTGCGCCGACCACGCCGAACAGCTCGATGCCGACGAGGACGCTGATGAGGACAGTGAGCGGACTGAGGTTCACCGTGCGTGACATGACGGCGGGCTGGAGGAAGTGGTTCTCGAACTGCTGGTACACGACGTAGAAGACCACCATGACAACCCCGGCGGGAACCGAGTGGAGGAACGCCAGCGCGATGGTGGGGACCGCTCCCAGCGTTGCGCCGACCATCGGGATCAGGTCGGCGAACGCGACCCACAGTGCCAGGATGGCGCTGTAGGGCACGCCGAGGAGAACCAGCACCGCGAAGGTCGAAACGCCGGCGATGACGCTGATCGCGAGGTTGCCCGCCACATAGCCGCTCACCGCGCCCGAACAGTCATAGGCGATGCGCCGGATGCGATCGCGCTGGTCGGGACCGAGCACGCGGAGAGCCGTCGCGGTGATCTGGGGAGCCTGGAGGATCATCAGGAAGGCGAACACGAGAATGGTCACCACGGCGAACACGGTGTTGAACACCGTGCGGATCAACTGGACCGACGACGTGCCGGCGTCCTGGAGCGCACGCTGGAGGTCCTCCTGGTTGTCTTCGACGTATGCGTCGATGTTGTACCGGGTCACAAGGCGGCCGACCGGGCCACGTCCGTCGGTGGCGTCCTCGACGAAGCCGGGGAGTTCGTCCACGAAGCTCTCCGCCCGGTCCGCGATCGGCCGGATAAAGGCATAACCAAGCGCACCCACGACCATGACGCCCGTGAAGAAGACGAGCACCGTGGCGAAGCCCCGTCGAATGCCTCGCCGGTGGAGGAAGTCGACCGGCGGCGTCAGGACCATGGCGAAGAACGCGGCGGTCGCGAGCCATCCCAGGATCCGGCCGAGCTCCCGGACGGCCAGGATCGCGACGACCGTCACCAGCACCGTCGCGATGCTGGCGGCGATCGTGCGCCAAGGCACAGGAGGTCGGGGAGGAGCATCCTCCTCAGGGGCCACCATCGCCGCCAGCGTAGAAGGACAGCCGGAGCCCTGATCGCCGGATGCGACCGCTTACCGGCGACGCACTAACCTCTGTCGCTGCCATGGGTCAATCGATCACGGTCTTCGAGCGTCGCACCCGCGATCCCTACCGGTTCCGGTACGAGATCAACCGATCGCTCACCGGGATGGCGCACCATCGCTACACCGCCCCGCCCCCGGAGACCCTGGATCGGCCGCCCGACGTCCTGGCCCGCCGGCTGTTCGAGCGGGCCGATCTGAAGTCGGTGCACATCTACTCGAACGTGATCGAGGTCGAATTCGCCACCGGAACGTCGACTAAGGCAATAGCGGGAATGCCCGACCTGATCGGCGAGCTGTACATCCACTACCGGGAAGGTGTAACGCCGTCAATTCCATAGGAGATCATGATCGGGTGGCAGCGACACCTGACCCTTGGGCTGCGATTCTCGAGCGGATCGACGACGCCGCCAAGCTGACCGGCGTCGATCCTGACGTGCACAACATGCTGCGCCAGCCGCGGCGTGCGCTCGAGGTAGCCGTGCCCGTACGGATGGACGACGGCAGCGTTGAGGTCTTCACGGGCTGGCGGATACATCACGACACCACGCGTGGCCCTGCCAAGGGAGGCATCCGCTTCCATCCGAGCCTCGATGTGAACGAGGTGATGGCCCTGTCGGCGGCGATGACCTTCAAGACTGCAGTCGTCGGCCTTCCCTTCGGCGGCGCCAAGGGCGGCGTGCGGTGCGATCCTCGCCACCTGTCACTGGCTGAGCTCGAACGCCTCACTCGACGGTACACAGTCGAGATCTCGCCCTTGCTCGGTCCCGACCGCGATGTGCCTGCCCCCGACGTGAACACCGACGGCCGGGTGATGGCATGGCTTTACGACACCATGAGCATGATTCAGGGCGCGAGCATGCCGGCGTCCGTCACGGGCAAGCCCTTGTCGGTGGGTGGCACCCGCGGTCACGCGGGTGCCACCTCGACGGGCGTGCTGATCTGCGCTCGGGCTGCCTTCACCGCCCTCGAGCTTCCTTTCGTTGGCGGCCGGGCGATCGTGCAGGGATTCGGCAAGGTCGGTGGACCACTTGCCTTCCTGCTCGCATCAGCTGGCATGCGTGTGATCGCGGTGAGCGACATCGACGGCGCCGTACACAACCCCGGTGGCCTCGACCCAGGAGAGCTCTCCGACCATGTCGCGGCGACCGGATCGGTGGCGGGCTTCGAAGGCGGGGATGCTCTCACCGAGAGCGAGATGTGGGAGCTCGACTGCGAGCTCTGCGTGCCGGCGGCCCTTTCGAGCGCCATCACCAAGGATGTGGCCGAGCGTCTGAACGCCCGGGTCGTCGTCGAAGCCGCCAACGGTCCCACGGTGACCGCGGCAGATCCCGTGCTCGAGAGGCGTGGGATCGTCGTGGTGCCCGACATCCTCGCCAACGCGGGCGGCGTCACCGTTTCCTACTTCGAATGGGCCCAGAGCCTGCAAGGCTTCGCGTGGGAGGAGGAGGAGGTCGCCAACCGCCTCCGCCGCTACATGGAGGATGCCTTCACCTCGGTGTGGGCCCGGGCCCAGGCTCTCGACGTCTCGTTGCGACGAGGGGCCTTTGCTCTCGCGCTCGAGCGAGTGACCGAGGCGATCGAGGCGCGCGGGCTGTTTCCCTAAGACGCTCGCTCTCCGGGTTGACACCGAACGTGTGTTCGGTACAGTCAGAGAGTGCTCCTCACATCCGCCGAGGCCACAGTCCTCGCCCGGTCCCAGCAGTTGCCGGTTGTGCCGGCGCTGGAGGGCTTTCTGCAGGACGGTGCGCTGCAACGGGGAACAGTCGTCGGGATCGGCGGTCCGGCGGGCGCCACGTCTCTTGCCCTGGCTATGGCGGCGGGCGCGTCGCAAGCGGGGTCATGGACGGGGGCCATCGGTTTCCCCGCACTGGGGTTGGTGGCGGCGGCCGAGTTGGGAATCGATCTCGCCCGCTTCGCCCTCGTCCCGGCTCCAGGCTCGCAGTGGGCAACCGTCACTGCGGCTCTCCTGGATGCCCTCGACGTCGTGGTGGTGCATCCGCCCGGTCGGGTCCGGTCCTCTGATGCCCGAAGGCTGGCCGCCCGAGCACGGGAACGGGGTGCCGTGCTCGTCGTCCACGGCGATCAGCGAACGTGGCCTGAAACTCCGCCGGTTCGGCTGACGGCCGTCTCGTCGGAGTGGGACGGTATCGGTTCTGGGTACGGCCACCTCCGCCAGCGCCGCTTCGAAGTGGTGGTGACCGGCCGAGGCTCCGCCTCCCGTGAACGCCGGGCAACCGCCGAACTCGAGGTCCGGAGGGCGGGATGACGACCTCCGTGACCCGAACACTCGCGGCGTGGTGCCCCGACTGGCCGGTCGCGGCCGCGGCGATCGACGGCGCGGTCGTGGCAGCCGCGGTCGTGCACGCCAACCGGGTGGTGGCCTGCTCGGCCGTGGCCCGTGCCTCGGGAGTACGACGGAACCAGCGGAGGCGCGAAGCCCAATCGCGCTGTCCTGAGCTCGAAGTGCTTCCCCTCGACCCCGACGGTGAGGCGCGGGCGTTCGAGCCCGTAGTGGCGGCTTTGGACAGCACCTGTCCGCGGGTGGAGGTGATCCGCCCGGGATTGTGCGTCTTCGCCACGCGTGGTCCGTCCCGCTACTTCGGGGGTGACGACCCCTTGGTGGCTCGCGTGGCCGGCGTGGTCGCGACCGCGTCGGGCTCGCCGTGTCAGGTGGGCATCGCTGAGGGTCCGTTTGCGGCGGCGATTGCTGCTCGTACCCGCGGGGGGCTGGTAGTGCCTCCGGGTGAGACACCTGCCTTCCTCGCCCCGTTCCCTGTGCGTGTACTCGACCGACCGGAGCTCGCCGATCTCCTCCGTCGCCTCGGCATCCGCACGCTCGGCGACTTCGCCTCCCTGCCAGGGGAGCAGGTACTAGCGCGATTCGGTCCCGACGGTGCGCTCGCCCACCGGCTGGCTCGAGGACACGACGAGCGCTCTCCGACTGCTCCCGCGCCCGCGCCCGATCTCGGTGTTCTCCTCGAACTCGATCCTCCGGCCGAAACCCTGGATGCAGCTGCCTTCGCGGCCAAGACGCTGGCCGATCGGATGCATGCCGGGTTGCGGTCGCGTGGTCTGGCGTGCAGCCGTCTGGCCATCTCCGCCGAGACCGAACACGGCGAGCAATTCCAGCGGCTGTGGCGCCACGATGGCACCCTCACTCCGGCCGCGATCGCCGAGCGGGTGCGCTGGCAGATAGATGGTTGGCTCAACGGACCGGCTCGTCTGCGTCCTTCTTCCGGTATCACGCTCCTCCGGCTCGAGCCCGATGAGGTGCACGCCGATCATGGCCGTCAACAAGGCTTCTGGGGTGGTGCCACCGCAGCCGACGAGCGGGCCGCAGGTGCGCTGGCCCGCGTTCAACGCCTCGTCGGGTTGGACGGCGTTGTCACTGCCGTGCTCACCGGTGGGCGTTCGCCGGCGGAGCAGGTGCGGTTCGTCTCGTGGGGTGATGCGCGCCTGGATGAGGGTGGCGCTGACGAGCCGGCTGCTTGGCCGGGAGCGGTGCCGCCACCGGCGCCCGCGATCGTGCACGACCCGCTGGTGCCTGTCGCCGTCGTCGACGGTGGGGGAGAGCCGGTCACGGTCACTGGGAGGGCGACGTGCAGCGAGGCTCCCGCTCGAGTCGCGATCGACGGCGGCGCCTGGTCCGATGTCCGCTGGTGGGCTGGTCCATGGCCGGTGGACGAGAAGTGGTGGGACCCGCCGGCCCACCGGCGGCGCGCCCGCTTTCAGATGGTCACCACAGCAGGAACGGCCTACCTGCTCACTGTCGAGGGCGGACGCTGGTGGCTCGAGGCCACCTACGACTGACGCCTTTCCGGAACTTGAGGCAATAACGAACGGAATCCGTTCGTTATTGCCTCAAGTTCGGAGGGCGGGGAGGATTTCGCGGTCGTAGAAGTCGAAGAAGCCCGCTTGATCCGGGCCCACCTGGTGGAAGTACACGTGGCTGAAGCCGGCATCGACGAACTTGCGGATGACCTCGAGGTGTCGCTCCGGGTCGGGACCGCACGGCACCTTGGCGGCCACGTCGTCCTCGGTGACCATCTCGGCGGCCTCTCCGAAATGGGCCGGCGTCGGCAGGTCGCTCCCGACGCCCTTGAGCGCCGTGTTTGGCCACCACTCGTGGGCGATCCGGCGCGCCTTCTCCTCGCTCTCGGCCCAACACACCGTGACCTTCCCGTACGTCGGCTTGCCCTTGCCGCCTGCCTCCGTGAACGTTTCGACGGCGTCGGGACTGGTGGCGATGAGGCCGTCACCGGCTTGGGCTGCGAGTTCCATGGCCTTCGATCCGGCCGCGGCGAACATGATGGGCGGAGGGGTATCCGGCCGGGTGTAGATGCGTGCGTTCTCCACCGTGTAGTGACGGCCCCGGTGGCTCACCATGCCCCCGTCGAGCAGTCGCCGGATTACCTCGACCGCTTCCTCCAGCATCTCGAGTCGCACCGGAGCTTCGGGCCAGTGGTCGCCCAGGATGTGCTCGTTGAGGTTCTCGCCCGTCCCGACACCGAGAAAGAAACGGCCCGGCATCATCGTCTCTGTGGTGGCGACCGCCTGGGCGATCACCGCCGGATGGATGCGGATCATCGGGCAGGTCACACCGGTTCCCACCCGGAGCCGTTCGGTCGCGCCGGCTATGCCCCCGAGCACGCTCCAGACGAACGGACTCTCACCTTGGCGGTCGATCCACGGGTGGTAGTGGTCGGATATGACCGCGAAGGAGTAGCCCTCCTGCTCCGCCTTCACGGCGTTCCGAACGAGTGTGGTGGGTCCGTGCTCCTCGCTCGACAGCGCATAGCCGAATTCAGTCATGTCCCTCTCCCTACCCCGCCCGACCACGCCCGAACTTGAGGCAATAACGAACGCAATTCGTTCGTTATTGCCTCAAGTTCGGCGGCCGCGGCGGTCGGGGGTGTCGAGTTCGGCTTGGAGCTTCCGGTAGCTGTCGAGCCGGCGCGCGTCGAGGGTGCCCGCGGCAGCGG
>CAZWDB010000008.1:0-62819 GCA_964632885.1 uncultured Acidimicrobiales bacterium | reverse complement strand
CGCGCAGATCGCAGCCGACGACCGAACCGGTGGATCCAACCCGGCCCGCCGCGAGTCGGGCGACGGTGCCGGGACCGCATGCGACATCGAGTACCGACTCGCCTGGACGGACGCCGACTCGATCAAGCAGATGCTCGCCCCAGGGACCGAACATCGGCCCGACGAGCGCACTCTCGTACACCTCCATGCTCGTGCCGGAGAACGTCGCTCCCCAGTCCTCGCCCTCGCCCACGGCAACTCCTCCCGTGACGGCCAACCTCGAGCCGACGGTACACCCGGGCTCGCGGACAACCATTGCCCCGGGGGGTTACTTGGCCGGCTGGACCTCCGTGGTGAAGTACTTCCACGCCATTCCGAAGAACGAGACCGCAAGTGCTCCCCACCCGATGGACGCCACGATGCCGGGATCGGCGAAGGTGAGCACCATCGACACTGCGAGTAGCACCGGAACCCAGATCGGTGTTGCTTTGGTGCGCCACAGTGCGAAAGCGAGGATCAGAAGCCCGATGGGGCCGGCGAAGAACATGGGGAACAGGATGAGGCTGGCTCCAAGCTCTTCGCTCCTGTCGAGGAAGGCTGCGTGGCTCTGAATGTTGCTCGGGCGAACCGCCGCGTAGGTCAGCTCCATCAACCAGATCGCCGCGATCGGTATCGCGCTCGCGGCCACCAGAATCACGGAGGTGAGCGCCAGCGCGGGACGGCGGCGCCGGATCAGCTCGGTTGCGGCAAGGATCCCCGGCACGAGCAGCATGAAGCCCAGGAATCCCAGTAGGGAGACGAGCTGCCAGCGCGTAGTGCCCTCAAGAGCAGTAGTGAGGACGTCCTCTTTATCTTCCCAGTCGACTGTCGGCGCGACCACCGCCGCGAGGAACATCAACGTGGGGCTGAGCACAAGCATCGCTCCGACGAGGGCTCGCCTCACCTTCGGCGTGCGGAACTCCTCCACGACACTCACGTCATCGATAGGCGGAAGGTTCACTCGGTCTTCCTGCAGCGTCATGGCCGTTCTCTCTCTCGTAGGTTGGCTCAGCTGCGGTCCATCGTCCGCCTGCGTGGGAGCGGGAAGACAGGGCCGAAAGACCCATCCGCGAGAAGCGGCGTCACCGCCGACTGCGTGCAACGATGATGGAGTGGCGTCGGAACACGGGCGAGGGGTCCATAGGCTGACGAGGGCCGGCCGTGGCTAAGTCGCTCAAGCACCGCCTCTGCAACGAGCTCGCGGAACTCGATCACCTGATAGAAGGAGAAGGTGTCTTCGACGACACCGAACGGGCCTTCTTCGTCGATGGCCGGCTCGTAGTCGAGTTCGCGGGGAGCAACTACGTCGGCCTCCGCCTCACGCGGCCGATCATCCGCCGCCTGAAGGATCGTCTTCGCGAGGACCGGCGCGTCGATCGCATGAAGTCAGGGAGCGACTGGATCTACGTGCACTTCCGGCGCGCGGCTGACCTGCCCTTCATCATCGAGCTCGTTACCGCGTCGATCAACGCATATCTCCCTGAGGACGGCCGGCCACTTCGACCTCCGCCCGCGGGTCACGACCTGGCCAGGCTGCGCCGATTCCACTGACGACATACTCAACCGACCACATGGCCGGCGTCAGTTTCCGGACTGGAACCCCTCGAGAAGTTTGACCACAGTCTGCTTGGCGACATCACGGTTGGCGCCGAGCTTGTTCAGGATCTGCAAGGCGAGGCCCTCCTGGCCGCGGTATAGGCCCAACAGCAGGTGCTCGGTTCCGATGTAGTTGTGACCGAGTTCGACCGCGACGATGAGCGTCTCTTCGAGGACCTTCCGCGCCCGAGGTGTGAACGGGTGCGGGCCCGAAGAGCCTTTGGGCCCTTGCTCGACCGTCGCTTTGACTTCGGCTTCGACGGCGCGTCGATCGACGCCGAGCTCCTCCAGGGCGCGCGCCGCGATGCCACCGACGTCGAAGAGCGCGAGGAGTTGATGCTCGGTACCGACATAGCTGTGGTTGAACTCGGCCGCGACGGCTTGCGCTCGGTCGAGCGCCTGCCGAGCCCTCACCGTGAAGCGTTCGAAGGTGACGGCGTCGCCGATGGAGTCGACGAACCGCTTCTGTGCTGCCTGGCGAGTCACGCCGAGATGCTCACCGATCTGTGCCCACGTCGCTCCGGACCGCCGGCAACGGTCCACGAAGTGGGTGAGCAGGGCATCCCCGAGTTCCTCGAGTTCGCGCGCCTTCACGGCCGCGGTCTCGAGCTGAGAGAGCACCTGGTCTGATGATTCCTGTACCTCGCGTATGAGGCCGTCAAGGGTCGCTGGGGCCATGGTTGTCAACCATAGGTTGCGCGACGCATGTCGTCAACAGCGAGTTGACACGCTGTGGCGGCCGGCGCCGGCAGGAATGGCCGATCGCCACGTCGGGTTGGGAGCAATGTGAGCGTCCGGGATGTTCTGCTGCCAGCTACGGACCTCGGCGTGCTCGTGCAGGCAGTGATCGTGGCAATCGTCTTCTCCATCGCGATGGCCGCGGTGTGGCGTGACGACGCCTGGCGTCTCTTCGTCGCCGGTTTGGCCACACTGACCGCAGCATGGTTCGGAATCCGGATGCTCCATTGACGATCGCCCGAGCGCTGCTGGTTGTCGCCTGTCTCGTGCTCGGTGCCTGTGGCTCGTCTGAGGCGGACACTCCTGCGGAGCAGGCAGCGGGACTTGACGACTTCCGGTTCTCCGGAGAGGCGCTCGATGGATCAGAAGTCGACACATGGGAGGTGATCGGCACACGTCCCGTCGCCTTCTGGGTCTGGGCGCCGTGGTGCCCAACGTGCAATCGCGAGGCGCCGACCGTACGGGCTGTGGCTGACCGCTACGGCGACCGCGTCACCTTCATCGGAGTTCCCGGTCGAGACAACACCGCACCGATGCGCGTCTTCGTGGAACGGCACGAGCTCGAAGGATTCCCGCATGTGGTCGACACCGACGGGTCCGTGTGGTCGCGGCTGGGCGTCCCAGGGCAGCCGGCGTGGGTGCTCGTCGGCGTCGACGGCAGCGTTCAGCGACGGTTTGGCCTCGTTGACGAAGAGGTCATCACCCACGACATCGACGAGATGCTGGCCGTCGCCACTCAGACGGGCTGACGGACTCTTCCGGGGAATCGTGATGGGGATGTGTTCGGTTACCCCTCTTGTGCCACGATCTTCGAACACGGGCGAGCCCGCGGTCACGAGCGATGAGTGACCCCGCGGCGCCTGCCATCGGTGACTACGCCCTCCTCAGCGACTGCCAGGGTGCCGCGCTGGTGTCCCGGGGAGGGAGCGTCGACTGGGCGTGTCTGCCGCGCTTCGACGCACCATCGGTGTTTGCACGACTGCTCGATGCCGCCGCCGGTCACTGGGTGCTCGCTCCGACTGAGCGCCACGAGAGCACACGCTCGTATGTCGACGACTCGATGGTGGTCCGTACCGAGCACGTGACAGAGCACGGCCGGGTCGCGGTGTACGACGCGCTGGCGTTGGGACCCGACGAGCGTGGCCACCAGATCGGCCTCAGGTCACCCCACATCCTCGTGCGCGTGGTAGAGGGCCTCGACGGCGAGGTCGACATGCACTGTGAAGTGCAGCCCCGGCCGGAGTACGGGCTGACGGTTCCGACGTGGGTCGAAGATGCGGGTGGCTGGCGAAGCCGGGGCGGGCCGGTCTCGCTGGTGGTGTCGTCGGGTGCCGTACTGCACCCCGAGCATGGAAGCCTGTCAGGCACCGTGGCAGTCCGCGCAGGGTCACGCGCCGGGCTCGCCTTGCAAACCTGGTCGCCGTGGGACGACGAGACTGCCCCGCTGACACAGGAAGAGATCGAGCAGCTGCTCGCGCGGACCATCGACGGATGGCAGTCATGGGCAGGTCTCCATGGAAGCTACAACGGGCCGTACGCGGAACAGGTGCGGCTGGGTGGCCGGGTGCTCCAAGCCCTGACGTACGCGCCTACCGGGGCGGTGATCGCTGCTCCGACGACTTCGCTCCCGGAGGTGCCCGGGGGTACCCGCAACTGGGACTACCGCTTCGCATGGGTGCGAGATGCCAGCCTCACGCTGGAGGCGTTGTGGGTTGCCGCCTGTCCGGACGAAGCGGACGCGTTCTTCGACTTCTTCGCCACCGCGGCCGGCGGCGCCGTCGACGGAGCAAGCTCGCTCCAAATCCTCTACGGGATCCGCGGAGAGCGGCACGTACCCGAGACCACGCTCGATCATCTGGCGGGCTACCGCGACAGCCGTCCGGTTCGGATCGGCAACGGCGCCTGGGACCAGCTCCAACTCGACGTCTACGGCGAGCTATTGGGCGCGGCATGCCAGCTCGCCGAGCAAATCGGCGCATTCGATCCCGCCAGCGTCGACGTTCTTGCCGGTGCCGCCGATGCGGCCGCGCGCCGCTGGCGGGAACCCGACGAGGGGATATGGGAAACGCGTGGTGGACGGCGCCACTTCCTCTATTCGAAGCTCATGTGCTGGGTCGCACTGGACAGGGCCGTCGGGCTCGGCTCGCGTGTTGGCACGGACGAGCAGGTCGAGGCGTGGCAGGCCGAATCCGCCGTCATACGCGACGCCATCATGACCGAGGGGTGGAACGACGATGCGGCCGCCTTCACGCAGTCGTTCGGCTCGTCCGACCTCGACGCGTCCGCGTTGATGGTGCCCATCGTCGGCTTCTTGCCGCCCGATGACACCCGTGTCGTCGCCACCGTCGAGGCGATCGCGCGCCACCTCACTGACGACCGCGGCTTCGTCTACCGGTACCGGGGCGATGACGGACTCGCCGGCGGAGAAGGCACCTTCACGATGTGCACGTTCTGGCTGGCCCAGTGCTGGGCGATGATGGGGCGCGTCGACGACGCCCGCGTCCTGTTCGAAGCGGCCGCTGCGTGTGCCAATGACGTCGGCCTGCTGTCAGAACAAGTGGATCCGGCGGACGGTACGTTGCTCGGGAACTTTCCACAGGCGTTCACCCATATCGGACAGATCAACGCGGCATGGGCGATCACCCAGGCGGCTGGCCCGTAGTCACCAGCTGGTGATCACCGCGGTTACGCCGTCCTGCACCCGGCTCAGCGGTGCTCAGGATTCTCGAAGTCGGGCCGGCATCCTGCATCCCATTCGGATCGCTGGTTGCCGTACGCCGGAATACCTCCCGCGTCCCGGAGGAGGCGAGCGAGATGGAGCAGGTTCCAGGTCATGAAGGACGTGTTGCGGTTAGTGAAGTCATTATCGGGGCCACCGGATCCTTCGTCGAGGTACGACGGACCAGGCCCGACCTCGCCGAGCCAGGCAGCATCGGCCTGCGGGGGCACCGTGAAGCCGAGGTGCTGCAACGAGTAGAGGATGTTCATCGCGCAGTGCTTGGCGCCGTCTTCGTTGCCGGTCACCAGGCAGCCGCCGACCTTGCCGTAATAGGTGTACTGGCCGCTCTCGTTCAACTGCGCGGAGTTGCCGTAGAGCCGTTCGATCACCCGCGTGCACACCGAGGACTTGTCGCCCAGCCAGATCGGGGTGCCCAGGATCACGATGTCGGCGGCCATGACTCGCTTGAAGAGCTCGGGCCACCCATCCGTCGCGAAGCCGTGCTCGCGCATGTCCGGATAGACACCTGGAGGTAGATCCCAATCGACGGCGCGCACTGCGTCGACAGGCACACCGTTGCGCTCCATGATTCGGCGCGAGATCTCGAACAGACCCTCCGTGTGAGACTTCCCCGGCGACGGCTTGAGCGTGCAGTTCAAGAACATCGCCCGCAGATCGCTGAAGTCCCGTTCGGGCACTAGTCAGCCAGGGCGTCAAGCGCGGCGACGATCGCCTCGGGCTTCATGCGTTCGCGGTAGTTCGGATCGACGTGACGGGCCCGGACAACCCCGTCTCGGTCGAGCACAAAGGTCGCCGGCACGGGGAGATACCAGCTGCCGTCAGCGTTGTGTTGGGTGAGGTCCATGTTCATTCGCTCGTACAGGGGCCGGAGCGGTTCGGGGAGCTCGAACTGCAGCCCATAGGCGCGGATTACGCCTTGGTCGGCGTCGCTGAGCACGTCGAAGCCGAGGTCGAGACGCTCGACGAAGGCGGCGGACGCGTCGGGAGCCTGCGGGCTGATCGCCACGAGCGAGGCGCCGAACGCTCGGATCTGGGGTAATGCCTCCTGCAGACCACGGAGCTCGGCGTTGCAGACCGGGCACCACGCCCCTCGGTAGAACGACAGCACCACCGGACCATCCGCGAGCTTGTCATCAAGGCTGAGCTTGCCGCCGCGGGCATCCGGCAGGACGAAGCGCGGGGCGCTAGTCCCGATCTCGAGACCGGGCGTGACTCCAGCGGTGCGGAGGTGCTCGATCATCTCGGTAACCAGGCTCCGGAAGTCGACCTGGGGGCGGCTGTCGTCAGTCATTTCTCTCCTTCTCGCCGACGGACAATAGGGACCAACCGCCTGACACGGTGCCGCATTCCGAGGCGAGTTGGGAATGGTCGCCTCAGCCGCCGTGTTATCTCGCCGAGCGGCGGCAGTCGACACCGCAGTTGGAGCAGTTGGAAAGGACAAAGCCATGGCAAGAGGACGAACAAGCCCGCTGCCGGCGCTCGCCGCAGGGATGGTCGCCGGCGCGGCCGGCACCCTAGCCATGGACCTGCTCTGGTTCCGCCGCTACCGGGCCGGGGGCGGAGAAGACTCCTTCGCCGACTGGGAGTTCTCCGCGGGCACGAAGAGCTACGAGGATGCCGGTGCCCCCGCCCAGGTCGGCAAGCTCGTCGTCGAGCGCGTCCTACCCGTCGAGCTGCCACCCGAGAGCGCGGCCCTGGTCAACAACGTCACGCACTGGGCAACGGGGGTGGGTTGGGGCGCCGGCTACGGCCTGGCGACAACTTCGGTCGCGACTAATCCCGCTTTTGGTGTGGTGCTCGGCCCGGTGGCGTGGGCGACGAGCTACGTGGTGCTCGGGCTCGCCAAGCTCTACAAGCCGATGTGGGAGTACGACGCGCCGACACTGGCGAAAGACCTCAGCGCGCATGTCGTGTTTGGCCTCGTGACCTCCTCAATGTTCCGCGCCGTTCGCCGCTGAAGGTTCTCCCACCGCGGCGGCGGTCGGAACAATGGCGACATCCGTAGGGTTCCCCCTCCGATGTTGCACACGTCAAGCGTTGGCGGTACGGCCCGATGATCGAGTCGGTCACTCTGTTGGCCGCCTTCGGCGGGGGGCTCATCTCGTTCTTGTCGCCGTGTGTGCTGCCGCTAGTACCGGTGTACCTGTCGGTGATCACCGGGCTCGAGGTGGGTGAGATCCGGGACGGGAGTGCCCTGCCCCGTGTTGCCCGCGACACGCTGTTGTTCATCGCGGGGTTCTCGGCGGTGTTCATCCTCCTCGGGTTGTCGGCCACGGCCGTCGGCTCAGTCCTATTCGACAACCAAAGTGTCATCACCCGAGTCTCGGGTCTGATCGTCCTCGCGATGGCGCTGTTCGTGCTGGCGTCATTGGTTTTGAAGGCGCCCTGGCTCTACCGAGAGAAGCGCTTCCACCCGAACCTGTCGCGGTTTGGACCCTTCGCGGCGCCCGTTGCCGGAGTGGCCTTCGGGTTCGGCTGGACCCCGTGCATCGGCCCGGTACTGACCTCCATCCTCGCGATCGCGGCAGCGCAGGAAGGTATCGGACGCGGCGCATTGCTGCTGGCGGTCTACTCGGCCGGCCTCGGTGTCCCCTTCCTGGTGACGGGGCTTGCCTTCGGGCGGCTCACCGGTGCGCTCGGCTGGGTGAAACGACACTTCACCGGCATCACGATCGCGTCGTCCGCGGCCCTCGCCGGCTTCGGACTGATCCTCTCCCTCGACCGCATGCTCTGGGTCACCACCCAGCTCCAGAACGCACTCGAAGCCGTCGGGCTGGAACGACTTATCCAGCTCGGCTGACAGGAGGAATCGTGGCAACGACCGCTAAGTCGAAGAACCGCCGCCGCGAAGCTCAGCGGCGTGCCCGCAAGCAGGCGAGGCTTCGGGTGGCCGTGGGTGTCGCCGTCGTGCTCGCCGTCGCGCTGGTGGCGATCATCGCGACCGCTTCCGGAGGAGACCGCGCCGGTTCTACTGACAAGTTGAACTTCGACCTGCCGGCGATCGAAGGCGCCGAGCGGATCCGGCTCGCTGACTACCGCGGCCAACCGGTGGTGGTGAACTTCTTCGCGTCGTGGTGCACCGCGTGTGACGCCGAGCTCCCCCACTTTCCAAGTTCTCCCGACAGCTCGAGGGTGAGGTCGCGTTCATCGGCGTCGCGTCGCTCGAGACCGGGGACCCCATGTTCATGCCAGAACGCCATGACATCACCTGGTGGCCCCTCGCGCGCGACATCGGGGGCGCCGACGGAAGCGGGCTGCACCGCGACCTGGGCGGACGGGGCATGCCGATCACCGCTTTCTACGACTCCGGTGGGAAACTCCTCCACGTCGACGGAGGCGCATTGCCCGAATCGGCTCTCCGCGACCGACTCACTAGCTTCTATGGCGTGACCCTCGACGCCTAGACCGGCCGTCGCCGGACAGGAGCCCGAAAGTGACGAAGCCAAAGTGACGAACATGGAGGCGATGTCCTTCGCCGGTTCGGGCGGCGATGAACTGGCCGCCCGCCTGGACCTTCCGGACACCGAACCCGTCGCCTACGCACTCTTCGCCCACTGCTTCACGTGCTCCAAGGACATCGCGGCCGCGTCACGCATCAGCGGCGGCCTGGTAGCCGAGGGCTTCGGTGTGCTGCGCTTCGACTTCACCGGGCTGGGCGCCAGTGGCGGCGAGTTCGCCAACACCACGTTCTCGTCCAACGTCGGCGATCTCGTGAAGGCCGCAGCCGCCCTGCGCGACCGGCACCAAGCGCCCCGGCTGCTCGTAGGTCACAGCCTGGGTGGAGCCGCGGTGATAGCCGCGGCCGCCGCCATCCCTGAGGTCACCGCGGTGGCGACGATCGGCGCGCCGTTCGACCCCGCGCACATCAGCAACCTCTTTCCTGAGGAAGTTCTCGCCGCCCTCGGTGAGGTCGGTGTGGCCGACGTGGTGCTCGCGGGACGCCAGTTCCGAGTAGGCAAGCAGCTGCTCGATGATGCCAGCAGCCAGAACACCGCCGCCGCCTTGCGTGAACTCCGGCGCGCGCTTCTGGTCTTCCACGCGCCCGGCGACGAGATCGTAGGAATCGACAACGCCCGTCAGATATACGAGGCCGCGCGCCATCCAAAGAGCTTCGTGTCACTCGATAGCGCCGACCACCTCCTCACCCGCCGGGAAGACTCCTCCTACGTCGCCGCTGTCCTGGCAGCTTGGGCGAGCCGGTATGTCGCCAAGGACGCGGCCCAGCCCACTCCGTCGCCACCCGAAGGAACCGTCGCCGTCGCTGACTCCGGGACCGGCACGCTCACCCAGACGGTCCGTGCCCGCCACCACGTCCTGATCGCGGATGAACCACCCGGTATCGGGGACGACCTGGGACCGACCCCTTATGACCTGCTGCTCGGCGCGCTCGGTACCTGCACATCGATGACGCTGCGAATGTACGCCGATCGCAAGGGTTGGCCCCTCGAGGCCGTGACCGTGCACCTAACGCACGACCGCGTCCACGGCGACGATTGCCGTGACCCCGAAGCGAAGCCATGTCTCATCGATCACATCGAGCGGACGCTCACTCTCGTGGGCCCACTCACCGACGAGCAGAGGACGCAGCTCGTTTCAATCGCAGAGCGCTGCCCTGTCCACCGCACGCTGACCGGCGACATCCGGATCACGACGCAGCTCACTGACGGGTAAGGGCTTCGACCCCTCAGGTACGCGAACCGGCCAAACCATTGCTGCACTTGCACTCGGGATGGCGTGCGGTTCATGGTGGACCGAGTGCCGGCGCACTGACAGGAATCTCTAGGTGGGAGACCTCTTGTGACCTCAGCGATCACCCCCGAAGACATCAAGGCCGCTGCCGGCCAGCTGGTCGGACACGCCGCCGGCTACGTCGCGGCCCGGACGATCGACACCGGTCTGCGTCTTGGCCTCTTCACCGTGCTCGCGGAGGCCGACGGTCCGCTCAACCCCGCCGAGTTCGCCGACCGGCTTGGTCTCGACGAGCTGTACGCCAAAGTGTGGCTCCGGTCCGCCCACGCGGCCGGTGTGATCGAGTTGGCCGGCGGCGGGTACGTCCTGCCGGCGGCTACCGCAGTTGCGCTCCTCGACGAAGACCACCCCGCCCACACCGGCGCGCTGTTCGGAGTCTTGGGCCAACCGGAGCTGTTCGACATCTTCACCGACCGCCTGGCGAGCGGAGAGCGGCTCTGGTGGGACGACTGCTCGCCCGAGTTCATCGCCGCCGTGTCAGCGACCGGACGCCCGTTTTACAACCGGCTCGTTCCGGACGGTATCGGCAAGGTCCCGGGCGCGACCGCGATCCTCGAGGGCGCGTGCACTGTCCTCGAGCTCGCAAGCGGCGCGGGCCGCGGACTTATCCGGATGGCCGACCACTACCCGAAGGCGACCTTCGTTGCCGTGGACGGCGACGCCTACTCCATCGACCGGGCGCGAGACTCGGTGAAGGCCGCGGCGATCGACGACCGGGTGGAGTTCATACAGTCCACGTTCGAGGAGTTCGAGCGGCCCTACGCCTTCGACCTGGCGGTGATCAACATCTCGATGCACGAGTGCCGCGACCTCGAGCGTGTCACAGCCAACGTGCTGCGCTCGCTTCGACCGGGCAGCATATTCGTGGTATCCGACTTCCCATTCCCGACCGACGACGACACCGACGCCCTTCGTTCGCCCGCCGGTCGAGTGATGAGCGGGATCCAGTTCTTCGAAGCCCTCATCGACGACCAGCTCCTCCCCACGTCCGCGTACACCGAACTCCTCGCTGATGCCGGCTTCGTAGACGTTGCGTCCTTCGACCTCTCACCGGTCCACGCCGTCACCTACGGGCGCCGCGCCACCTAACGCGCCGCGTGGCCGCACGCGGGGAAGAGTTCTATGTCGAGCCGGGTTCCGTTGACATGAGCGACTCGGCGATCACTGTCTACTGGCGGCGAGGCTGCTTCTTCTGCACCGCGCTGCTCGAAGGTCTGACGCGGGCAGGGGTCCCGTTCGACCTGGTCAATATCTGGGAGGACCCGGCGGGTGCGGCCTTCGTTCGCAGTGTCGCGGGCGGCAACGAGACGGTGCCGACGGTCCGGGTCGGATCCATGGCTCTAGTGAACCCAACGGCGCAGCAGGTGCTCGCGACTGCCGCTACCGAAGCACCCGAGGCCCTGCCCGACGCCTACGAGCCACCCCGGCTCCCGCCACCCCGATCGAACGGAATCGTGCCGGGTGGGAGCGGCGCTCCGTCATCGCAGCAGAGGATGCTTAGCTCGGTCTCTGCGAGCAACGGCCACCGTTCGAAGGCGGATGCGGCTGTAGGACGCGGTGGCGGCGCGGACGTGCTACCGGGAGCCACTGCCTCCATCGCCTCCAGGTACCGCTCGTAGGGCTTCCAGCCGGGTACCGTGCACTCGCCTCGTGGCCCGCGAAAGATGAGCGTGGGGAATACGTAACGCCACCTTCCGTCCTGATGTTTCGCCATGCCCGCGCCTGGCTGGTCTTCAGAGAGCGTGCGGACGTAGCCGTTCGGACGTCGGGTCTCCTCCCAGTCGGCCTGGTAGTCGGCGCGCACCTCCGCGCTTTCGACGTCACGGGCGAGTCGGTGGACGTCGAGACCTTCGACGCCCCGCCCGATCGCGAGCACTCGCTCGACGGTGTCAGCCGGCTCACAGAAGACGAAACACGCCTCCCGCAGCCGGCGGAGCATCCGCCCCGCCAAGTGGTCGGCCTGCCGTTCGGCCGCCTTCACCGCAATACATGCACCGATGCTCGACGCCGGCGCGTACTGCAACTGCGCGGGGTACGGCATCCGTGTCTCGACCGACACATTGGCCCAGTAGTTGGCGGTCCGAGGTGCGGCTCCGATCGGGTCGGAGTCTCGGCGGTCCGGGACGAGGCCACCCATCACGGGGCGCCACGCCAACCCGTCGCCGTAGGTCCAGCGCAAGGAGGCGGAGCTTGGGTTCGGAGCCCCACGCCCACGAACACGCAGGATCGGTGTACTCGACAACCTCGACGGCAGTCGCGCCGGTGGTGTGCTCGGGCTCGCGGCGGGACGGTCCGGTCATACCAGATCCAACCCGGTTAGAGGTCTTGACCTTCCCGTCGCTGGAAGCCGTAGCGTCCGACCTGTGGCCGACACGTCCGCCCGCCGCTATCAGCGGCGTTACACAGCGTGGACGGTCGTCGCGATCGGCCTCGGACTGGCGGGATACGTCGGATACGTGGTCTATCCGCGGTTCGACTTGCCCGCGGGCGTGGGGGCAGGCCTCCTTGTGCTTGCCGTGGCGGCCGGGACGGCGTCGTTCTTCTCACCATGCTCCTTCCCGCTCCTCGTCTCGATGCTGGCTCGGCCGCTCGCGGCCGGCAATCCGCACCACCGGCCTCTCGGGCGGGCAGCCACCTATGCGAGCGCGTTGTCGCTCGGTGCGGTCACCTTCCTCGCGCTCGTGGGTGCGCTGCTCGCATTGGGTGCCGGTTCCGTCTTCGCCGGCATCACCTTCACCAGCATGACTGGACGGATCCTCCGTGCTGTGGTCGGGACCGCGCTCGTTATTTTCGGCCTGGCTCAGACCAACCGCCTGCGCGTCAACCTGCGGCGCTTCGAACCCGGCCTGCACCGAGTCCTGGGCCGCCAGGCGGCGCTCCGGCGCCGGCGGCCGCTGACGGGCTTCGTGCTGTTCGGTTTCCTTTACCTGCTCGCGGGCTTCGGCTGAACGGGACCGATCCTGGCCGGTCTGGCCAGCCAAGCGCTCGTCACCGGAGGAGCGGAAGGTGCCGCGGTTGCGGTTGCGATGGCCGGTCTCGCCATCGTCGTCCTCATGTTCGTGCTGTCCCTCGCCCTGGCAAGCGCACGGGAGAGGGTCGTTGAATCGATGCGTGATGGCGCACCCGCCGTGAAGCGTTGGGGGGGTCACGTGCTCATCGCGGTCGGTGCGTGGTTCGTCGCCCTCGGCGTCCTCGCCGACTTCTTTGCAGGCATCTTCTCGGTGTAGTTGGCCTCTGACGCCTCGAACCCCCCCTGCCCGCTTTCGACGGTTCGGACAGAGGGGGTTCGAGCGCGAAACCCTGTTCGTAAGGCGCCCATTCCCACGAGGTGAATCCCGCCCGAGCTAACAGAGCGACCGGCTGGGTCAGGTAGTGATCGAGCTGTGAGATCAGCATTCCGCCCCTCGACCGCTTGGAGTATCTATAGAGGCCAGGTCGCGTAAAGCAACCCGAGGACGGCCCCCCACACCACGTGGCCCATGAGGCTCCCGACCGGCGTCAAGCACCCTGGCCTTGGTGGTGCCCGCAGGCGCGGCCACGCTGCCGAGCAGGTCGAGCAGGTCCATACGCGTCATTCCCACTGCCTTGCCCATAATGCTGAACCCGGTGAACACGACTGTGGCCGCCAGTCCCCACACGATCGCGCCAGCCCAGCTGATTGCTCCAAACCCTTCTACGGCGACACCGCCAAAGATCAAGATCACTGGCGGCAGCATGCTCATCATCAGTCCCACGGGGGCGACGTACCGTGAGTGCTCGGTACGAGTCGTCGGTGTGCCGGTCACGAGGGTTGCCATCGCAGTACCTCCGTTCTGCTCATTCGGTGCCTAGCCGGGCCGGGAACCCGGTAGCCGCTGGCGGTGTTCCACTCGGTCCCCACGGCCGCCCAGGCGTCAGTGCCACGTAGCCCAGTCGGCGCCCCCCGCCACGCCGGCCGCGAAGATGAGGAACGGCACGATAGAGGCGATGACGAGCCACGCCCGCTGGCGGAATCCGAGGCGATGCAACGCCAGCCGGAACAGCCCGGCGGCAGCTGCGACCGTCACCCACCAGGCAACTCGCGCCGCGGGAGGCCATGCGATCGGCACCACCTTCGCCCACGACGGAAGGGGCGAGTTCGCGTTCAGTCCACCCATGACCTCGAGACCCACCGCGAGAAGAACGAACAATGCGCTGAGCGCCGCGGCCAGAAGCCAGCCCCCGAGGGCGCGTTCCTCGTCGACCACCGCGCCATTGTCCACCGCCGGGTAACACCGGAGGTGTTTTCCGTTGTTCCTCGGTCGCGGAATGATGGCCGGGAGCGGCCGGGTTTCGCGGCCGCCCAACGCGCTCTCCAACAACGGAGGTTCCGGATGACCACCCCGACTCCAGCCGCCCGCGTAGACCGCGACGAGGTGTTCCTCGAATACACGAAGAGCATCTGCCCGGTCTGCAAGGTGGTGGTGGACGCCGAGGTCAACGTGCGCGAGAACAAGGTGTTTCTACGCAAGCGATGCTCGGATCATGGCTTGTTCGAAGCATTGTTGTATTCGGACGCCGAGATGTACGCGGCGTCGATGCGGTACAACAAGCCGGGCACCCTGCCGCTGCAAACCCAGACCGAGGTGCACGACGGCTGCCCGCTCGACTGTGGTCTGTGCCCCGACCACAAGCAGCACGCGTGCCTGGGGATCATCGAGGTCAACACGGCCTGCAATCTCGACTGCCCCGTCTGCTTCGCAGACTCGGGCCACCAGCCTGACGGATTCTCACTAACCCTCGACCAGGTCGAGGCGGGCCTCGACGCGTTCGTGGCAGCTGAAGGCGAACCCGAGGTCGTGATGTTCTCCGGGGGCGAGCCGTCTATCCACCCCCAGATCCTCGAGTTCTGCGCGATGGCCCGAGACAAGGGCGTGCGCACGGTCGTCCTCAACACCAACGGTCTGCGGCTCGCCCACGACAGGCGGTTCGCCCCCGCACTCGCCGAACTGGACGTGCGGATCTACCTGCAGTTCGACGGGCTCGAGGAAGCCACTCATGTCGCGCTGCGGGGACGCGATCTACGACTGGCGAAGACCCAGGCGCTCGAGCGCTGCGCCGAAGCCGGGTTGACGGTGATGCTCGTTGCCGCCGTGGAGGCGGGTGTGAACGACCACGAGCTCGGCGCGGTGGTGCGCTACGGCATCGACCATCCAGCGGTCCGCGGCGTCGTGTTCCAACCGGTTACGCACGCCGGCCGTCACGTGAGCTTCGACCCTCGCGAGCGGCTCACCAATCCGGACGTGATACACGGACTGGTCGACCAATGTCCCGACTGGTTCCGGGCCTCGGACTTCTTTCCAGTGCCGTGCTGCTTCCCCACGTGCCGCTCGATCACCTATCTGCTCGCGGACGACGAAGACGTGCTGCCCATCCCTCGGCTCCTGCCCATGGACGACTACCTCGACTACATCAGCAACCGGGTGCTCCCCGACCCATCGCTGCGCGGCGTGCTCGAGGGCCTATGGAGCGCGTCGTCAGTGCCCGGATCCGACGCCATGGTCGAAGGCCTAGGCGCGGCGCTCGGCTCGCTCAACCTGCCACGTGAAGGCGAGGACATCCTCAGCGCCGCCCTCGAGACCTGCGTCAGCTGCGGCATCGACTTCCCCGACGCCCTGGCGGACGTCGCCGCCAAGGCATTCATGATCGTCATCCAGGACTTCCAGGATCCCTACACCCTCAACGTTCGCCAGCTCATGAAGTGCTGTGTCGAGGAGATCACGCCCGACGGCCGCCTCATCCCGTTCTGCGCCTACAACTCCGTCGGCTACCGCGAACAGGTACGCGAACAACTGTCAGGCACTCCCGTTGCGGGCGTCGTACCCAATGCAGCGGAGCTCGCCCACCTGCTTGTGCCGACCCGCCACGGGTCCCGCACGGCGGGCGACCCGGCTGCAGGCGCGCCGGCGGCTGAGGTGCGCGTCAACCTCGGGAAGGGCCTGCGATGACCACCCCGCCGCCGGTCGAGTCGCTTGCCTCCCTCGCGACGGTGATCGACAGCCTCCGCGCCGATCCCGACGATGCCGCCTCGGTGAAGGCCTGCTGCGCGGCCGCGTACGGCGTAGACCTAGTCGGGCTGTTCCTCGGGGAGAGCTACCACCCCGGCGGCGCAGCTCTCACACGCCGGCTTGCGGACGCGCTCACCCTGCGCGAAGGGGAACGGGTCCTCGACGTTGCATCCGGCATCGGCACGACCGCACTGCTTCTCGCGGCAGAGCGTGGCGTCGAAGTCACCGGCGTCGACCTCGGCGACGCCCAAGTCGCCCGGGCGCGCACCCGGGCAGCCGCTGCCGGCCTCGCCGACCGGACGCGATTCGAGGCCGGTGATGCAGAACGCCTACCCGTCGAGCCCGGCACCTTCGACGCTGTCATCTCGGAGTGTGCTTTCTGCACCTTCCCCGACAAGGACGCCGCGGCCGGCGAGGTCGTCCACTCCCTGCGACCCGGCGGCCGCGCCGGCATCACCGACGTCTGGCTCGAACCTGCACGGCTGGACCCCGAGCTGAGCGGCCTCGCGGGGCGGATCGCGTGCATCGCCGACGCGCGTCCGATTCCCGAGCTTGCCGAGACCCTCGAACGGGCCGGACTCGTCATTGACGTGGTCGAGCGCCACGATGACGCCTTGCTAGCCACCATCGAGCAGGTCGAGACCCGGCTGCGGGCGTTACGTCTTGTTGACCTTCCGGTACTCCGACCCTTCGATCTGCGTCGCGGCATCGAACTCGTCCGGCGGGCGGCCGACGTCGTCGCCCGCGGTGACGCCGGCTACGTCCTCGTAACCGGCACCAAACCTTGATCACCGGTTCATCGGGGAGCTCTCAGGCGTCCAGGTGTTGCTGCAATCCTTGAAGGGCGTTGCGGAACGCGGCTGCCATCATCGGCGCGCCGTCGCCGGGCTCGATCTCCGTGCTGTAGATGACGAGGCTCCCCTCACCGTCCTCAAGCACGTCGACAGTTGCGAGATGGAAGTCGAGCGCGAAAGGCGCGTCGGTGATCCGGTACTGGAACCGGCGGAGGTCGTCGTCGTTGGTCACGATCTCCTCGACGAGCTTCGCGCCGCCGCCCATCGTGCAGGTCCGCGTGGTCCCGCTCACGATTACGTCGTCGATCCCGGGGAACCACAATGAGATCGCGCCAGGATCCGACACCACCTTCCACACCTCATCGGGCGGTCGGCTGATGCGATGGTGCTCACGAACGGTGGCCATGGCTCTTCCCTCCAAGCCCTCAACGGACGTTGCTCTGACAACGTCTAACAACCCGAGGACCCTCGCACCAACTTCCCTTCCCCGGAATACGCGCCCTGGACCGGGGGTTCTGAACCCGAGCGCGCCCAAAGGAGGCCAACGTCGCCATGGACTGGACCGTCTACTGGTTCATGCTCCCGGCATGCGTTGTAATCGCGTCTGTCGCGATGTTCAGCGGGATCAGCGGGGCTGCGATGTTGATCCCGGTCTTCCTCATAGGGTTTCCGCTGCTCGGAGTCCCGAGGCTCACCACCGTCGAGCCGGTCGCCACATCGCTGTTCCTGGAAACGTCAGGATTCGGCACAGGCGTAATGCGCTACGTGCGCATGCGGCTTGTCGACGTCGTTACGGCCCGCCGGATCATCGCGGTCACGCTTCCCCTTGGGTCAGCGGGCGCGCTGGTCGCCAAGTCGGGCCGGGCCCAGCGCGACTGCCCGGACGGCGAGAGCCGGCTGGTACGGGCCGCGAGCGGAACTGAGTACGAGTTCTGCGCTCACGGCCTCGGCCTGCAACGCGCACTTAGCGGAGGCGGTGCTTTCATCGCCGGGCTCATCTCGACCGGCGTCGGTGAGGCGACGCTACCCCCGCTCGTGCGCCGCTCTCGTTTCCCCGCCCCCGTCGCGGCCGCCACCTCCACTGTGATAGTCGCAGGTACCGTCGTAGGCGCCGCCACGACACACATGGTCCAGCTCACGTTGGATGGTGGCGTCAGCTCCATTCCCTGGGACCTCATTGCCTGGGCGGTTCCGGGCGCGGTTGCCGGCGCCTTCCTCGGCACACGCCTGCAAGGCCGGATCAGCGAACGCGCTACCAGGCTTTTCTTCACGGGACTTTTCGCCGCTATCGGCCTCACGTTCCTTGTAGCGTTCACCGTCTTCCGCAGCCAGTTCGGATGACTCCGCAAGCGGGCGTACCAGCCATGGCGAAGTTCAGAACCAGCCGGCGCATGGGAACACACCGACCCGGGCATGGGTTACCGCATTCGACATAGGAGGTCGTGAACACATGACGCGCGAGACGGCGGACGTGGTAGTGATCGGTATGGGCCCAGGCGGCGAAGATGTCGCGGGACGGCTCGCGCAGGAAGGCTTGGACGTCATCGGAATCGAGAAGCAGCTCGTGGGCGGCGAGTGCCCTTACTGGGGCTGCGTTCCGAGCAAGATGGCGATCCGCGCGGGCAACGCCCTCGCCGAGGTCGGGCGGGTGAAAGGTCTCGCAGGAGACGCGACCGCATCGCCCGACTGGGCGCCGGTGGCTCGCCGCATCCGAGAGGAAGCGACTGACAACTGGGACGACCGCGTCGCAGTGGAGCGCTTCGAGTCGAAAGGTGGCCGGTTCATCCGCGGTGAGGGACGGCTCACGGCGCCGGGACGCGTCGCGGTGGGCGATGTCGACATCGAGGCCCGCCGGGCCGTCGTCGTGGCAACTGGCACCGGCGCCGCCGTACCACCCATACCTGGGCTGTCCGACATCCCTTACTGGACCAACCGCGAGGCGCTAGAAGCCGAGACGCTGCCGTCCTCAGTGGTGATTCTCGGTGGCGGCGCTATCGGGCTCGAGCTCGGTCAGACCTACGCCCGCTTCGGGTCCCGGGTCACCATCGTCGAAGCGGTCGACCGTCTCCTCCCGATGGAAGAGCCCGAGGCGGGTGGACTGCTCGCTGACGTGCTCTCGGCCGAGGGAATAGAGGTCTGCGTAAATGCGCCGGCCGAACGGGTGGAGCGGGACGGTAACCGGTTCGCGGTCCACCTCCCCGGCGGCACCACCGTCACCGGCGAGCAGATCGTGGTTGCAACCGGCCGGCGCGCCGATCTCACCGCCGCCGGGCTTACCGTCCTGCCACAGGTTCGCGATGACGCCCGCGTCGCACCGGTCGACGATCACCTCCGCGTCGCGCCCGGCGTGTGGGCGGTCGGCGACGTCACCGGCAAAGGTGCCTTCACCCACGTCGCCGTGTATCAGGCCGCCATCGCGGCCGGCGACATCCTCGGGCAGCCGACCGATCCCGCGGACTACCGCGCCCTTCCCCGCGTCACCTTCACCGATCCCGAAGTGGGCGCGGCCGGCCTCACAGAAGCCCAAGCCTCGGAGCGCGGCATCAACGTGCGTACCGGCATCGCCCAGGTGCCGTCGTCGGCGCGGGGCTGGATCCACAAGGCCGGCAACGAGGGTTTCATCAAACTTGTCGAGGACTCCGACCGCGGCGTGCTCGTCGGTGGTACCGCCGCCGGTCCGGCGGGCGGCGAAGTGCTCGGCCTCCTCACCCTTGCTATCCACGCCGAAGTACCGGTCGACCAACTCCGCCGGATGATCTACGCCTATCCCACCTTTCACCGGGCCATCGAAGACGCCCTCGGCGACCTGCGGAGCTAGGTGGCACATAGCAACACCGACCGCGCTTGAATGGCGCGCATGGGGATCCACCTGCGCGACACCACCCTTGCCTCCGACAACGGTAGAACGACGCCGGTCGCCGCCCTGGCCGGCGCGCTGGGCTGGGAACTGAAGGACCTCGACGCAGGCCGCCTCGGTCTGTGTCCCGAGCCCGACCGCTGCGTGCCACTTCCAGCGGAAGCCGTCGATGGCGACGCCCTCCGCCTCGACCACACAGACACGTTGGCGGCACTCGGCCTCGTAGCCGCCCATGACGACGCGCATACGGTCGTGGAGGTGTCCGCCGCCGGGCAGCGTGGCCTCGGCACCGGCGACCCCGTCGACATGCACCTACCTGACGTGCATACCGGTGTTCCAACACCGCTCGCTGAACCGGGGCGACCCACGGCGATCTATGCATGGGCGTCGTGGTGACTGTGCCGCTATGGGCTGCCCGGGTGGCAGCAGCTGCATACCGAGGCTGGTGAGGCACTCCGCGTCGTTAGCGTTGCAGTCGACGTCCAAGGTCCTGAAGTAGTCCGGCCCTGGGTCGCGGAGGGCGGAGTCACCTTCCCGACCGTCGTGGACGCCAACGACGTCATGGCCCGGATCTTCGGACTCGCCGCGGTGCCTATCGCCTTCTTCGTCGGATCGGACGGGCGCCTCGTGGAGCCTCCGACTTCGGCCAACCCCGGCGACGACGACCAGCGCGGGCGGATCGTCGCGTGGGCTCGAGGTGAGCGCGACCGGCCGGGGTTCGAGCGCGACGCCCGCCGCGCCGATGGCGACGGGCCCGACGTGGCTAAGGCCCGCGCATGGTGGCGGCTTGCGTCCATCGCCCTGGCCGAGGGCCGATCCGCCGACGGCCGGGCGCACCTCGAACGGGCCTTCGAGCTTGACCCCACGAACTGGCTGGTCCGCAAGCAGCGTTGGGCCCTCGACGAGCCCGACAAGTTCTACGACGGGATGATCGACACCAGCTGGCAGAAGGAACAGGTCGCCTCGGGTCGCTGACCGCTGACCTGGCCCAGCCAGCCCGTACTTTGCGGCCTGAACCCCGCGTATCTCGGGGTTCGGGCCGGAAAGCACGGTGGGGGGATGGGGGACGGCGGGTGGTTAGGAGGTGTGCCGGCGCACGGCGGCAATTACCTCGGCGACGGGCGGATAGTCGGCGAGGGTACGGCCCCTGTACAGGTAGAGGACCCGCCGGTCGGGAGCGATGACCGCGACACCGGGCGCCTGGAGGATGTCACCGGTGAGCGCGCCCTGGCGCGCGCCTCGCGAGCCCTTTGCGTACCTCCACCACGTCGTCGGGAGCAGCCATCGGTACCACCGGATGCGCTCCAGGCCCAAGGCACGGAAGACATTGCGCTCCCGGTCAACGAGCAGCGGGAACGGCGTGCCCTGCTCCATCAGTCGTTCAGCCTGCCACCCCGCTCCGGTGGCGACTCCGACAACACCGGCCCCCATCGCATCGATCTCGTCGGCGTGCTCACGCAACTGCGCGAGAAAAGCGCGGCACGGCATTCAGCCGTAGTAACGCAGGCACTGCAGCACCACGACACGGTCTAGGTAGTCGCCCAACTCGACCTCGTCGCCCTGGGCGGTCTCGAGCAAGACCTCAGCCGGAAGCGTGAAGGGTCCGGTCACAGCTGCCATCAGATCACGAAGCGGGCTCGCCTGTGTCGGAGTCGCCCGCCGGGCCTTCGAGCAGCCGCTGGCCGAACGCCTGCAGCCGCTCGACTGCCGCGTCGTCGAGGTCCGGGGCCCGACGGGCGAGCGCCGCCTTGATCTCGGAGTAGGTCGATGCCTCCAGGCCACAGCGTCGGCAGTCCTCCAGGTGCCGTCGGACGCGCCCAGCGGTGACGTCGTCGACATGGCCGTCGAGCCACGCTTGAAGCACTTTCCCCACCTCTCGACACGACGCCTCCGCCTCCGGGCCGTCCTGCCGCCGCCACCACCGCCTCATGTTTCTCCCCTCCCTGGCGCGAGACCGGCAGCGGCCAGCCGGTCGCGAATTCGCTTCCGCGCTCGGTGCAGCCGGCTCATCACGGTTCCAACTGGAATGTCGAGCACGCGGGCCGCCTCGGCGTAGCTGAGCCCGTCGACATCGATAAGCGTGACGATGCGCCGGAACCGCTCCGGGAGGGCTTCCAGCGCCTCGAGAACGACGGTGTCGAAGGTCTGGCCGACCACAATCTCCTCTGGCCCGCCCCAACGATTGTCCTCGAACATCGCCTGGTGATCGTCACGGTCGGGGTCATCGAGCAACTCGGGCCGACGACGGCGAGTCCGGTTGATCTGGGTGTTCCGCATGATCGTCAACAGCCAGGCCCGCGGATAGGCGCCATCGAAGCGTTCGATCGCGCGATAGGCACGCAGGAGGGTGTCCTGCACCAGGTCCTCGGCGTCGGCCTCACGCGGCACCAACGTCCGCGCCACCCGTAGGAGCACGTCGACCTCGGGCAATACGTACTGCTCGAACGCGGCGGTCTGTGCCCCGGGATCGTGACCGCGTGCCTGTTCCACAACAACGGCAACCCTTTGGGCAGCAAGCCCATTCCCCTGCGGATTCCGGAATGTTGGCCATGCCGCCTCGGGTTTCCCGTACGTGAACCGCTACCGCCACCGTCGTTACGAGCGAATTGTCGGCGCCTTCGTCGACGGTGAGCTTCCCGCGGGCGTCGCAGCGAGCGTGGCCGCCCACATCGACGACTGTTGGGACTGCTCGACCATCGCGGCAACCCTCCAGCTAATGAAGCACTCCATCCGGACGATGGCGCGGCGGGAGCCGCCCGAGCTGACCACCGCCCGCCTTCGCCGCTATGCCGAAGGCCTGGTGCGGTCGTAACCGACATCCGCGCACCACGATAGGGACGTGACCCGACAATACGACCTGGTGGTGATCGGCGGAGGTGCCGCGGGAATCGCCGCAGCCCGAGCCGGAGTGCGCCGCGGCGCCCGAACGGTGATGGTGCAGGACGGGCGGATCGGCGGCGACTGCACCTTCACCGGGTGTGTTCCCTCGAAGGCGCTCATCGCAGCGGCGCGCCGCGGTGCCAGTTTCCGGGAGGCCATGACCGCGACCCATCGAGCGGTGGAGACGATCGCCGCGACCGAGGACGACGCCGTATTCGCCAGTGAGGGCATCGACGTCATCCACGGCCGAGCCCGGTTCACCTCGGCGACCGAGGTCGACGTCGAGGGTGACCGCGTGATGGCAGCGCGCGTCGTGATCGCGACCGGTGCGGGGCCTGTTGTCCCTCCGATCCCCGGCCTCGACGGTGTCAAATACCTCACCAACGAGACCATCTTCGACCTCGCTCGCCAACCAGAGAGACTTGTCGTGCTCGGGGGTGGCGCCATCGGTTGCGAGTTGGCTCAGGCGTTCCGCCGGCTAGGGAGCGGGGTGACCATCATCGAAGCCGCGGACCGCATCTTGTCGACGGAGGAGCCGGAAGCGTCCGCCGCGATCAGCGAGGTGCTGACCCGAGAGGGGACGGAGGTGCGCACCGGCCAGCCAGCCGTCGCGGTTCGGGCGACATCGAGCGGAGACATCAGCGTCGAGGTCGAGGGTGGTCCACCCGTCACCGGCGACGAGCTCCTGATCGCCGTCGGGCGACGCCCCGCGACGTCGACACTCGGGCTCGAAGCAGCCGGCGTCGACGTCGACGCCCGCGGGTCCGTCGTCACCGACGAGGCGCTGCGCACCAACGTGCGAAGCATCTGGGCGGTGGGAGACGTCACCGGGCGACTGCCCTTCACTCATGCGGCTGACGAGATGGGCCGCATCGCGGCCGGTAATGCGCTGTCGCGTCGCGGTCGAACCCGGTTCCGGGCGTCGAGGGTTCCATGGGTGACCTTCACCGACCCGGAAGTCGGGAGGGTCGGGATGACCGAGGCCGAGGCCGCTGCGCACGGCGGCCAGATCGCGTATCTCCCGTTCTCTGAGGTCGACCGAGCCATCACCGAGGGAGCTACCGAGGGCTTCGTCAAGCTCATCGCCGGGCCGCGCCCCGTACTCCGGAACGCTGGAGGAGGACGCGTCCTCGGGGCGACGGTGGTGGCGCCCGTCGGGGGTGAGCTGATCCACGAGGCCGCGCTCGCCATGCGAACCGCGATGTTCACCGGCCGCCTCGCCCAGACCGTCCACGCCTATCCCACGTGGTCGACGGCGATCCGTTCCACCGCGGCACAATTCTTCATGGAGATCGATGGTCGCCGGGCCCGGCCCGCCCAGCGAGAGTGAGACGAGGAGGTGGAATGTTTCCGCGTGGGGGTAGGTTCCTGCTGCCATGCGCCGACTGACTCCGCTTCTCGCCGTAATCGCTCTGATCGGGATCGCGTGCAACGCCGACCGAGGCGCCACGGACGACGGGAGCGGTGGCACCAACGGCGGTGAAACCGAGCTCGCGTTGGTCGGGAAAGACACCGCGTTCGACCATACAGAGCTGAGTGCGCGTCCGGGCACCGTCGCCATCGAGTTCGACAACCAGGACGAGGGCATCAGCCACAATCTCCACGTCACCGGCGGCGACGTCGACGAGATGACCGAGATCGAGTCCGGGCCGACCACCCAGACACTCGAGCTCGAGCTCGAGGCGGGCATCTACACCTACGTGTGCGATGTGCACCCCCAGGAGATGGAGGGCGAGCTAACCGTCGAGTAAGCGGGTCGAAGAAATTCGCCGACCGCGGGAATGGGCTTCGTGTCCATGGGGTTCCTGGGCCGTCCTGAACGGTACAAAGGGAGCATGTCGTGACAAGAGAGACATTGGCTGGATCGCGCCTTAACAGGCGCCAGTTCCTCGCGTGGTCCGGCCGTGGAGCGGGCCTGATCGTCGTCGGCGGCGCACTGCCAACGCTCCTCGCCGCCTGCGGTAATGACGACCCGACGACGGGGGCCGGCGGCGGCCCCACCACGACGGCGGCTGAGGCGGCCGAGCAAGCGCGGGCCATCGTCGGCGACGTGATCGAGTTCGAGCTGTCCTCGGACGACTGGGAAGGCGACTTCGGCTTCGTCACCATGCGCATCCGCAAGGGTGCCGTCGACGGCTCCGACGTCTACTTCGTGCGCACCGACGCCTCCGACAACGACTTCGCGGCCGCGGAGGAACTCGTGTTCGTACCCAAGCTGGCAGGTCTAACGGGCGCGGGGCTCTCGGGAGCCGCATATGTCGTCGACGGTGGTGTCGCCGATCAGCCGACTTTGTTCTCGTCAGAACCCGGTCGCGACGACTACACGCCCGCATGGACGCTGCACCGCGTCAGCTGGAATGGCGATCCGCGCGTGCTGCGCTCCGTAGCCGACGTAGAGGAGGCCGAACGGGCTGGTGCCGTCGCGGTCGAGAAGACCGACATCGTCTTCAACGCCGGAATCGTCAAGTGGTCCGACGGCGAGATGGCCGTCGACAACGAGAAGAAGGGGTACCTCGGCCAAGGCCAGTTGCTCGAAGCGGTCGACACGGGCGGCATGAGGGCTACGTTCAAGCTCGGTCAGTGCTATCCCGGCAGCCGTTACTTCGTACTCGACCACTCGATCGAGATGGCGGCAGTTATGACCCAGACCGTCTTCTCGCCCGGTCTCCACGGCGGGCCGAGCCAAGCAGGTGCCACCGGGCGCACCAACGTGTTCATGAATGGCATCGAGGGTCCCGGTCCGATGGGATTCCAGCCCTCCGCTTTCGACTTCGACGCGGGCAACGCCGCGTGGAGCCCCTACTGGGATCATTACCTGTACGGCTGGAAGGACGACGCGACGCCTCGCGTGCTGAAGAGCCAGACCGAGATCCACGCCGCTCGCGACGCCGGAGAGCTCGACGAGTTCCCCGGCATGCCCGACACCGACGGCGAAGTGTTCACAGTCAACTGCCCCGTCCCCGTGCTGGCGCCTCCGACCTTCCGCGCCTGACGAGCAACCTTGAGGCGATAGCGACCGAGCGCCGGTCGCTATCGCCTCGAGCTCAGCGCTCGACGGCGGTCGAGGGCTGGTAGGTCGACCATGCGAACCAGAACGTGTCGACGTGGGGAACCGGCGTGAGAGTTGCGCCCTCCAATGGGCCGGAACGGGCCCGCCCCAGGATGTCCCAGTGCGTCCCGGTCTCACGATCAGCGAAGAAGTCTCCGGCCGGCTTGAAGTGCAGCTGCCGGTCGTTCACCACCGCTTCGAACACGCCGGTCGCGCCGACATCGCGGCCGCCGGCGACAGTACTGTCGTCGAGAGCAGATGCTGTTCCCGGCTTCAGCCACACCGTCAGTGGAGTGTCGTCAAGTTCGATCTCTACCACCCGTTCGTCCATGAGTCGCTTGGTGAGTACGGCGACACTGTCATCGCCGCGTTCGACACCGACGACACGCGTCTTTGCCGGGAATCTGCCGTCGTCCTCCCCATCGAAGAGGAAGGGCGAAGTGTTGACGTCGTCGTAGCCGGGATACGGATTCCGGCCGTAGCTGCGATCGAAGCCGGTATCGCGGCTGAGCACCAGGCCTTCGGGGTGGGCATCAAGAAAGTCGCTCCACGCCACCATCGCCACCGGATGACTGTCGACGGAGGTGCCGGCCAGGAAGCCGATAACCGCCTCTCCGGTGAAGTGGGTCCACAACGACTCCGTCTGACGGTCATACATCACGAGCGCCGAGCGATACAGCATTCCCGACGTACCGAAGTCCAGAACCCGTTCGTCGGTTCGCCGGTCGAAGGCGATGGCGGAGTTGCAGAGCGGACAGTAGGTGACTGCGAGCGGTATGCCGCCGACGGTGTCGTTCACGATCTCGTGCCAGGTCATGATCTGGATCGGATACGCACGGTGGTCGTCGCCAACACTCAAAGCCAGCACCGGCTCGGAGTCCTCAAGCCAGTCCACTGAGCGGGCTGCCTCGAACTTGGGCTCGTCGATCGAAGGAATCCCGTCGGGCGGCGGTCCACCCGAACGCAGGTCGAGTGGGTCGATGAGCGGCTCGGGGAAGGATTCGTCATGAGGGTTGTCAAGCGCGGACGGCACATCCTCCGGCGGGCCGGCCGTGACCTGGTCCACACCGCGCGGGTCGGCCGGTGCACTCGCTTCAGGGGAATCGGCCACTCCACAGGCGCCGAAGACGAGGGCGATGAGGATCAGCAGGGAACGCGCGCGCATCGCCATTGAAACCCGCCCCGCCTGCTCGCCCATTCCGTGGCCACGCTCAGTACACTCCCGTCCGGGGGCCGGCCCTCGTCGCTATGGCGCGGGCCGCGGTCGCGATGAACCGGCCACCCAAGAAGTCATCGCGACCTTAGGTTTCGACGCGTTCCCCCGCGCCGATCACTAGCCCACCGGCTACATGGGGTCGGGCGGCAGCGTCCGCGGGCGACGACGGCAGCGATTGTGCCGCGGTGGCCGTGAATTCATCGCCGTGATGCTTCAGATACGACCACCAAAGCACAACGGTCAACCCGACCGTGTTACGCCGGCGCAGGTACCGGCCGGGCGGCGCGCGCGGCGGAGAGCTCGGCCGCGGCGAAGCCCGCTACTACTGCTGCGGTGGCCAGCACGAGCGCGACGCCGGCGGGTTCGAACCATCCGGCGGCTACCGCTACCACCGAGGCAACAACCCAGGCGACGTCTGCGCCCGCGATGACCAGCGTCCCCGTCAAGAGCCAGCGCTCCCGCGCGCGGGAAACCAGCGCGACATCGACGGCAAACAACGCCAGACCGACACCGACGAGCCGCAACCAACCAGGATGGCCCGTCCCGAGGACGCGGTCGATCGGTCCGGCCGCGGCGACCAGTGCCGTCGCCGAGGCAAGAGTGACCGCGCCGTTGACTCGGAGCGTCAGCCGCGCCCGGTCGACGGGCGAAGAACCCGCGCTCATCGCGCCATCTCGGGCACCGCGCCGAAGAAGCCGGTCACCTGCTGCAGCCGGCCGTCACCGGCCAGCTGGACGTAGTCGACGCCGGCGGCAACCTGGCCGTCGCTGCCGTCGACCAACTCCCAGTCGAAACGTGCGCCGCCCGAGTGCGCGTCGATGCCACTGCGGATCCGGAACCGGTGATCGGGGAACTGCGCCTGGACGGCTGCGACGTTGGCGTCGATCGCCTCCCACCCGGTCGCATCGCCAAGTGGGTCGACGTAACGGGCCCGCTCTGCGTAGACCGTTTCGATCAACCCGCGACGCCGCGATGCATGGCGCTCGTTCCACGCCGCGAAGTAGCCGTCGATGAGGTCCGACAGTTCAGACGGTTCAGACATGTGCCCTCCTGTCTCGTGACTTGTCCGGCAACCATGCGCGCGGCCGTCGCTCCTAGTCGATTACCTGCGAGGTAGTCGCCGTCCATCGAGGCGGCCGTTACCGTCGTGGGTGTGGCCGCGCCCGGAACAGCCCATGCTCCGGGGTTCGGCGAGCTGCTCCGCGGGTGGAGGCAGCGCCGACGACTGAGCCAACTCAACCTCGCGGGTCGCGCTGAGGTGTCGTCTCGGCACCTCAGCTTCATCGAGACGGGGCGCGCCCGACCGAGCCGGGAAATGGTGCTTCACCTTGCCGAAGCTCTCGATGTGCCACTCCGCGAGCGCAACGCTCTGCTCGTCGCGGCGGGCTTCGCGCCCGTCTATGCGGCGAGTCCGCTCGACGAAGCTCGGATGACGCCTGTCCGCGACGCGCTGGAGATGGTGCTGGCCGCGCATGAGCCGTATCCCGCGGTGGTGGTGGATGGGACCTGGAACCTGGTGTCCGCGAATCCCGCGGCGTTCCGCCTCACCGAGCAAGTCGCTCCAGAACTACTCGAACCGCCGCTCAATGTCGTCCGCATCAGCGTGCACCCGCGGGGCCTGGCGCCCCACATCGTGAACTTCGAGCAGTACGCCTCCCATCTGCTCGGTCGACTCCGCCGCCAGGCGGAACGCACGGCCGATCCCGCGCTCATCGAGCTGTTGGCAGAGGCCATCGAGTGGTGCGGGCCCTCTGTCAGCGAGGCCGTACCGGCACCCGACGACGTCGTCCTTCCCCTGCGACTCCGGCTGGGGGGCATGGAGCTCTCGCTCTTCAGCACCATCTCCGTGTTCGGCGCGCCCCGGGATGTGACGATCGACGAGCTCGCGATCGAGATGTTCTATCCGGCCGACGAAGCCACCGCGAGTGCCCTGCGCGCGGCAGCAGCAGGGTCAACCCGCAACCGCTGACTGGTCAGTGACCATCCGATGCGCATCGCAGCCCTTCGATGGCCTGGGCCGTCGTCGCGGCGACCGGCACGACGTCGTTGACGTTCATCATCTTCAGGAGTGGTCGCAGGGGCGAGCTGTCCGAGAGCGCGACGGCAAGGCGCTGGCGTCTCAAGCCCAACGTGCGGGCGAGGTCGAACAGCATGTGGGCACCGGTGCTGTCGATGTAGCGGACGGCGGAGAGATCGACCACGAGGCCGGCGGCGTCGTCGGGAACCGCCCTGAGCAGTTGGGCGGCGATCGGTTCCACGTTGGCGAGGTCGATGTCGTCGCCAAGCGTTACCACGATGAAGTCCCCGTCACGGCAAGTGTGCATGACGGGTCCAGTCACGCGTCTACGGACGCGAGTCTTGAGGAGGCGAGCCGCCAGCGCATCCGTAGCTCTGTGCCCGAGGAGGACGAAACCACGTCGAGGTCATCGACACACGACTCGATGATGCTGAGACCTCGCCCGCCTCCGTTGGCTCGGGGCTCTCGCCACCGACCGTCGTCGCTGATGGCGATAGACAGATCGTCGCCTCGCTCGCCCACCACCTCGAAGTGGCTGCCGTCGCCCGAAGCCCCGTGGCGGATGGCATTGGTACACGCCTCGCCACAGGCGAGGAGAACCTGGAACATCTCTTCGTCGGTCACCGCGGTCGAGAGCCACCGGCGGAGTGCAGACCGAAGTGGTGCGAGCGTGCCGGGCTCGGCCGGCAAGCGGAACGCGATGCGATCTCCCATCGCGACCAGCCGGATGGCCAGGACCGCGGCGTCGTCCTGACCGGTGTTGCCACCAAGGCACCCTTCGACGATGTGAGCGCACAACTCGTCTACGGGAGAGGGTCCTGCCGCGACCACGTGTTGGAGGCGCCGCATCCCGGTGTCGAGGGGTTCAGTGCGTTCCTCGACGAGCCCGTCGGTGTAGAGCACCAGCGTGTCGCCACTCCCCAGAGCGGCCCTGCTCTCACGGTACTGGGAGTACTCAGCGGCGCCGAGCGGCACGCCGCTTGCGTCCTCAAGGAACCTTGAGGAGTGGCCGGAAGACGCGAGCAGGGGCGGCGGATGGCCGGCGTTCACGTAGTGCAGCCTGCCGGTTTCGGGATCAAGGATTCCGTAGACCACAGTGGCCATGTACTCCCGGCCGGCGTCAACGAGCATACGGTTCAGGCACTCCATGGTCTCGGCGGGGTCCTTGCCTGCCACGGCATAGGCTCGCAAGGCGTTGCGGAGCTGACCCATCAGAGACGCTGCCGCTCGCCTCGGCCCACCACATCACCGATCGCCACTCCCAGGCGACCGGAGGGCAGCTGGATCACGTCATACCAGTCGCCGCCTACCTCGACGTCTGGGCCGCCTGCGAGGTACCGCGCTGCCGCGGCGACACCGGGTACATCGGGAAGGCGGTCAGGAAGCAGGCTGTGCTGCAAGGTCTCGGCCACTGAACGCTGTCGAGCGAAGAGCCGGGCATTCTCCACCGCCGAGGCGGCTCGTCGGGCCAGCTCTTCGGCAAACGGCACGTCGCGGGCTCCGAGATGCCGGGCCGACCCCGGTGTGGTTCCCAATGTGATGGCACCGGCGACGCCGCGTCGACCGATGAGCGGCACGACGATGGTCGAGGCGCCGTCGTCGGGCGCCGGTTGCACGAGCTGAGACTCTCCCGTGCGGATAGCAGTGTTCACCGGGTGGTCGACCTCGGACGAGTGAGGCCCGACGAGCGCAACCGCGAAGCTGGCGGTGGAGCCCGTGACATCCCCACCGATCAGCCGGCGGAGCGAGCCATCGTCCTCCACGACATCGATAGCGCAGTAGTCAGACACCACGCCGTTGACGAGCCGAGCAAGATTGGTCAGTACCGCTTCGACCTCGAGGGAGGCCGTGAGGATGCGGCTCGCCTCGGCGAGCAACGCGAGACGGTTGCTCGCGGCCTCCGCCGCCGCTCTCGAGTGGAGCTCTGACTCGTAGAGACGCGCGTTGTCGAGAGCGATCGCCGCCTGTGACGCGATGCCGACGACAACCCTCTCGCTGATCGCCGTGAACCTGCCAGCTTCCGGATGGCCGAAGAACAGCCCGCCGAGAACGTCACCGGAGCGGGACCTGACGGGCACGGCCAGGTAGCTCCGAACCGGCAGGTGGCCCGGCGGCATCCCGTGATGCGGTGCTACCTGGCCGTAACGCGGGTCGGAGGTGACATCGTCGATTCTCACTACGCCATCACCCGCAAAGGTCGGCGCGAAGATCGGCGTGCTCCGGGGCAGACCGAACCCCGAGAACGCCTCCTTCGACGCGCCGGAAAGGGCATAGAGGGGGTAGGAACCCTCGCCGTCGCCATCGGAGTTGTAGAAGAACGCGCCGAACTCGGCCCCGGCGAGGTCCGTGGCGGCGTCGGTGACCGCTTGGACGACCCGCTCGGTGTCGAGTTCGGCCGAGAGGGTCTTGCCGACCTCGTGCATGGTCTCAACGATGCGAGTTTCGGCCCGCAACCGGTCCTCGGCGGCCGTTCGCTCCGCGAGCACACGTTCGTTGAGACGCCATGTGATGAGACACGCGACGCTGATGCCTGCCACGAACAGTGCATGGATCCCGGCCCACTTCCACGGGCTGTTCTGCGCCGCATAGTGGTTGTACACGGACCCGGGGTCGATAGCGCCGATCAGGCCGTGGTGCACAAAGACATATGCGATTGCCGCAAGGAACGGAAGCCAGTCCTGGTAGAGCGCGACCACCGCGACCATGACGAAGAAGTGGAAGTGCATCTCTATGAGGCCGCCCGACAGATGCACGAGGATCGCCGATGACGACAGCAGGCCAATGCTCGTCACCGCGGTGCGGGTACGACGCGGCATTGCACGCGACATGGCCAGCGCGGCCGTCACTGGCAGAATCAAGCCTTCCGCCAAGACGTGAAGGGCGGAGAAGCCCATCACCAGCGCGTAGACCGGCACGGCAACGGCATGGCACCACAGCAGGATGAGCATCCCCGTGTGCCTCGAGTGCCACGACTGCTGAGGGAGCTGACCACCTTGGGGTAGGACGGCTCGCAGGCGGGCAGCCCGCGACAACCCGGAGGTGGTGCGTGCTACAGGTCCGGACCCCAGCGCCATCCCCTCGCCTCCCGTCGTGAGTCGTCGTCGCGCTCGAGGCAGCGACAACGCGTCCCCGATGGTACCCGGGTGCAGGGGATTTCTACCCCAGCGGCCGCTCTGTTGCGAACTTGAGGCAATAACGATCGGATTCCGATCGTTATTGCCTCAAGTTCGGGTGCCGAGGTGGATAACAAACGGCGAAACAACCGGCCGGTCGAGGCCCACAAGCACTTGATCCGTCATACCGTCGACACGTGTCCTCCATCCCGTCGGGCAGCATCGAGCCCATGAGCGCCGGGCGCATCCTGATCATCGAAGACGACGCTCACCTCGCCGACGTGGTCCGGCGCTATCTGGAACGTGAGGGGTTCGAGGTCGATGTGGTCGCCGACGGACAGAGCGGCCTCGAGCGGGCCGTCGGCTGGCTGCCGGATCTGGTGCTGCTCGACCTGATGCTGCCTCGGCTGTCGGGAATCGAGGTCTGCCGCCGGCTGCGGCAGGTGGCGCCGATCCCTGTCGTAATGCTCACCGCCCGCGGCTCGGAGGAAGACAAGGTGCTCGGGCTCGAGCTCGGAGCCGACGACTACGTAGCCAAACCGTTCTCGCCGCGGGAGTTGATGGCTCGGATCAGAGCGGTCTTGCGCCGTGCCACATCCGCGGCACCCGTATCGGCGGTGCCCTCGGTGTTGCGGGCCGGTGACCTCGAAGTCGACCTCATCGGCCACGAGGTCCGGCGGAACAACGCTCCGCTTGCCCTCACCGCGAAGGAGTTCGACCTCCTCGTCCATCTCATGTCCCATCCCGGCCAAGCCTTTACCCGGCAAGAGCTGCTCTGGGCCGTGTGGGGATACGAGATCGGTGACACCGCAACGGTCACGGTGCACGTGCGGCGACTTCGCGAGAAGCTCGAGCGCGATCCGTCGAGGCCGGTGCACGTGGCGACAGTGCGCGGTGTGGGCTACCGCTTCGACCAATGACACCCAAGTTGGTTCCGCTCATCGTGGTCGCTGCCGGCCTCGCCGCGGGGATCGCCGCCGGGGCAGCCCTCGGCACCTCCGCTTCCGACATTGCCGTCCTGGCCGCCCTCGCGGGCGGCGCATCGACTCTCGCCGGGGCGCTTGCGGGCGGTGTCCTCCGCCGCCTCGACGGCCGTAGCTTCGCAACCCACGCGCTCGTCGTGGCCGGCGGTGCAGTCGCCGCCACTGCCAGCGGAATCGGGGCGGCCGCGTGGGCCATGTTTCTCTCCGGTCACGACCTCGGCGTCCTTGCGGTCGTTCTCATCTTCTCGACGTCGGTCGCTGTCGCTGCGGCCCTCACGACCGGCCGGCGTTTCCGAACCAGTGTCGAAGCGTTGACGGAACAAGCGGAGTCGGTGGTGGCAGGCGAGCGAGATGCTTTGGCGGCCGATGGCCTGGTGACATCCGAACTCAGGCATCTGGCGAGCGTCCTGACCGAGGCCGGAGTCGACCTCGCCCGAGCCCGAGCGAGCGAGGAACGCCTCGAGCGGTCGCGGCGCGAGCTGGTCGCGTGGGTCTCTCACGATCTGCGGAGCCCCATCGGCGCGATCCGAGCCATGGCGGAGGCGCTCGAGGACGGGGTCGTGTCGGATCCGGCGGACGTCGCCGCCTACCACCGAGCACTCCGTCAGGAGACGGAACGTCTCTCGGGCTTCGTTGACGACCTCTTCGAGCTGGCCCGTATCGAGGCAGGTGCGCCCGCGGCCGGTGACGTCCCGTTCGTGCCCTTCTCCGAACTTCTCACCGAGATCGTCGACGCCGCGACGGCGCGGGCGAACACGCGCGGCGTACGACTGCTGGGGGAACTCGAAGGCGCGGGCTCGGAGTTGGTCGTGGCAGCCGACCTCCGGCGCGCCCTCGACAACGTTATTGACAATGCGATCCGCCACACTCCGGCCGGGGGATCGGTGACGGTGACCGCGCAGGCAGGTCCGACGACCGTGCTCCTGGTCGTGGCGGACGAGTGCGGGGGAATACCCGCCGCCGACCTCGGACACTTGTTCGACGTCGCCTACCGGGGCGATCAGGCCCGCGGTCGCGACACCGGCGGCGCCGGTCTCGGCCTCGCCATCGCAAAAGGACTCGTCGAGGCGCGCGCCGGCGCGATCTCGGTGCGCAACGCCGGCCGGGGCTGCGAATTCACTGTGCAACTCCCGGCGGAGTCGTAGCGGTGAGGGTCCGGGGAGCCGTCGCGGGCGGCGTAGCCGCCGCCGCGGCACTAGCGGCCGGGCAGCTGCCAAGCGCGCTCGCGGGTGAGACCGGCTCGCTCGTAACCGGCGTGGGCGACGAGGTCATCGACCGCTTCGCCGGTTCGCTGAAGGACGTCGCCGTCGCCTTGTTCGGAACCAACGACAAAGCCGCTCTGCTGACCGGCATCGTCGCCGCCAGCATCGCCATCGGTGCATTACTGGGAGCCGTCGCCATGCGCCGGTTCAGTCTCGCGGTCGCCGGGTTTGTCGCCTTCGGCGCGATCGGCCTCGGCAGCGGACTCCTGTCTCGGCAGTCGAGCGCGCCCATCAGTGCGATCTCGGCCGTCGTCGCTACCGCTACCGGACTGCTCGTGCTCTGGATGCTTCTGCGCGTGGCTGACCCACCGGTGCGTGATCCTGGTTCACCCGAAGGCAAGATCCGGAACTTCGACCGGCGCGCGTTCATCGCCTGGACCGGCGGAGCCGGGCTCATCGCGATCACTGGGGGCTTCGCGGCCGGCGCCATCCGCCGCCGGGCCATCGCGAGCGAGGCGCGCGACACGATCATGCTTCCCGACCCGAGCAGCACCACACCGCTACCCACTAGTGACGGCCTCGACGTGCGCGGTCTGAGTAGCTACGTCACGCCCAATCACGAGTTCTATCGAATCGACACCGCCCTCACCACACCCCGAGTGGACATCGACTCCTGGAGGCTCAGGGTGCGGGGCGCGGTCGACAACCCCTACGAGCTGACCTTCGACGAACTGTTGGGGATGGACATGGTCGAGGAGCCGGTGACGATCGCATGCGTGTCGAACGAAGTCGGTGGCGGCCTGGTTGGAAACGCCGTCTGGCTCGGAGTGCCGCTGGCCGCGCTTCTGGACCGCGCCGGCGTGCAGACGAGCGGAACCCAGGTGGTCGGCCGGTCCGTCGACGACTTCACCGTCGGGTTCCCTACCGAGGTGGGCCTCGACGGCCGCACGGCCATGGTCGCGGTGGGCATGAACGGCGAACCGCTCCCCTTCGCCCACGGCTTCCCGGCCCGCCTCGTGGTCGCCGGCTTGTACGGCTACGTGTCCGCGACCAAGTGGCTCCAAGAGATCGAACTGACGGGCTTCGACGCCTTCGATGCCTACTGGATACCCCGCGGTTGGGCGAAAGAAGCCCCCGTCAAGACCCAGTCACGCATCGACGTGCCGCGCTCCGGATCGCGACTCCCCCCGGGACCAACCACGATCGCCGGGGTCGCGTGGGCCCCAACGCGCGGGATCGCCCGCGTCGAGGTGCAGGTCGACGGCGGGCCGTGGGAGACCGCGCAGTTGGGGACGGTCGCCAATGACAACACGTGGGTGCAGTGGGCCGCGCCGTGGAACGCCATGCCAGGACGACACGAGATTCGCGTTCGGGCAACCGATGGCCTGGGCGACACGCAGCCGCGCGAGCGACGGTCCCCGCGTCCTGACGGAGCCACGGGCTGGCACCAGCGCACGGTACGCGTCGATGGCGACGCACAGAGATCCCGTTAACCAACAACAACACAAGGAGAGTTGATCATGGCTAGCTCACGCCGTCTCGCCGCCGGTTTCACCGCCGCGGTCCTCGCAGCCGGACTCGGCTTCGCCGGTTGTGGCGACGACGATCCCGACACGGCCGACATCGAGGCCGAGGGTGAAGCTGACGAGAACATGACCGACGAAGGAATGACCGACGAGGAAATGACCGACGAGAACATGAACGACGAGAAGATGCACGACGAAGAAATGAAAGACGAGAACATGAGCGACGGCTAGCACCGTCCCACGGCGAGACGCTCCTACGATCGCCTCGTGTACCGCTGCCCTGTCTGCCACGCGGCGCTGACGCGAGAGACGAGCGCGTACCGATGCGGTTCGGGCCACACCTACGACCGCTCCCGGGAAGGTTACGTAAACCTGCTCGCCGGACCGGGCTCAGCGCGCCGCGGGGAGCGGGGCGACGCACCCGCCATGGTTCGCGCCCGGAGGGCAATCCTCGACGCCGGCTATTACGAGCCTCTCCGCAGCGCGCTGCTCAGAGCATTACCCCCCGGCGCGGTACTCGACGTCGGCTGCGGTGAGGGCTACTACACACGACCGCTCGCCGAAGAGGAGCGCCGGTGGATCGGCGCAGTCGACGTGTCGAAGTACGCAGTCCGCGCCGCGGCCCGACGCAGCCGGACGATCGAGTACGCCGTAGCCAACGCCTTCGCCCTGCCGGTTGTCAGCGGGTCCGTCAACGCGGTCGTCAACGTCTTCGGCCCGATGGCGACGGACGAGATGGCTCGTGTCCTGGTCGAAGCGGGCCACGCCACCGTCGTCGCGCCTGGTCCACGGCACCTCATCGAACTGAAGCGGCTCCTCTTCGCCCAAGCCGACGAGCATCCGGTCGCGCCGCCCCGTTCTCTCGATGGCGCGCTGGCTGCGGTGGCGCGCGACCGCGTCACCTACGAGATGGCCGTGGCGCGTCCACACCTTGAGGCACTCATCGACATGACGCCGTACCGGTGGCAAATCCCAAGGGAGCGCCCCGTCGAGCTGCCGAGCGCGGAGAGCCTTGCGGTGACCGCCGACTTCCTCCTGTTCCACTGCACCCGGACCTCTGCCCCTGCGTCCGGCCGAACTTGAGGCAATAACGATCGAATTCCGTACGTTATTGCCTCAAGATGAGCGGGTGACGTGGTCGGCGTGGGCCGCTTCTGCGACGGCCTCCGCAACCAGCTCGACGACCCGCCGGTTGAAGACGCTCGGCACGATGTAGCCGGGTGACAGCTCCTCTTCCGGCACCGAGGCGGCGATGGCGTCGGCGGCGGCCAGCTTCATGTTCTCGGTGATCGACGTGGCCCCCGCGTCGAGCGCACCGCGGAAGATGCCGGGGAAGCACAGCACGTTGTTGATCTGGTTCGGATAGTCACTCCGGCCCGTGGCTATGACGGCGGCAAGGCCTTCAGCTTCCTCGGGCGTGATCTCGGGGTCGGGATTGGCGAGCGCGAAGACGATCGGGTCGCGATGCATGGCGCGAAGGTCGTCTCGCATCAACAGGCCCGGCCCGCTCACGCCCACGAAGACGTCGGCGCCCGGCATCACCTCGTGCAGAGCTCCCTTGCGCACCTCAGGGTTGGTGTTCTCCGCCATCCACTGCTTCGACGCGTTGAGGTCGCTCCGCCCCTCGTAGAGCGCGCCTTTCCGGTCGACGCCGATCACGTTCTTGCACCCGGCTGACAGGAGGATCTTGGTGATGGCAACGCCGGCGGCGCCCACTCCCGCCATCACGACCTTGAGATCCTCCATCCGCTTGTCGACCACCTTCAAGGCGTTCTCGAGTGCCGCGAGAACCACCACCGCGGTGCCGTGCTGGTCGTCGTGGAACACCGGGATGTCGAGAAGCTCCTTCAGTCGCTCCTCCACCTCGAAGCACTCTGGGGCCGCGATGTCCTCGAGGTTGATGCCACCAAAGACGGGGGCAAGACGCTCCACCGTCGCCACGAGGTCATCGGTTGAAGCCACGTCGAGGCAGATCGGGAAGGCGTCTACTCCCGCGAACTCCTTGAAGAGCATCGCCTTCCCCTCCATCACGGGAAGTGCGGCCGCCGGCCCGATGTTGCCGAGCCCCAACACCGCCGTCCCGTCGGTGACAACCGCGACACTGTTCCGCTTGATCGTGTAGCGATGAACGTCGGTGGGGTTCTCTGCAATGGCCAGACAGACCCGGGCGACGCCGGGCGTATAGGCCATCGACAGGTCGTCGCGGGTCACCAGAGGCGACTTCGAGCGGACCTCGATCTTCCCCCCGTCGTGAAGCTGGAAGGTTCGATCCTGGACACTCTCAACGTGGATGCCGTCGAGCGCTTCGACGACGCTCCGGATCTGGGCGACGTGCTCGGCATCGATCGCCAGCACGGTGACGTCACGGACAGTGAGATCAGGCGTCGCATCGACAACGTCGAAGGCTCCGATGTTGCCGCCGGCATCACCGATGGCGGTAGCTAGCCGTCCGAGCGACCCAGGCTGGTTGACGACGTGGACGCGGAGACAGACCGAATAGGAGGCGTTGGGTGCAGGCACGCCGTCAACGTACCGGTACTCGTGGAACTGACAGCAATGCGCACCCGACGGGGGTGGGCATTGCCGTCAGTTCAACGACCGACTTTGCGGCTAAGCGCTCTCGTGCTCCATCTGCTCGAGGCAACGGCGGATCTCCGAGGCGCGGAAACGGCGGTGACCGCCCAGAGTCCGAATCGCGGTGATCTTGCCCGCCCGCGCCCACCGGGTAACAGTCTTCGGATTCACGCGGAAGAGTGCAGCAACCTCAGCCGGCGTGAGCAGGGCGTCTGGTGTGTTCTGGTCGGCCATGTGGCGATCCCTTCGGTCTGTCCGTTTGCTCCCCTGAAGGTACGGCACCTCCGATATGGGGTCGATAGCCCGTGGGTGTCATTTGCCCTCACCCGTCCGGACTAGTCACCTTTGCGACCGCATGGGCGTTCGACGCGCCGAGAGTGGCGCGGTGGGCGCGGGTACGCTCGCTGTTGACGTGCAGATCTTCGAGCGGATCGCCGGCCATGACTACGAGCAAGTCGTGTTCAGCCACGATCGACGCACCGGCCTCCGGTCGGTGATCGCCATACACTCCACGAGGCTCGGACCTGGACTCGGCGGCACCAGGTTCTACCCATACGACTCGGAGGACGCGGCCGTAACCGACGTCCTACGGCTTGCCCGGGGGATGACCTACAAGTCGGCGGCGGCCGGGCTCGACCTCGGCGGCGCCAAAGCAGTCATCATCGGCGACCCTGCCGTCGACAAGACCGAAGGACTCCTCAGGGCCTACGCCCGCTTCGTCGAGTCCCTCGGCGGGCGCTACATCACCGCCGAGGACGTGGGCACGACCCAGGCCGACATGGACCTGATCCGGCGGGAGACGGGCTACGTCACCGGCGTGAGCCGCGGCCTCGGAGGGTCGGGCGACCCGTCCGAGGCGACCGCCTATGGCGTGCTCCATGCCATGCAGGCGGTGGCCGGCCGGTTGTGGGGGTCCCGCGAGCTCGCGGGCCGCCACGTCGTCGTCTCGGGGGTGGGGAAGGTCGGCTATGCCCTGTGCCGTCACTTGGTCGAGGCGAGAGCGAGGCTCACCGTCGCAGACGTCGTGCCGGCTGCGGTCGAACGCGCCGTCAGTGCCTTCGGTGCCGAGGAGGTCGCGGCGGAGAAGGCCCACTCGATCGAGTGCGACATCTTCTCGCCCTGCGCGCTCGGTGGCGTCCTGAACCCGACGACGATCCCCGAGCTCCGCTGCGCCTCGGTGGTGGGTTCGGCCAACAACCAGCTGGCCGAACCGGACGACGCGGACCGCCTGGCAAGGGCGGGAGTGGTCTACGCACCGGATTACGTGGTGAACGCAGGGGGTGTCATCAACATCGCGGAAGAGCTCGTCGGCTACTCGCGGGAGCGCGCCTACGGCAACATCCGGAGGATCGGCGACACGACGGCCGCGGTGCTGGATGCCGCCGCGGCCGAGGGCATAACCACTGCATCCGCGGCCGACCGACTCGCGGAGCAGCGCATCGCCGAGCTCAGCCACGTCCATCAGATACGTACACGCGCCGTTGACCACTAGCGAGCTAGGGGGCCGACCATGAGCACCGCGGTCGAACGCAGCACCTACCGGGGAATCCCACATGAGGAACTCGTCGAGGACTTCCGCCTCGCGTGCATCTCACGAGCCATGGACGATCGGGAGATCAGCCTTCAGAAACAGAGCCGTGTGTTCTTCCAGATCTCGGGCGCGGGTCATGAGGCGTTGCTCCTCGGCCTCGCACGCCATCTCCGCCCTGGCTATGACTGGTTCTTCCCCTACTACCGCGATCTCGCCTTGATGCTCGGCCTCGGGGTGACGCCGACCGAGATCCTGTTGCAGGCGGTCGGCGCGGCCGACGACCCCTCCTCGGGCGGACGCCAGATGCCGTGCCACTGGGGCTTCGTCGACAAGAACGTCGTCACGCAGTCGAGCCCGACGGGCAGCCAGTGCATCCCGGCGGTCGGGTGCGCGGAGGCAGCACGCTACATCGCTGGACGCGACCTCCCGGGCTGCTCGGCGCACGGCGACGAGGTCACCTACGTGTCCCTCGGCGAAGGGGCCACCTCGGAGGGTGAGTTCTGGGAAAGCCTCAACACCGCGTGCCGGCTCCACCTGCCGGTCCTGTACGTGGTCGCCGACAACGGCTACGCGATCTCGGTCCGCGCCGAAGACCAGTCACCCGCGCCGATATCGGAGATGGTGAGGGGCTTCCGCGGTCTCGCGATCGCCCGCTTCGACGGCACCGACTACTTCGCGGTCCGGCGAGAAGGCGCCCGGGCAGTCGCCCGGGTCCGCGCCGGCGAGGGACCCGGCCTGATCCATGCCACCGTCACGAGGCCCTACTCACACTCCGCCCAGGACACCCAGAGCAAGTACCGACCCGAGACCGAGCTCACATGGGAAGCCGAGCACGACCCGATCGCGCTTCTCGAGCACGAACTCCTGAGCGGCGGTGTGATGACCGAAGAGGAGATGAGTGAGATTCAGACCGCGGCGCGCGAGACGGTAGCCGCCGCCTCCCGCGAGGCGCTCTCGCACCCCCGACCCGATCCGGCAACGGTGCTGGACCATGTCTACGTCGTGCCGGACATCCCGGGGTACGGGCGCCCGACCGATGCCCATGACGGCGAGCCGGTCTCCTTCGGCGAATCGATCGGACTCACGCTGCACGCCGAGATGGCGCGCGACGAGCGGATCCGCGTCTTCGGTGAGGACGTGGCAGACGCGCCCGAGGAGGTAGTCGACGAGGTAGAGGGCAAGGGAGGTGTCTTCGGAACCACCCGCGGCCTCCAAAAAACCTTCGGCGTGGCCCGCTGTTTCAACACTCCACTCGCCGAAGCCAACATCGTCGGCCGGGCCGTCGGACAGGGCATCAGAGGGCTCCGGCCGTGCCCCGAGATCCAGTTCTTCGACTACATCTGGCCGGCCATGACCCAGATCAAGAGCGAAGCGGCAACGACCCGGTGGCGCTCGAACGGCGCGTTCTCATCGCCGATGGTGCTGCGCGTGCCGATCGGCGGTTATCTCAAGGGGGGATCGATCTGGCACTCCCAGTGCGGCGAGTCGATCTTCACCCACGTGCCCGGCCTCATCGTCATGTTCCCGTCCCGAGCACGCGACGCGGCAGGGCTGCTCCGCACCGCCTTCCGATGTGAAGACCCCGTGCTGTTCCTCGAACACAAGCACCTGTTACGCCAGCCCTACGCCCGTGACCCGATGCCGCCCGACGACTTCATGATCCCGCTCGGGCGGGCCGACTACGTCCAACGCGGCAACGACCTCACGATCGTCACCTACGGCGCCACGGTCGAGAAGTCACGACAGGCCGCCGAGACCCTCGCTGAACAGTCCGGAGCGTCGATAGAGATCGTCGACCTCCGCTGTCTACTGCCGTGGGACACGGAGTTGGTGGCCGAGTCGGTCGCGAAGACGGCGCGCGTGCTCGTCGTCCACGAGGACACCCTCACGAGTGGGTTCGGTGCCGAGGTGGCAGCGTGGATCGCCGATGGGTGCTTCACCGACCTCGACGCCCCGGTTGCCCGGGTCGGCGCCCGGGATTGCCACGTCGCGTACGAGCCGACGCTGGAGGATGCGATCCTCCCGCAGACCGCCACGATCGCGGACGCGGCCCAGAGGCTCCTCGACTTCTGAGCTCTGCGTCAGATTTGGTCGTCGTCGCGATCGACGATGTCGTTGGTGTAGCTCCGGATCTCGTCGAGCTCCTGGGCGGAAATGGAGCAGAACGCCTCGACTGCGTCGGGCCAGAACTGGCGTCCCGAACCTCGCCGAAGCTCCGCCAGTGCTGCGTCCACCGACATGGCAGGGCGGTACGGCCGGTCAGATGTCATCGCCTCGAACGCGTCGGCGAGGGGGAACACGCGCGAGCCGAGAGGGATGTCGGCTCCTGCTAGACCGAGCGGATACCCGCGTCCGTCCCAGCGCTCGTGATGGGACAGCACGATCTCCTTGGCCTGGGTCAGATACGGGATCCCATCGAGCATGCGGTAGCCCACAGCGGGGTGGCCGCGCAGCAGCTCCCACTCCTGCTCTGACAGTTCGCCCGGCTTGTGCAGGATGGAGTCCGGAACGGCGAGCATCCCGATGTCGTGGAGGAGAAATCCGAACTCATATTGCCGGTTCACCTCGGCATCCGGGCTGAGCGCCTGCAGCATCGTGATGCCGTAGCGTGTCACCCGCTCGAGGTGTCCTGGTGTGTTCTCGTCCTTGCTCTCGATCGCGATGGCCAGCCCGCGGACCGTCGCAAGGTAGCTGTCGCCCAGATCTCGCAGCTGGCCCGCCAGACGGTCGGCGCGGTTGCGTTCGGCCTCGATGCCGACGGCATCGGCCTCAAGCCGCACCTGGCGCAACGTGACCTCGGCGAGCCGGCGTTCGAGCACCTCGCCGGTGCGGTGCCGCTCGATGGCAAGGGCGAGTTGGGCTCCCACGACCTCGCCGAGAGAGGCGTCACGATCACCGAACGGCTCTGCCCGCGACGCCACGAGAACACCGACCTTGTTGTCCTGGAAGACCAGCGGCACTCCGAGGAGACCAGCGTCGACCCTCGGCCTAGGCTGCGCTACTTCGAGCAAGCGGCGCGCCATTGCTTCGAGGGCTTGGAGGTCGGCTCCGATCGAGACCAGCGCCATCGGCGCCGGCTCGCTTCTGGACGGCGCGAGGAATATGGCGGCGGCGGGGGCTCCCATGGCCGCGGCGAAGTCAGCGAGAGCCTTCCCTGCGATCTCCTCGAGTCCACCTCCGGCGAGAAGATCTGCCGAAATGGTACGTAAAACAGCGAGATGATCGTCTTTTCCGGTTTCGGATGTGGTCATGCCTTCTCCGGCCGTTAGACGTGACGCGGTGCCGCACTACGAACTATCGGCACGCCGAACCGCGATCTCCAGCAATTCCGATCAGTCGGTGATCTCGACGTCGCCTCGTCCCTCGACGATCTCACCCAGCTCCACTGGCCGGTGACCCCGTTCGCGGAGGACGTCGAGGGCGGCGAAGAGGTCGGAACGCGGCACGACCAGCACCATTCCCACTCCGAGATTGAACACACGGGGCATCTCGGCGTCGTCGACGCCCCCGAGGCGCTGGATCTCCCCGAATACGCGGGGTGGCTCCCACGCCCGGCGGTGGACCACCGCGTCGAGGTGATTGGGCAACACGCGCACCAGGTTTCCGGTGATTCCACCACCAGTGATGTGAGCGATGGCGCGGATCTCCACGCGGCGCAACGCCGCGAGGACCGCGGGGGTGTAGATGACTGACGGCGCGAGAAGCTCGTCCGCCAGGGTGTGTCGGGCGCCGTCGTACGCGGGCGCGTCGAGGGACCGCTTGGCGACGTCGAAGAAGACCTTGCGCGCAAGGGAGTAGCCGTTGGATCGGAGGTTCGGCGAGGGCAAGCCGATGAGGACGTCGCCGGTCTCGACGGTGTCGCCCGTGATGATGCGATCACGCTCGACAACCCCGACCGCGGTTCCGACGAGATCGAACTCGCCGGGTTCCATGGCGCCGGGGTGTTCGGCCATCTCGCCACCGATCAGGGCGCACCCTGCCTGACGGCATCCTTCCGCCACCCCTTCGACCAGCTGCTCGATCTTGTCGGGCTCAAGACGTCCCACCGCGATGTAGTCGAGGAAGAAGAGAGGTTCGGCACCGCTGCAGACAAGGTCGTCGGCGCACATGGCGACGAGGTCGACACCGATGGTGTCGAACCGCCCGGCGGCCTGGGCGACGAGCGCCTTGGTGCCGACGCCGTCGGTCGATGCCACGAGCACCGGGTCGCGGTAGCGATCCTTCGGAAAGGCGAACAGCCCCCCGAAGCCTCCGATGTCGCCGATGACCTCGGGCCGGAAAGTGGTCCGAACCTTCTCCTTGATGCGCCGCACGGCGTCCTCGCCCGCGGTGATGTCGACGCCGGCCGCGGCATAGGTGAGGCCGCGGGTCTCGGTGTCGTCAGCCACGGCGAGCGGCGAGATCGGGCGCTTCGAGAACGTCCTTCCGCAACGTCACCGGAACCGCCACCGGGTAGTTGCCGGTGAGGCAGGCGTCGCAGTAGCCGGCCGTGGCCATGCCGGTCGACTCCCGCAGGTTCTCGATCGTCAGATAGGCGAGGCTGTCGACGCCGAGATAACTCTGGATGTCGCCGACGGTCATGTCGGCGGCGAGGAGCTCGGCGCGGGTGCCGGTGTCCATGCCGTAGAAGCACGGCCACCGGTAGGGAGGGCTCATGACCCGAAGGTGCACCTCGCTGGCGCCCGCCTCCCTGAGCATGCGCACATACGCTCGCGAGGACGTGCCCCGCACGATCGAGTCGTCAACGACCACGAGGCGCTTGCCGGCAATGTTCTGCTTGAGCGGGTTGAACTTCCGCCTGACGTTCGTGTCACGCTGGGACTGGTCGGGCGCGATGAAGGTGCGTCCGATGTAGCGGTTCTGGATCAGACCCTGGCCGTACGGGATGCCGCTGCGGCGCGCGAAACCCTCGGCCGCGGCGAGCGCGGTGTTGGGCACGCCCATGACCATGTCGGCGTCGGCCGGTGCCTGGTCGGCGAGGAGCTCGCCCATCCGGAACCGGACCGTGTGCACCTGCTGGTCGTAGAGGATGCTGTCAGCCCGCGCGAAGTAGACGAACTCGAAGAGGCAGAGCTTGGGGTCGATCCGCTCCTCAGGGAACGGCGCCAGCGAACGACAGCCCGCCGCGTCGATCACGACCATCTCGCCGGGCGCGATCTCTCTGACGAAGTGGGCACCGACCACATCGAGCGCGGTCGTCTCCGACGCGAGCACCCATCCCTGGTCGAGCTTGCCGAGGCACAACGGCCGGAAGCCGTTCGGGTCGCGCACACCGATCACATGCGCTTCGTCCATGAGCACCAGGGTGAAGGCGCCCTCGAGACGGGGCAGGACCTCCATCAGAGCCGCTTCGAGCTGGCGGTCGTCGCTGCGCGGCCCCTGCGGATAGGCAGCCGTGATGAGCTCCGCGATCAGGTCGCTGTCGCTGGTCACGCCCTCACAGCCCGGGTTCACCATGCCTGGCAACATCCCCACCGCTGCGGCCAGCGACTCGGTGTTGGTCAGGTTGCCGTTGTGGCCCAGGGCGAACTGGTTCGGCTCGTCCGGTGCGCCGACATTCCGGTACACGGGCTGGGCGTTCCGCCATGTGCTCGACCCGGTCGTGGAGTAGCGCGTGTGGCCGATCGCGAGGTGGCCGTTGAGCGCAGCCAGCTTGTAGGCGTCGAAGACGTTGGCGACCAGGCCCATGTCCTTGTCGACGGTGATCATGTCGCCGTCGCTCACCGCCATCCCGGCCGACTCCTGGCCGCGGTGCTGAAGCGCGAACAGGCCGTCGTAGGTGAGCTGGGACACGGTCGCACCTGGCGCGTACACGCCGAAGACGCCGCACGCCTCCTTGGGGGTGTCGTCGTCCGGGTCGATCGGGTCGACCTCGCGCCATCCGAACGCGTCCACTGCCGCCACACCGTCATTGTCACACACGCGGCGCGCGATACCTGCCATCCGGAAAATCCGCCCCGAGGGTTGACAATCCTCCATCGGCCCGTATTATCTCGTATATATATACGTTTAATGTAGAGAGGGACAACGTGATGACGGAGCATGGATTCGAGATCCAGAAGGAGAACGAGTGGGAGAAGGCCGTCCAGGCCTTCGCCACGAACCGGCAGCTCGCGGTCGCGGTCTGCGACCTCGACAACTTCAAAGAGATCAACGACACCCACGGCCGCGACGTCGGCGACCTGGTGCTCAGGGCATGGGAACGGACCCTGGGCGGCAGCGTGCCGCCCGGCGCGATCGTCGGCCGGATCGGCGGTGACGAGTACGCCGTGGCCCTGCCCGACATGACCGCCGAGAATGCCCTGATAGTCATGGAGGAGATCAGAGCGCACTACGCGGCCCACCCTCCGACGCCCGCCATCGAATCAATCGGCGTCTCGGCCGGCATCGCGTCGCGGCCACCACACGCCACCGAGCCCGACGAGCTGCTCGCGGCCGCCAAGGACGCGCTGATGCGGGCCAAGCGGGAGGGCCGCAACTGCATCTCCATATATGTCGAGGAGAAGATGACCCTCAAGAGCAACTACTACACCCGCGGCGGGCTCGACCGGCTGTCGAAGCTCTCGCGCAACACTGGTCGCACCGAGGCGAGCCTCCTCCGCGAAGCCCTCGACGACCTCCTCGAGAAACACCGGGACCAGACCTGACTGCGAACTTGAGGCAATAACGATCGGATTCCGATCGTTATTGCCTCAAGTTCGGCGGGCGGGGGTGAGGGCGGCGGGGATCACGTCGTGCCAGTGGTCGGTGACCGAAGCGAGCGGCAGATCGAGCAGGCCGTCGACAGTGAGCCGATCACCACCCGCGGTTCCCAGGACGGTGAAGGGCAGTTCGGCCGCGGTCGTGCGGCGCCGGACCTCGTCGAGGTTGACTTCGGGCACGCAGGCGACGACACGGGTCGCGGCTTCCGAGAAGAGCTCCAGGTGCGTGGCGATTCCGGCCACGTGGAAACCGGTCTCGGCGCGCATCGCCATCTCGGCGAGGGTGACACCCAGCCCCCCGTCACTCACGTCGTGCACACCCGCGACGAGGCCGTCACCGACCAACCCGGCAACGAGGTCGAGCAGGCGGGCGTGGGCAACGAGATCGAGAGGAGGCAGAACCGAACCGCGCGTGTTATGGGTGCGCAGCGCCCACGCGGAACCGCTCACGTCGCTCACGTCCCCATCGAGGTGACCGATCAGCACGATCGCGCCCCCGACCGTCAACCCGGCGCCAGGGGGGCGCCGGTCGAGTCGTTCGATCAGGCCGAGGACACCCACGATGGGAGTCGGGTCGATGTCGCGACCCCGCGTCGCGTTGTAGAAGCTGACGTTGCCACCGACGACCGGAATCTTCAGCGCCCGGCACGCGTCCGACATGCCGTCGATCGCCTCGGAGAACTGCCACATCACCTCGGCGTGCTCGGGGTTGCCGAAGTTGAGACAGTTGACCAGCGCGATCGGCCGGGCGCCCGCGCACGCGACGTTGAGGGCCGATTCCGCCACGGTCATCGCGGCGCCGAGGCGGGGGGCGACGGAACACCACCGGCCGTTGCCGTCAGTGGAGATCGCGATCGCCTTCTGGTTGGGCGGCAGGTCGGGCGACTTCAGACGCAGCACCGCGGCGTCGCCGCCGGGCGGCTCGACCGTGTTGAGGAAGAGTTGATGGTCGTACTGGCGAAAAATCCAGGCCGGGTCGGCCAGCAGCGCCATGAGTTCCTCGCCCGCATCCCGGGACGGCAGCGAGTTCGGGTCCCGGCCGTTGGCCGTGACCGCGGCGCGGCGCGGCCGGTCGTAACGGGGCGCGTCCTCCTCGAGCGACGCGGCAGGCACATCAGCGAGCACATCGCCGTCGAGGCGGTCGAGGATACGGAGCCGTCCACCGCTCGTGACGGTGCCGATGACCGAGGCTCTGATCTCCCAGCGGTCGGCTACCTCGAGGACGCGATCGAGGTTCTCGGGCTCCACTATCGCCAGCACACGCTCCTGGCTCTCGCTCGTCATCACCTCGAAAGGGGCCATCGCCGGCTCGCGCTGGGGAATCTCGCTCACCAACACGTCCATGCCGGCGTGGCCACGCGACGCCGTCTCGGAGGTGACGCACGTGAGTCCGCCGCCGCCGAGATCCTGCACACCAACGACCAGCTGCTCCCGATAGAGCTCGAGACACGCCTCGATGAGACGCTTCTCCTCGAAGGGATCGCCCACCTGCACACTCGGACGCTTCGCCGCCTGGTCCCCCTCGGCGAGGTCAGCCGACGCCAGCACGCTCACACCACCGATGCCGTCGCGGCCCGTGGTAGATCCAAGGAGCACCGCGACGTTGCCGGTACCAGACGCCTGCCCTCGCTGCAGGTGTTCCACCGGCATCACGCCGAGGGAGAGCACGTTGACGAGCGGGTTCTCGGCATAGCACTCGTCGAAGACCACCTCGCCACCCACGGTCGGCACCCCCACCGAGTTGCCGTAACCGGAGATGCCGTCGACGACGCCTTCGAACATCCACCGCGAGCGCGGGTCGTCGAGGGACCCGAACCGGAGGGCATCCATCGTCGCGATCGGTCGGGCACCCATGGTGAAGATGTCACGGAGGATTCCACCCACACCGGTGGCCGCGCCCTGATAGGGCTCGATGGCGGACGGGTGGTTGTGGCTCTCGATGCGGATCGCCACCGCGATCCCGTCACCGACGTCGACCACACCGGCACCCTCGCCGCTCTCGGGACCGACCAGTACCCACGGCGCCTCGGTCGGGAGTCGCCGCAGGTGTATGGCCGATGACTTGTAGGAGCAGTGCTCACTCCACTGCACCGCGTACATCGCGAGCTCCAAGTGATTGGGCTCCCGCCCGAGGGTGCGGCGGATCTCCTCCGCCTCTTCGTCGGTCAGGCCGAGCGCCCTGTGGATCTCCTCCCTGTGGACCTCCTCCGGCATCACCGCAACCGTAGACGCCGCCGCGCCAGCTCCGATGTGGTTGGGGCAGGGAATCCTGGGGGGCACTCCAGAAATGGGTGGTCGTTGAAATCGCTGTGTGGTGTCGGGAATACTTTGCTGTATGTCTACGCCGGAAAACCCGCCGCAAAGGCGTCGTAAGACGCCCATGTCAGATGAACACAAAGCGGCGCTGGCACGCGGCCGTGAGCAGGGTCGGGCAGTACGGAACTACCTCGAGGCGCTTGAGGCGCACAAGCCACGTCGAGGCCGGAGAAGGACACCGGAATCCATGAAGAAGCGCCTCGCGACGATCGAGCAAAAGCTGGCCAACGCCGACCCGCTCACCAGGGTCAACCTCGTGCAGGAGCGCATGGACATCGACCGGGAACTCAACGCCAAGCAGGTCACGGTAGACATGACGAAGCTGGAAGAAGACTTCGTGAAAGCCGCCAAGGAGTACGGGGAACGGAAGGGCATTTCCTATGCCGCCTGGCGGGAAGTAGGCGTCGACGCCGCCGTGCTGAAGCGGGCGGGTATCAGCCGGGGCGCGTCCTGATCGCCGGTTCGACGCTGGCATGGTCTGCGCTCGCGCCCGCGAGCAGAGATCGGATCAACACGGCGCCGTCGGCGCTCCCTAGCAACTCGTCGACGGCCCGCTCCGGGTGGGGCATGAGCCCGACGACGTTGCGTGCTTCGTTGCAGATAGCTGCGATGTCGTCGACCGAACCATTCGGATTGTCGACGTAACGGAGCACGACCCTTTCCTCGCTTCGTAGTTCATCGAGCGTCGCCTGATCGCAGGTGTAGTTGCCTTCGAAGTGGTTGATGGGGATCCAAAGATGGGCGCCAACCTCAGCTGCGTTCGTCAGCACCGACCGCCCGGTTTCTACCCGCAGTTCGACCGGTTTGCAGAGGAACTTCAATCCCCGGTTCTTCTGTAGAGCGCCTGGCAGGAGACCGGATTCCGTTAGAACCTGGAAACCGTTGCATATCCCTACCGTCGGTCCGCCTTCCCGCGCGAACTCGATGACCGCGTCCATAACCGGAGAGAAACGGGCGATCGCCCCCGGTCTCAGGTAGTCGCCGTGGGCAAAACCACCGGGGAGGACCACGGCGTCGACGCCGCCGAGGTGACGCTCTCCGTGCCACAGCAGTTCGGCGTTACCGCCGAGGGTGCGGACTGCCTCAACGACGTCGTGCTCGCAGTTTGAACCGGGGAACACGACCACCCCGATCCGTGCGGTCACGAACTGGTCCCCGTGAGGGTGACGACCGCGTCCTCGATGACCGGGTTGGTAAGGAACCGCTTGCAGAGCTCCTCGACCTGGGCGCGGGCGGCGCCTTCGTCCGGCGCGTCGATGGTGAAGCGGATGGCCTTGCCCACACCTACGTGGGTGATGTTGTCGAAGCCGAGGGCGGGTAGCGAACGCTCGATCGTCGCGCCGGCCGGATCTGCGATGCCGGGCCTATGGCGCACTTCGACGAGCACCGAGAAGCTCGCCATCAGGCTGATATCCACAGACTCGCCATCAGGCTCCACCGTGCCACGCGGCGAAGTCGTGGCCGGTGATGCGTTCATAGGCGGTCACATACCGCTCACGGGTGGCGGCGACGACGTCGTCCGGCAGTTGCGGAGGCGGGGGCTTCTTGTCCCATCCGCTCGCCTCGAGCCAGTCACGGAGAGGCTGCTTGTCGAACGACGGTGGCGTCGCGCCGGGTGTCCAGGCATCCGCAGGCCAAAAGCGGCTCGAGTCGGGAGTGAGGACCTCGTCGCACAGGCAGAGCTGGCCGTCGATGAGGCCAAGCTCGAACTTGGTGTCGGCGATGATGATGCCCCGCTCGGCCGCCCACTCCGAGCCCCGCCGGTACGCGGCCAGCGAAATCTCCCGTGCCTCCTTCGCCACGTCGGGACCGACGAGTTCGCAGGCGGCGTCGAATGAGATGTTCTCGTCCTTGTCGCCCACCGCTGCTTTGGTCGAGGGCGTGAACACCGCCTCTGGCAGGCGGTCGGACTCCTGGAGACCTTCGGGCAAGGGTGTGCCGTGCATGGTGGCCGACGAGCGGTACTCCTTCCACGCCGAGCCGGACAGGTACCCCCGGACGATGCACTCGATCGGCAACATCTCGGCCCGCCGTACCAGAGTTCCCCGGCCGGCCAGGCCGGTGATGGACTCGGCACCCTCAGGGAACCCGGTGGGGTCGACAGTGACGAGGTGGCTGGGCGCGACATCGGCCAGCAGCTCAAACCAGAACGCCGACATGGCGGTGAGCACCCTGCCCTTGTCGGGTATGGGCTCCGTCATCACGACGTCGAAGGCCGACATACGGTCGGACGCGACGAGCAGCAGTTGGTCGGAGCCCACGGCGTAGATGTCGCGGACCTTGCCGGAGTGCAGAAGCTCAAGGGTCACAGGATCGCTCCAGGGGAGTAGCGGGCGGCATCGGGATAACGGTTGATGGTCGTTGCGGCTCGCTCGACGAAGGCCGCGACCTGGCGCTCGGCGGTACCGACGAATGCGAGGGGCTCGTCGACCAGGCGCCCGAGATCAGCTTCGGTGAGAGGAACCCGTCGGTCACCCGCGAGGCGTGCGAGGAGTTCGGCACCGCCCCCCTCCCGGCTGGCGCGCGCCGCGGCAAGGGCGTGCTCGCGCACGACCTCATGAGCCTGTTCGCGGCCCATGCCGGCCCGCACGAGCGCCAACATGACCTTGGTGGTGGCGAGAAACGGCAGCGTCTCCCGCAACTCGGCGTCGATGACTGCGGGGAAAGCGGCGAACTCGCCGAGCACGGTGAGGAACGTCTCGAAAACCCCGTCGGCCGCGAAGAAGGCGTCGGGCAGCACGACCCGGCGAACGACCGAACAGCTCACGTCGCCTTCGCTCCACTGGTCTCCCGCCAGACCGGCGGCCATGGTGAGGTGGCCTCGCAACACGTTGGTGAGGGCGGCGATGCGCTCACACGACCGGGTGTTCATCTTGTGCGGCATCGCCGACGACCCCACCTGACCCTCCTGGAAGCCTTCGCTCGCGGTGCCGGCACCCGCCATCAGGCGGATGGTGAGCGCGACGTTGGCCGGAGCCGCCACCGCCTGCACCAGCGCAGAGACCACCTCGAGGTCGAGCGAGCGGGGGTATACCTGACCGACGCTGCCGAACACGTGGCTGAACCCGAGCGCGGCCGCAACGTCGCGCTCCAGGGTTTCCACCTTCTCGGCGTCACCGTCGAGCAGGTCGAGTTGGTCCTGCTGGGTGCCGACCGGGCCCTTCACGCCGCGCAGCGGGTAGTGCTCGATGATCGCCTCGATTCGTGCGAGGGCAAGCAGCAGTTCTTCGCCGGCATTGGCGAATCGCTTCCCGAGGGTCGTGACCTGGGCCGGCACGTTGTGGGTCCGGCCCGCGACCGGGATTGCCGCGAACTCAGCGGCGCGGGCGGCGACCGCAGCGACCGCGGCGACCATGTGGTCCCGAACGATCCCCAGCGAGCGGTGCACCTGCAACTGCTCGACGTTCTCGGTCAGGTCACGCGACGTCATGCCCTTGTGGATGTGCTCATGGCCCGCGAGCGCGCAGAACTCCTCGATGCGCGCCTTCACGTCGTGGCGCGTGACCCGTTCCCGCTCCTCGATGCTGGCCAGGTCGACCTTCTCGACCACGCCTTCATAGGCCTCGATCACACCCTCGGGAACGTCTACGCCCAACCGGCGCTGCGCGCGGAGCACCTCGATCCACAGCCGTCGCTCGAGCACGACCTTGTGCTCCGGTGACCACAGGTCGCGCATCGCCTCGCTCGGATAACGCTGGGCGAGAACGTTGGGGATCACAACTGCTTCGCCTCCCAGGTGCGGCGGTAGTCGTCGAGCTTTTTAGCGAGGTCGTCATCGGCCACCGCGAGGATCTCGACGGCGAGTAGACCGGCGTTGGCGGCACCGTTGATCGCCACCGTCGCCACCGGCAACCCCGGAGGCATCTGCACCGTGGAGTACAAGGCGTCGACCCCGTTGAGGGCCCCTCCAGCGACCGGGACGCCGATGACAGGAAGGGTGGTGTGGGCTGCGCAGGCTCCGGCGAGGTGGGCGGCCAGCCCGGCCGCGGCGATGATCGCGCCGAAGCCGTCGCCGCGCGCCTTGCCTACGAAGTCGCTGACCGCATCCGGCGTGCGGTGCGCGCTCATCGCCCACACTTCATGCGGTACGCCGAATCGCTCCAACATCTCGCGCGCCGGTGCCATCTTCTCGGCATCGTTGGCGGAACCCATCAGCACCGCGACCTTCTTCGTCATCGCCACTCCTCCCGTCGCTGAACTTGACGCACTAGCAGTCGAACCCGCTGCGTTGTTACCGCAAGCTCGGTCACGCGACACCTTCGGCGACGTCGAGGCGGTAGTGGACGCCCGGCCACTTGATGCGGCCCGCGGCCTCGTAGGCCAACTCGCGGGCCGCCGCCACGGTCGCGCCCTTGGCCACGACGTTGAGGACGCGCCCGCCGGCAGTGCGGCCGTCGGGCGTCACCTTGAGCCGGAGAACCCTGACGCCGTCGAGCGACTCCGCCGCCTCGATGCCCTCGATCGCGTCACCGTGGCGCTCCGAGCCGGGATAGCCCTCTGTACACAAGGCGAGGCAAACATAGGCGTCGTCGGTGTGCTCGGGTTCGGATCGGAGGTCGCCGGTGGCGGCGTCGTAGAGGAACTGGGCGAGGTCGCCCGCGAACCGGGGCAGCACAACCTGCGCCTCGGGGTCACCGAACCGCACGTTGTACTCGACGATCTTTGGGCCTTCCGGAGTAAGCATCAGCCCGGCATAGAGGCAACCCCGATAGTCGACACCTCGCTCCCGAAGCGCGTCGAGGGTGGGCTGCACGATCGACTTGGCGATGGCGTCGCCGTCGACCTCGACCACGGGTGCATAAGACGCCATTCCGCCGGTCATTGGACCGGTGTCGCCAGTGCCGACCCGCTTGTAGTCACGGGCCGGGGAGAGCGCTACCGCCCGTTGGCCATCGCACACACACAGCACCGAGGCCTCCGGGCCGGTCATGCACTCTTCGATCACGACGCCGCCCGCCTCCAGCTTGGCGGTGGCGTCGGCCACCGCCTCCTCCAGGGAGGGCGTCACGAGCACGCCCTTGCCCTGAGCGAGGTAGTCGGTCTTGACCACATACGGCCCAGGAATTGACTCGAGGAATCCGACCGCACCGGCCGGTTCGGTGAAGGCGCCATAGCGGGCCGTCGGGATTCCGGCCTCGGTGAGCACCTCCTTCATCCACTTCTTCGATCCTTCGAGCCGAGCGCCGTCGAGGCCGGGGCCGAAGACGACCGACCCCGCGGCCCGCAGCTCATCGGCCATCCCCGCCGCGAGGGGAGCTTCCGGACCAATCACGACGAGGTCGGCCTGGTCGGGCGCGTCGACGATCTCCGCGGTGCGCGCCATCACATATCGCAAGGTGGCTTCGCGGCCACCGCTGCCCACCACGTGTACCTTCATCCCGTCCGCTCCTTCGAGAGGTGGACGAACTGGTCGCGGGCCGGTCCAACCGCGACCAGGTGGATCGGGACTCCGGAGGCCCGCTCGACGAGTTGCACGAAGTTGTGGGCTTCGACCGGCAGGTGGTGGGGCTCGAACGCGCCCGACAGATCGGACTTCCAGCCCGGGAGCTCCTCATAGATAGGGACTGCCTTGTGGAGGTCGCTCTGGTGGTAGGGCATGTCGGTGACGCGCCGCCCGTCGATGTCATACGCGACGCACACCTTGATCACGTCGAACTGATCGAGCTTGTCGATCTTGCCGAGGGCGAGCTCGCTCAAGGAGTTCAGGCGGACGGCGTGGCGCATCATGACAGCGTCGAACCAGCCCACGCGGCGCCGCCGGCTCGTGACGCTGCCGTACTCGTCGGCCCACTCGATCAGCTTGTCGGCCTCCTCGCCGTGCATCTCGGTGGGGAACGGTCCGGCTCCCACCCGCGTGATGTAGCCCTTGGCGATACCGATCACCCGATCGATGTCTCGCGGCCCGACTCCGGCGCCGACGCAAGCGCCCCCGGCGACCGGGTTCGAGGAGGTCACGAAGGGATAGGTGCCATGGTCGAGGTCGAGGAAGGTCGCCTGCGCGCCCTCGAACATCACGTGCTGACCGGCAGCGAGGGCCTCGTGCACCAACCCGACGGTGTCGGTGATCATCGGTCGCATCCGGGGGGCGTAGGTGTCGAGATACTCGGCGGCGAGCTCGGCCGGGTCGAGAGGAAGGCGGTTGAAGATCTTCGCGAGGACCTGGTTCTTCTCCTTGAGAACGACGTCGAGCTTCTGCCGGAAGATCTTTGGGTCGAGGAGGTCCTGCACGCGCAGACCGACCCGGGCCGCCTTGTCGGCATAGGTGGGTCCGATGCCCGACTTGGTCGTGCCCAGCTTGTTCTTGCCGAGCCGCCTCTCGGTGAGCGCGTCGATCTCCTTGTGATACGGCATCACCAGGTGAGCGCTCCCACTCACCCGCAACCGGCTGCAGTCGACACCCTTCGACTCGAGGGTGTCCACCTCCCGGAGCAGCGTCTGGGGATCGACCACCACGCCGTTGCCGATGACAGGAGTGATGTGGGGATAGAGGACGCCGCTCGGGATGAGCTGGAGGATGTAGCGCTCGCCGTCGACGACGATGGTGTGCCCCGCGTTGTGGCCGCCCTGGTAGCGGACCACCACCGACATCTCCTTGGCGAGGAGGTCGGTCAACTTCCCCTTCCCCTCGTCGCCCCATTGGGTGCCGACCACCACGGTGCCGGGCACGCGCGACTCCTCGAAAAAGATGCTACGGCGGAGCCGTCAGCATACCGGCTGGACGGACTAAGCCTCGTCCACTTGGGCTGAAGCCGACTCGGCCTCGCGGCGGGCGCGGCGCCGGGACACGAGTTGCAGGATCACCAGGATCACGAGGGGCAGCGTGAAGAACGCCGCCTCGTCCCACCCGAACCCTCCGCTGTGGGCGAGATGCAGGAACACCTGGTCCATCCTCTCAGAAGCAGGCCCCGAGCGCCCACCCTGAAAGTGACCGAAGCCTACGATCCCGACCATGCGTTGCCTGGTGCAGCGGGTGAGCCAAGCCGAGGTCGTCGTCGACGGCACCGTTGTCGGCGAGGTCGGTGCGGGCCTGTGCGCGTTCGTCGGCGTGACCCACGGTGATGATGCTGCGGTGGCGTCGAAGCTCGCCGAGAAGCTGTGGAACTTGCGGGTCTTCCCCGACGACCGCGGCGTCATGCACCACTCGGTAGCCGAGCGCGGTGGTCAAGTGCTCGTCGTCAGCCAGTTCACCCTCTACGGCGACACGAGCAGGGGACGGCGGCCGTCGTGGGTGGCGGCCGCGCCTCCCGAGGAGGCCGCGCCGCTCGTCGAGGAGGTGGCCAGCCGTCTGGTGGCGCTGGGCGCGACCGTTGCGACGGGCCGGTTTCAGGCCCACATGGAGGTCTCCCTCGTGAACGACGGCCCCGTAACCCTGCTCCTCGAGGTCCCCCCTCCGAACTTGAGGCAATAACGATCGGAATCCGATCGTTATTGCCTCAAGTTCGGGCCGGTGTCAGGAGCAGGCGGTGAAGTTGACCGTGTCGGACAGCGAAACGTGGGCATCGGGATGGTCTTGGGCCCAGGCGACGAGTGCGCGGTGCAGTTCGTCGGCATCCGTCGCGGAGTCGGCGGCGATGGCGGCACGCACACACGTCACGTCGCCGTCGTGCCAGGCGACATACCAGTCGCCGCCCCAACCGTCGGACGCCCGGAAGGCCTGCTCGGCCTCGACGGCCCGCTGGAGCATCAACAACAGGCCGAGTTCGCCCAGCACCCCTTCGTCGATCACGGCGCCGGCGGCCTGCGGGGGCGGCACGTCGACGGGCGCTTCGCCTTCGAGGTAGCGCTCGGGATGGAGGAGGTGTTCTGACGTCGCGGGAGGGTCGGTGAAGGCGTCATCGAGGCGGCCGGCTGCCACCACTTCGTCGACGAACGACGGTCCGACCACATAGGGGAAGGTGAGGATCTCGATCAGAATCCGCGGGATCTCGCCCGCGCGCAGAGCCAGAGCGGCCGACTCCTCGAACTGCTCCCGCTCGGCCTGCTTCCGCTCGGCGTCGCTGAGTGAGTCGCGATAAAGGTCGGCGACCCGCTCGGCATCACCCTCGACCAGTCCGCTGAAAGCCTGACTGCGCTCGTCGTCCGCGTCGTCGAGGTGGGGCCGGTGGAGCTCGAAGTGCTGGTCCTGCAGGGCGTGGGTGAGCTCGTGGACGAGGGTGATCCGCACGCCGGGGGTGGCCTGCGCGCCGCGGACCACCAGCTCACCCGTCTCGGGGTCGTAGAAGCCGACTACCGCCACGCCGAGCAAGTCCTCGAGGGTGGCCCGCAGGTCGACGTCGCGCTGGAGGAGACCCAGGGCACGCAGCACCCTGGCAGTGAGCTCGAGTTCGTCGGGGTCCAACTCGGAGTTCTCGAGGAGACGCGCCGTGAACGCCTCGCCGTCGAGGAGCACCACATCGACCTCTTGTTTGAACTCAAGCCCGCGTGCCGACTCGACGAAGCTCGACAATTCGGCCGCGACCGCAGCGAGATCGGCGGTCGCGCCGTCGCCCGGCGGAGTCCCGTCGGAGCGGTCGATCCGGTCGGAGCTGCCGGCGCCGCGGTCGCCCGAGTCCCTCAGCAGCACAAGCACGCTGCCCACACCGCCGGTCAAGAGCAGTGCCACGACGAGCCCCACGGCCACGACGACCCGCGCGGCGCGGCGCGGCCGGCGGGCGGCTGGCACGATCATGTCGGGCGGCGGCGGGTTGAGGCACGTGTCGCACGGCCCCCAGTGCTCGTTGACCTGCCCACAGCGTGGGCAGGTGTAGCTCACTTCAAGACCAGGTCGTCGTCGGCCACATCGACGCGCACCGTAGCGCCGTCGCTGTAGCGACCCTCGAGTAGTGCGGACGCGAGGGTGTCCCCGATCGTTCGCTGGATCAGCCGCTTGAGGGGGCGGGCGCCGTAGGCGGGGTCGAACCCGCGGTGGGCGAGCCAGGCCTTGGCTTCGTCTGTGACCTCGAGCGCCAGCCCGCGAATCTGGAGCCGGCGTTCGAGGTGGTCGAGCTGGATGTCGACGATCTGCACGAGATCGTCCTCGACTAGAGAGCGGAAGCTGATGATCTCGTCGACTCGGTTCAGGAACTCCGGCTTGAAGTGCTCACGGACGTCGCCCGGATAGTTGGAGGTCATGATGAGCACCGTGTTGGTGAAGTCGACAGTGCGTCCCTGGCCGTCGGTGAGGCGGCCGTCGTCGAGAACCTGCAGCAGCACGTTGAAGACGTCGGGATGGGCCTTCTCGATCTCGTCGAGCAGCACGACGGAATAGGGACGGCGGCGGACCGACTCGGAAAGCTGGCCGCCTTCCTCGTAGCCCACATAGCCGGGGGGCGCGCCGATGAGGCGGCTGACGGCGTGCTTCTCCATGTACTCGCTCATGTCGATGCGCACCATCGCCCGCTCGTCGTCGAAGAGGAAGTCGGCGAGGGTGCGCGCCAGCTCGGTCTTACCGACACCCGTCGGGCCGAGGAACATGAACGATCCGATCGGACGGTTGGGATCCGACAACCCCGAACGGGACCGCCGGATCGCATTGGCGACCGCGTCGACCGCTTCGTGCTGGCCGACCACGCGCCGGTGGAGAACGTCCTCCATCCGGAGGAGCTTCTGGACTTCGCCCTCCATCAGCCGCGAGACGGGGATGCCGGTCCACTTGGACACGACTTCGGCCACGTCCTCCTCGTCGACCTCCTCTTTCAGCATCCGCTGATCCGACTGGAGGCTCGACAGCCGCACCGTCGCGTCCTCGACCTGCTTCTCGAGCTGCGGCAACTCGCCGTACCGGATCTCCGAGGCGCGGCCGAGGTCGCCGTCACGCTCGAAGCGCTCGGCATCGACGCGGCGGTGTTCGAGCTCTTCCTTCAGCCGCCGGATGTCGGCGATAGCTTCCTTCTCCGCCTGCCAGCGACCCTTCATCGCGTCGGACTGCTCGCGCAGATTGGCGAGCTCCTCGTCGAGCTTGGCGAGCCGGTCGCGCGAGGGCTCGTCGGTCTCCTTGGCGAGGGCGACGCGCTCGATCTCGAGCTGGCGGACCCTGCGCTCGACGACATCGATCTCGGTGGGCATCGAGTCGATCTCGATGCGCAGGCGGGCAGCCGCCTCGTCGATGAGGTCGATCGCCTTGTCGGGAAGGAAGCGCGCCGTCACGTACCGGTCGGAGAGCACCGCCGCGCCGACGAGAGCCGCGTCCTGGATGCGGACACCGTGGTGCACCTCGTAGCGCTCCTTCAGCCCGCGAAGGATCGCGATGGTGTCATCAGCGGACGGCTCACCGACGTGAACCGGTTGGAACCGCCGTTCGAGGGCGGCGTCCTTCTCGACGTGCTTGCGGTACTCGTCGAGCGTCGTGGCGCCGATCATCCGCAGCTGACCTCGCGCGAGAAGGGGCTTGATCATGTTGCCAGCGTCCATAGCGCCTTCCGCCGCCCCCGCCCCGACGATCGTGTGGAGCTCGTCGACGAAGGTGACGACCTCTCCGCCGGCGTCCTGGATCTCCTTGAGGACCGCCTTGAGCCGCTCCTCGAACTCACCCCGGTACTTGGAACCGGCGATCATCGACCCGAGGTCGAGCGCGATGATCCGCTTGTTCTTCAGCCCCTCGGGGACGTCGCCTTCGACGATGCGGCGGGCAAGGCCTTCGACTACCGCCGTCTTGCCGACGCCCGGCTCGCCGATCAGAACCGGGTTGTTCTTCGTCCTTCGCGACAGAACCTGGATGACCCGGCGGATCTCCTCGTCGCGCCCGATGACGGGGTCGAGCTTGCCTTCCCGCGCCTCGGCGGTGAGGTCGCGGCCGTAGCGCTCGAGGGCCTGGTAGGACTCCTCGGGATTCTGGGAGGTCACCCGGTGGCTGCCCCGCACCTCTTGGAGCGCGGTGAGCAGGGTCTCGCGGTCGACTGCAACCACGTCGGCGAGCGCGAGCAGCACATGCTCGATCGACAGGTACTCGTCGCCGAGGCTGGTGCGTTCGGTGTCGGCCCGTTCCAGGGCATCGCGCAGCCCCCGACCCATCTGGGCCTCGGATCCGTAGGACCTCGGCAGCCGCGCGATCGCCTCGTCGATCTTGTTCTTGAGCGACATCGGCGCCACGCCCACGCGTTGCAGCACGGAGAGCACGACGGTGCCTTCCTGGCCCAACATCGTGGCCAGTAGGTGCTCGGGCGTTACCTCCGGGTTGTTCCGGGTTCGCGCGAGATCGACCGCGCCGTTGAAGGCTTCCTGGGTCTTGAGGGTCCACCGGTTGGGGTCGAGCGCCACGTCTGCACCTCAGCTGACAGAAAAGTTGATAGCGAGTGTATCAACATCGGCCGGCCGTGAAAACATTCCTGCGGGAGGGGTCGATCGCCCGCTAGACGCGACGTCGGGGCCCTATCGGGGCCCCGACGACGATGTCCATGAATGGTGGTGGAGTGGAACCTGCTCAGTAGGCAGCCAGCCGGTCCTGAAGGTCGACGCAGTCTTCGGGCACCTCGAGCGTCCACGCCCGCTTCTTATGGAAGTAGGAGACGAGGCGACGGATGAGCTGCATGGACCCTCCTGGGTACTGTGACGGTGGCTGTATATGACTCGGTGTAGCTAGTCAACCACAAAGGGTGTCGGCAGGCAAGCCCCAATCCTTGAGCAGGCGGAACTTGAGGCAATAACGATCGGAATTCGATCGTTATTGCCTCAAGTTCGGCCGCCGCGGGCTCGGTAGAGGACGGGGGACTGCTTGACCGGGACGAGGTCGCGGCGGTACTGGCGATGGGTGCGCTCTACGGCCTCGCGGGCCTCCCGCTTGACCCTCGCCACCTCTTCGCGGAGCCGTCTGACCTCGTCTTCGAGCGCCATCACCTGGCGAACACCTTCGAGGTTGAGGCCCGCGTTCGTCAGCTGCTGGATCCGGTGCAGGCGGGCGATGTCGTCCTCGGAGTAGCGGCGGCTGCCGCCGGTCGTGCGCTCCGGGTCGAGGAGACCCTTCCGCTCATAGATCCGCAGGGTCTGGGGGTGCACCCCGGCGAGCTCGGCCGCAACCGAGATCACATACACCGCCCGGGCGGCACTCGTCCTACGACGGGCCATCGTCATCACACTCCAAGGTGGCGCCGGGGCGAGGCCGTCATGGTTGCGCCGAGCGCCTCGATTGCATCTCGCTCTTCGTCACTGAGTTGGGTGGGCACGTGCACCTCGACTGTCACCAGCAGGTCGCCGGCGCCGCTCTGCACGGGCGCACCCTGGCCCCTCACACGGAACGTCTGACCAGAACGGGTGCCCGGCGGGACTTTCAGGCTCACCGGCGAGTTGAGGGTGGGCACCGTGATGGTGGCGCCGAGGGCAGCCTCGGCGAAGGTCACCGGAACGGTGATCGTCAGGTGACGGCCCTTGCGGCTGAAGAGCTTGTGCGCGCTCACGCGAACCACAACATAGAGGTCACCGGGCGGGCCGCCGTTGAGGCCCGCGCCCCCTCGTCCCTTCAGCCGGATCCGCTGGCCGTCGTCGACGCCGGGCGGGACACGCACCTTCACCTGGCGGGGCCGGTGAACGATGCCCGTGCCGGCGCAGGTGTTGCACGGTGTCTCGATCCGCATACCGGTGCCCCGGCACGTCCGGCACGGCTGGCTGAACGAGAAGAGCCCCTGGTTCTCGTCGTGCACACCCCGGCCTCCGCAGGCCGAGCAGATCACGGGCGCGGTGCCCGGTGCTGCCCCGGTGCCGTTGCAGGTGTCGCATGCCACGTCGCTCGTCACGTTCACGGCCGTGGTCACTCCGCCGATGGCGTCCTCGAAGGCGAGGTGGAGCTCGGCTTCGAGGTCGGCACCGCGTCGGGGTCCGCTGGCGGTCCGCCCACCGCGCCGGGTCGTACGACCGAATATGCCACCGAGAAGGTCGCCGAGGTCGTCGACATCGAAGGTCTGGGTGAAGCCACCACCGGGCCGGCCGCGTCCGAAGCCGCCGCCCACTGGGCCCAACCGCCGGACCTCGTCGTACTGCTTGCGCTTGGCGGCGTCGCCGAGCACGTCGTACGCGGTGGAGATCTCCTTGAACCGGTCCTCGGCGCCGGGGTTGGCATCAGGGTGGTACTGCTTTGCCAGCTTCCGGTAGGCGCGGGTGATCTCCTTCTCGGTCGCGGACTTCTGCACGCCGAGAACCTCGTAGTAGTCCTTGGTGAACCATTCCTGCGGCGCCTGCGTGGTCACGAAGACCCCCGGTTATGAGCCTTTGACCTTGACCATGGCAGGCCGGAGGACCCGACCGCGCCATTCGTAGCCTGTGCGCATGACCTCGAGGACCTCGGGCGGGCCGTCGCCGTCTTCATGGGCCACCGCCTCGTGCCGGTTCGGGTCGAACGCCTCGCCCGCAGGGTCGATCACGTCGAGGCCTTCCTTGCCGAGAACGTCGAACAGCTTGACGGTGACCTGTTCGACAGCTTCGCCGCCACCATGGTCGACGGCGAGCCGGGCGGTGTCGAGCACGTCGAGCAACTGCACGACGAGCCCTTCGGCCGCCCGCTCTAGCTGCTCCGTCTCGCGCTTGAGCATCCGCTTCCGGTAGTTCTCGAAGTCAGCCTGCAACCGTCGCAACGAATCGAGGTACTCGTCGCGCTCCTTGAGCAGCGCATCCAGATCCGCCTCCACAACCGCCGCCGGATCAGTGTCATCCGGCTCGACCCCATCCTCCCCCTCTCCTTCTCCTTCAGCAGCGGGGACGGTGTCAGCACCGGAGGGCGGGTCCTGCTCCGGAGTCGGTGGGTGATCCGGCTGGGGAGGCACCGAAGCGGTGGGGTCCCCTTCGGGGGGGACCGCTTCGGAGGGGCCCCCGGCCGGAGCAGGCCCCGCCGACTCCTCAGCAGGACCCGCCCGGTCAGCACGCGCGCGACGAGGCTCCGTCATGCCGACTCTTCATCGTCCACGATCTCCGCGTCCACAACCTCGTCGTCGTCAGCCGATGTCGCTCCGGCCGCGCCCTCGGCGGGGCCCTCACCTTCGGCGGCGGCGGCCGACTCGTACATCTTCTGGGCGAGTGGCTGCAGCGCGGAGTTGAGCGCTTCGGTCGCCGACTTGATGGCTTCGAGGTCGCTGCCGCCCAAAGCCTCCTTCAGCGTCTTGAGAGCGTTCTCAGCCGGCTGGCGATCAGCGTCGCCGAGCTTGTCGGCCTGCTCGCGTAGCAACTTCTCGGTCTGGTAGACGCGGCTGTCGGCGTCGTTGCGGACTTCGGCTTCCTCGCGGCGCCGCTTGT